>CAMATL010000057.1 GCA_945861145.1 candidate division TM6 bacterium GW2011_GWF2_37_49 | reverse complement strand
AGCAGCAGCAGCAGCAGCACCGGCGGATTTCGTAAGCGTTTCTAATCCTCGCTTACGCTAAAGCTAGAATGCAAAGGCACGCAACGAAAGTTGTGTGCCTTTTTCTGTTAGACTTCTGTCTAAAATTCTCTGTGAATAACTCTTTCGGTGTTTTTTGCCAACGATCGTTGGTAGTCGTTTATTCAAAATAACAACCACGCAGCATTGCTGCTCATTACGTAGAAAAAATATGTACACAATAGGTATTGTAGGTTTTGGCGTTGTCGGCTTAGCGGGGCTTAAATTTTTTATTAAATACCCTGCGAGGATTAATAAATTTTTAGGCTTGACGGCAGATGAACCTGTTCGCTTTGTTATCTGGGATCAAAAAGAGCAACCTGTTGAACATGCGGCTTTATTTGCTAAGCATGGTATTGAGTGGCGGCTGGCTGCCAGCTGTTCGTTACCATCATTTTTTGCACAGGTTGATAAGGCATTGGTCAGCCCTGGCGTGAGCCTTGTTTCGGCGGGGGATCTTACTGGGAAAGCCTTTTGCGAGTTAGATTTATTTCAGCATTGTTTTGCAGGCAAGAGTATCGGTATTACCGGTAGCCTGGGTAAAACGACGGTAACCAAGCTTATTTACCAGCTACTGAAGCGTGAGCGAGCCAAGCTACAACGAGCTGGCAATGTTGTACTTGGAGGCAATGTTGGAATAGGTATGCTTGATTTACTTGATGATGCAGTGGTAGCCGCCTGGGCTGTTTTGGAGCTATCTAGTTTTCAGCTTGAGCGTAGTCATGCCTTTGCACCCACAGTAGCGGTATGGACAAATTTGTACCCAAATCATTTGGATCGCCATCTGACTATCGCTGGTTATTTTGAAGCTAAGTCGTTGTTGTTTAAGCAGCAATCAGCTAGCGCAATAACAATTTTAGGGACACAGCTTTTTGATGAAAATACGTATGATCTAACAATTGGTTTGCTTGCGCAGCTTAAGAGCGCGTTGGTAGTGGCAGGAGCAGCTCCTTTAACGCAACAATTTATTGATCGAGTGCCTTGTAAAGCATGGACCGCTTTTATGGTGCATGATGGTTTACTCGGTAAATATGGCATTATTGATGGCGCAATTGTGAGTGTGCAGCCGCTTTTGGCGGTGTCTCACCTTCCCCCTTGTACTTTTGGGGACAACTGGGCTGTTATTTTTGCGGCACTTGATGCGGCGGGTAGCGATTGTGCTTGGTTGGTACAAGATTTGCAGGAGCATCAAGAACTGTACAACCCGGATGACCAACATCATCGACTTGAGTTTGTACGTCGTGCTATGGAAATAGATTTTTATAATGATTCAAAATCAACGGTAAAAGAGTCTACGCTGGCTGCAGCGCGGCAACTGGCACGTACCTATAAACGAGTACATGTCATTGTTGGTGGTCTTGGCAAGGGTGTTGATCGCAGTGATTTTGTCCCTATGCTCAAGCTTGTACCAGCTGTGACTACAATTGTTGCTTTTGGCAAAGAAGCGCCTGCGTTGGGTGCTGAGTTGACAGTTTGTTCTCTTGAAGATGCTTTGCGTAAGATAATGGCAATAGTTTTGCCTGGTGATGCAGTACTTTTTTCACCTGGTGGGGCAAGCTTTGATCTTTTTAAAAATTATGAACACCGAGGAAACTGTTTTAAGGAGTTGGTAACGGGCCTGCGTGCATAGCGCAAAAAAAAGAGAGGTAGTAAATGGTAGAAGAACGCGAGCTGACCCGCGATATTCGTATGTTTGTCAGCATTGTGAGTATCTTAATTTTATTTGGACTCATGTTTATTTACTCCTCAAGTTCTATTTTTGCGCTTGAACGATACGGCAATGCTGCATATTTTTTGCATAGGCAGCTTGTATATCTTGGTGTTGGGGTGGTTGGGTTTGCTCTTTTTCGCTTAATCCCGCTTGAATGGCTTAAACGGCGAGCAAGTTACCTTTTTTTGGGTGCGATGGGTGTTACCGCCTTGACGCTCGTACCTTTTTTTGCCTTGCGTGTGCATGGTTCAAATCGTTGGTTTTCGTTGATGGGCGTCTCATTTCAGCCCAGCGAATTTTTGAAATTAATGCTTTTTATCTATCTTGGGCTTATTTTTTCCCGCAAACAAAATCGTCTCAAATCATTTACTGCCACATATCTACCTTGCCTTATGGTTCTTGGGGCCGTGTCTTTACTCCTTTTGTTGCAGCCAGATTTTGGTTCCGTAGTGACTATTTTTTGTACGGCTTTTGCTATGTTTTTTGTTGCCGAATTTAACTATCGGCACTTGCTGGTAACGGCACTGCTTGCGCTGCCTGCGGCACTTTTTT
Organism: candidate division TM6 bacterium GW2011_GWF2_37_49; assembly: GCA_945861145.1. GTDB lineage: Bacteria > Babelota > Babeliae > Babelales > RVW-14 > CAMATL01. The sequence goes on along the minus strand of CAMATL010000057.1, from coordinate 734 downwards.
TAATTTTTACCAAATCATATCGACTTCAGAGGATTTTAGTCTTTCTTGATCCTTGGTCAGATCCTCAAGGACGAGGGTTTCAGATCATACAGTCGCTTATTGCGATTGGATCTGGTGGGCTATGGGGCCTTGGCGTCGGGCAATCCAAGCAAAAATTTTTCTATCTGCCTATGCAGCACACTGATTTTATATTTTCTATCGTTGCTGAAGAGATAGGACTTGCAGGATCTTTTCTTCTTGTAACTATGTTTCTTGCCCTCTGTTTCTATGGTTTTCGAGTTGTAACGCGACTGCAAGACTCTTTTGCTTTTTTTACGTCAATGGCGTTTGTTGTTTTTATCACGCTTCAGGCCGTCATTAATTTTATGGTTACTTTAGGGCTTTTACCTACAAAGGGTCTTGGGCTGCCGTTTGTAAGTTACGGAGGTACCGCCTTAATAGCGTATTGTTGTATGGTTGGGCTTATGGTTAACTTTACTAAAAACAATAATTAGTTTCAGCCCGGAACAAAATGATTGTTTGATTAGACGTTGCTATGCTTCCTGTTATGAATCCGGTTGACTGTTTTTATCCACTTGCCATACTTAATTTCGCTTTTTAGATTTTGTCTGAAAAGTATAAATTTTGTTGGATTTAAAAGGTTATTATTAAAGGGTGTATAAATATGTTTAATCGACTAATGATACTTGCAGGATTAAGTCTTGCTGCGTTTTGCAGTCCTCTGTGTGGGCAAG
>CAMATL010000056.1 GCA_945861145.1 candidate division TM6 bacterium GW2011_GWF2_37_49 | reverse complement strand
TGCTTGAGCTTGTACCAAGTATGCCAGATATCCTGCATGCACATAATCTTCACAGTAAATATTTCGATCTCAGGCTGTTGCCTGAATTTTCACAAAAAATTCCGACTATTTTGACGCTGCATGATACATGGCTTTTGAGTGGGCATTGTGCTTATTCTGTTACTTGTAGTCGCTGGGAAATTGGCTGTGGAAAATGCCCAGATCTTTCATTGTATCCTGCCGTGCGCAAAGATAATACTGCACAAAATTGGCTGCTGAAGCAGCAGCTTTACGCTCGGTCTAAACTCTATGTTGTAACGCCATGTAAGTGGTTGATGAATAAAGTCGAAGCTTCGATGTTGCAGCCTGGCATAGTCGAGCAAAAGGTAATTCATAATGGTGTAGATCTTGATCGTTTTTCTCCTAGCGATAAGGCTGCGGCAAGGCAAAAAATAGGCTTAGATGGTGATGAATTTATAGCGCTCTTTGTAGCAAATTCAGTACGCAATAATATTTGGAAAGATTTTGCGACGTTGAAGCGAGCTTTTGAAGTATTATCTGCGAAATTACCTCATGCAAAAGTTCGCCTTATTTGTTTTGGTGATGAAAGTCCGCAAGAATATGCTGGGCATGTTCCCATAACCTTTGTGCCACACACTGATAATTTAGATCAGGTAGTTGATTTTTATAGAGCGGCTGATGTGTATGTTCACGCGACTAAGGCTGATACCTTTCCTACAGTTATTCTTGAGGCTTTGGCGTGTGGGTTACCTGTGATTGCGACAGCAGTTGATGGTATTACCGAGCAAATTAAAAGCTTGAGCAAGCTTGGGCAAATTGAAGCCTTTATGCAACCAGTAGAAGAATGTTTTATTGATAAAGCTACTGGAGCTTTAGTTAAGCGTGGCGATGCAGAAGGGCTTGCTCATTGGCTTGATAAATTTATTTTGGATATTCCGCTTCGGGCGCAGCTTGGTGCAAACGCCCGGCGTGATGCTGTAGGTCGGTTTGATTTTCATAGGCAAGTCAGCGAATATCTTGATTGGTACAAGATTTCTACGTTAGACTTTGCTAAGAAACCTCGTTAGTGGCAAAACTTTCTTACTAAGAATTAAAGTAGTTTTTATTTTTTCTTTACCACACAAGCATGCATATGGTTATGGAAAAATGGTATTTTCGAGCAGAACCAATGAATAATTTTTCCGATTGGTGTTAAAAGCATCTCCATATTCTCATAACGTGCAAATTTATGCCCAAAAACATGTAACATACCATCGAGGCGCGAAGTAGGGGTGCTTTCAATTATCTGAAAGCCTGCGTCCTTGCATAAATCTTCAAATTGTTTTTTGCTGAAGCGGTATTCATAAAAATTACCAAGCTGAGGGCAAACATAAAACGAATGTACTTTTTTATTAAAAAGAAATTTCTTTTTTCCAAAAATTCTACGAATGAATGAATTATTTTTTGGATTGATTTGTTGCCAAAAATATTGAATTTTTCGCATAGCATTGAAGCTCGGTACGGTAATAATGCCAAATCCGCCAGGCTTGAGAACGCGCTGCATTTCTTTTAAAGGAAGTTGCGGGCCGGCTGGGAAATGTTCTACAACACCATAACTTAAAACAACATCAAAAGAATTATCTGGATATTTAAGGTTTAAAACATCTCCCACTTCTACATCGAGCTCAGGGTGAAATGTGTTGAGAAAGCTTACGCTCTTATCACTAATTTCAATGCCTTTTGCTTTTGAGTAGCCTCGATCTTGTAAGTATTTAACAACACGTCCTAAGCCGCAACCAGCTTCTAAAATTTTCACATCTTTTTTTACTGACGCTAGATATTTTAGTGTGAGTGCAACGCCCTCATCCCTGTTGCAGGAATTTACCAAAAGCTCGAATTCTTTTTCGTTCCAATCAAAAATTACACTTTTACATGAGGGGATAACGTTAGATTGTGTTTGCTGAGGATCCATGACAACTCTCCTTAGGGCATAGATTTTTTTATTGTATTCTGGTCAATGATGCTAATCTTGAAGTAACGTCTAAAGAAGAAACACTCTAAAAAAGTAGAGAAATATTTAATGAAGCACAATAAAAAAATTTCTTTTGTCCTCGGTTCTTACAACCGCTTACCGTATTTAAAATTAACGATTGAATCGATTCGTCAAGAGGCCGCAGAGCTATCACATGAGATTTTTGTGATTGATGGTGGATCTGATGATGGTTCGGTTGCGTGGCTTACTCAACAGAAAGACATTATCACCATGGTTCAGCATAATCGTGGTGAGTGGCTTGGTAAAAAAATAGAACGCCGGTCATGGGGTTATTTTATGAATCTTGGCTTCAAGTGTGCCCAAGGTGAGTATGTGTGCATGCTTTCTGATGATAGCCTTTTAATACCTGGCGCTGTTAAAAATGGGTTAGCTCATATTGAGGCGCTGCAAGCTCAAGGTAAAAAAATTGGGGCGGGGGCTTTTTATTTTAGAGACTGGTCGCGTAATGATTATTATCAAGTAGGGCATTCGCTCGGCGGCATGCTTTATGTAAATCATGGCCTTTATTTACGTTCAGCGCTTGAAGCGGTTGATTTTATTGATGAAGACTTTTTTTTCTATAATGGCGACTCAGACCTATGCCTGAGGTTGTGGCAAAAAGGTTACGAAGTAGTTGCTTGCCCTGAGTCTTATGTTGAGCATTACCCTCATGCCAACCTTGATGTACGATCAACTAACTATGAGCGCTTTAATGCGGATCGTGATCGTTATTTCAAAAAATGGGAAGGCGTTTACTATGACTTGCGCGAACATAATATAGGGTTTTGGGAAAAAAAAGAGTTTACCGATTTGACTAATACTGGTGCCAAATATGAGCACTTGCATGATGATGTTATCGAAAAAAATCCTCAACTTACTAAATCGCCTACGCTAATCTATAAGCTTGCCCAAAGATGCAAATGGAAGTATGAATCTGCAAGACGTAAATGGCAGCTGATGTGGCGTTAAAATCTGGTTTGGTTTAAGGATTTGTAAAGGAGGGAGTATGTTCACAAACTCACAAAATTGGACTAAAGCGTTAATTGGGACGATTTTTGTTTTGGTCTTACCGGTGGCTATAATTAATGTAGCCATATTGACGACATGCTATAAAGCGTTAGACGGTAGCGCTAAAAGTCTTTTAGC
>CAMATL010000055.1 GCA_945861145.1 candidate division TM6 bacterium GW2011_GWF2_37_49 | reverse complement strand
ATCCCTTGCGGATTCATGCTCTTAAAAATAGGTATTCTGCTAGGTATCGCGTTGGGACTGTTTCTCTTATGGAAAAAGAGTTCTCAAAAAAAAGAGCTCCTTGTCCTTGCAGCAGCAACTATACTGCTTAGTTGGCCCTCTATTATTTTTTTCCACAGCAGCCGCTACTTATATCTTCCAGTCTTTTGTCTCAGTATCTTTATGGGACTGTTATTTCATCCGCTTATGAAAAAACGGATTACAAAAATTATGACACTTGTATTGTTTGGCTTATATGTTGCAGTGCAAGCAGCAATAACCCTCCCCACCCTCAAAGCCTGGTCTGCCGCTACGGGCGGCGAGCAAAAAATACGTCATCAAATAGCTGCTCTTAGCAAACGAAATGACAATTTTATCCTTCTAGGCTGCCCATCTCGCGTCATGGGAATGGCTCATGCAATGAGTCACAAACTATTTAAAGGGGAAGATAAAGCCAACATTCAAAATGCTTTATATTGCTACACCGTTCAAGATGGAACACCGATCAAACCATTAGTTGGCAAATGCATTAACAACCAGCTATTCCTCTCATCCACCTCACCAAACAGTGTATGGTTTAAGCCTGATGCGCTTATTGATTTAGAGTGGCTTGGCAAAATATCAATTCTTGAACAAAGTTCAAATAAAGAAAGAATTTATAAAATTCGATTCGACTTACATCAAGCGATAAGGGATAAAACGCTGTTACTATGGAATATGCAAACACATCAATTTGATCAAATTAATGTTGAGAAATAAAATGATATCAATATTGAATCGCCACAGCTCAAAAAACAATATTATTCTAATTTCTACGGTCATTATTATTCTATTTATTATTACCTGCTTCGGCATCCCCTTTACCCACTGGTGGTTTACGGGAGACGATTTTCATGGCATTTTTCTCGGTTATAAAACCAAAACATGGTCCGATTTATTTTATTTTTTTTGTGATGGCCATACGAATCAAGGAGTCGGCAACCCCGGTGGCTACGTATACAGCAAGCCTGATTTTTTAGGTGCCTACTACCGCCCACTTTATTGCATTTACTTAGCTCTACAATTTTGGTTATTTGGCACCAATGGTTATGGTTATTTTTTATGCAACATCACCGCGCACGCACTAGCAGCAGGCCTTCTATTCTATCTTATAGCGCAATATGCTAGCCAATGGACAGCTGGCTTGGCGGCATTTTTATTCGCATTTCACCCTCAGATCGCTTATCGCTTTGGGGCCACAGTTAATTTTCATTACTACGTTAATGTTGTACTTGTGCTTTGCATTGCCTTAGCACTGCAAAGCTATTTGAAAAAAAATAGCTTTGCAGTGCTTTTCTCTGCGCTAGGATGTTACGCTTTATCGTTGCTCACGCGCGAAACTACCATTGTTCTCCCTGGCGTCATAGGCATCCTTCTTGTAGCAAACGCATACGCAAACAACAAAAAGCCCGATTGGTTATTCATTATTAAACTCTGTTGTGCCTTTGGTTTTATTGGTCTTGGATTTATTGGTTTGCGTTTATGGCTTTACCCATTAAGCCAAATAGCACCAAATGGAACCTTTCTTCCCTATGCAGCAAAAGGCAATTTTGTTGCAATAAAATCTCAGGAATTTTTAATTTTTTTTTATGACTTACTGTTTGTTTCATGGCTCCCGTGGGGCAATAAATTATTTAAAATAATCCTTCTCATTCCCCTGTTATCGCTGCTTTGCTACACTTTCTTTTTGTGCCGACAAAAATTATTAGTTAGTTGTTTTTTTATCAGTGGAATTTTAATGCTTTGGCCTGGCCTCATAAGTTTTTACAGCCCTCGTTATATCTACGAAAGCATGCCTTTTTTTCTTGCTGGGTTTGCAACTCTTTTTATAACCAGCCAGCTCCACCACAACATTAAATTTTTACTTAAAATTGCCTCCACTTGCTTTGTTGGCGGACTCGCATTTTTTACCTTTACGGCCTTTCAAGCGCGCGAACAAAAATTACAGACCATGCACAAAGCGGTGGATAAGCTCTGCCTTATCTCTGAGGTTGCACAAAGGCCACTCTGCTTTTTAACACAACCAAGCGATGGCACTCCCGGTCCACAGCTTTTTTGGATTTTATTTAATAATCGAGAAAAAGATATTTACTTTGACGCTGCTTTATCAATAACACAACGCGATAGCAATATCGTCAAGCCTAGCAAATGGTTTAATGCCATTGCTCCATACTATGATAAAAATTTTGTTACGTGCACGCCAACCAAGCAAGGATTCGATTTTTTTTCTTCTGATGCAACAAAGATTTTTTTTGAATCAGAAGTCTCAGATCGAGATCAAAAAATAGGCACAATAGAAACCCTAGAACAATCGAGCAATGAGAAAGTAACAGCCATTCGCCTAAAAATTAGCGATTTAATCTGGCAACAGCAACCTCTTTTCGTTAATTGGAATTATGAAAAAAAACAATTTGATATTTTTGATTTTACGATACTTAGTAATGCTAAGTTCAATTATACAAATTAATCATGCGCTGGATTCCGGATCAACCCTCGATACGGGATCCAAAGCGCTTCCAAAACTAGCCATTGGATGAATAATCGCATGCCGGTTGATTTTTGTCAGCGATGTGACGATCAAAAAAAGAAGATTGATAAAAGATCATATTTTGGTGCACTAAAAGATTTATCATCACGAAGCATGCATCGATTAAAAAATGGTGGCGGCAATCCCGACTCTCATCATGAACAAGATCCTACACATGTTGATTTTTGGGCGATTGGCAATCTACGAGACGGTGCTTTTTTTGAACAAGTGCCGTTGTTTGTTTTTATCCCGCTGATGCGCAAGCTTTTACTTGCGGCGGCTGATGATGCCCAATATTTTGATTTTTGCTTGAGGGATCATGATTATGGTGCCTTCAAAAATATTGACTTTCTAGTTGTCAAATTTATAAAAATGATTGATCTTAAAATCGTCATATCGAAACTGATTGAGCAATGTCATCGTGCATTGATAAAGAAAAAAAAAGAGAAAGGACTATATTCATGAAGCACATTATGAAACGTGTTCTGGCGCTTTCGCTTGTAGCCGTACAAGGCATGGCGTTTGCCGATACAAATAACCGCTTGTTTTACACTGCTCGTCCACATCTTTCCAATATGCCTATGACGCTTGGCACTTTTTTTAGTGCAGCCAATCAAGACAACCCTGGTTTTGGTGGTGCGTTTCAAGCAACAGCATTTTATGAACAATCAACCGATGCGGCAAAAGCTGGTAAATTTTTCAGCTTCACCGACAAAAACAATTTCAAAATTGC
>CAMATL010000054.1 GCA_945861145.1 candidate division TM6 bacterium GW2011_GWF2_37_49 | reverse complement strand
GAAAAAGGCTCTTAGCCCTATCTCACTACAAAAACAGTTGTTTTTTGCTCAAAAGGCGCTTCTATGTCTTTTCTGAAATAGTGTGTACTTTGCCACTCTGGTAATGATTTGCCAGTTGTAACAATCAGAAATGACTGCCAACCCGTGGCCGATCCGCCGTCGCCCATGGTGTACACAGCTCCATCCCATTGCCGAACAATGCCCTGCTGCTCGCGCAGCTGGTTAAGCATAGGCGAATTGAGCCCCATTGGTGCGTCAGCATCGTCCAGGTGCTGATGACCACGAACCATACTAACAATTTGATGCCCTGGCGCGCTTGCTTGAGCAAAAAAGTAGTTGGTTAAATCTTGACCAAATAAAATATTACGATGATTGTGTGAGCTCGCTATGGCAATATTTTCGTTAGACTCAGTTAAAAAACTGTTCCACTGCATACCCAAGCGTAGCTGACGTGGGTTATGGCGATGCTCAAGATTAACGATGTGACCATCCTCGACAAAGGAGGCTGCAAATTGCGTAAGGCCACGCTTCGTTAAGCTATCAAAAACAAATTTTAGGCGATTTTTAGCATTTGGGATTACGTTGTCAGCAATAAGCTGCTCCATTGCCTTATAACGATCAAGCGCCTTAAAACGCTCAAAACGGGCCTCACTAGCCAGAAAAGCCGCTGATGAATATCCTGGCTCAATGCCACCGTGACAAACATTAAGATAGTCAAATTGATTCGCTTTATCATCATAACAGCCGACATACAAGCCCATGGGCAAAAAATCAAACCAGTACAGAAGATCAGGAAAGCGATAGAGTGAAAACTTACGGCTCATCTCAGCAATAAATGAATCTTTCAGCCCATGCGAATTGCGTGATGGCTCATCCGAACGATCACTGATAACGGCTTGGTACATTTCGTACACAACCCGGACACTAATCGCATATTCGTGATTGCCCCGCAATAAAAAAACCCGCCCCAAATTGTGGCGGTATAAATAAAACAGCGTCAGCATCACTTCAACGCTATGGTGGTTACGATTCGTATAATCGCCTGCAAAGGCAATATACACGGTCGGATCAATCAATCGATAATCTTCATCAAGATAGCCCAGCCGTTGCAGCTCGGCTAAGACCTCAACCAGATAGCCTAGATCACCATGAACATCACCAATAATACAAATTTTACTGCCCTGCGGCACACGAATTTTTTCAACAAATGGGGTAAAGTGTGTGGTGTCATGCATGGGATCATGCATGGCAAATTTTGAAACATCCCCGTCTAACAATACCTGTGGCGGCAGATAATCATTAAGCCAATCACCCGATTTAAAGCGTAAGCCAACCGTGTGCACAAAACGCTTTGCTGCTTCGTCTACCATCTCAAATGACATGGCATCAAATTTCTTACGCAGCTCCGCCGGCATCTTCTGCAGTAGCGCGTTAAAATTAGTATGTTTCATTGCTCCCCATAACCCCAAAACGTTTATTTCCCCAATGGTCCTGACTGGACTGAACTAGGCCTTCAAATTTCTTCAACCTAATTCTCCACAAAAAAGCTTGTACTTCTCATTCCGTCGTCCCCGACTTGATCGGGGATCCAGGCTCCAAAAGAAAATCTTCCGCTGATAAAGACTCTTCACTCAAATCTTTCCAACAAGGATTCGATTTCTCTATGAGGCTTAACTTCCAATTCCTATTCCATTGCTTTAGTTGTTTTTCTCGATCAATAGCAACGAGTATGGAATCAAAGACTTCATAGTAGACTAAATGATTTAAGGCATATTTTGCTGTAAACCGGGATATAAGCTTATTTTTATGTTCAAATACACGTCTTTGTAGGCCGTTGGTAACACCTATGTATAAAGTCCCATTCTTCTGTGAAGACATTATGCACACATAGAATTTTTCCAAAAACTTCCAATCTTCTCGACTAAGAGACGTTTTTATATATAGCCTGGATCCCCGATCAAGTCGGGGACGACGTAATCAGGAGCATATTTTTTATAAAAATTATTAACTTAATCGAAATGAGACTGCGCAGATGCACAGTCAAAAACTGTTTATTTTACGCGAATTTCATGGATATGAGTGATTGCATTATCAACGGTCTTGATTTGTTCAGCATCTTCATCTTTGATCTCAATGCCAAAAGCCTCTTCAAAACTCATGATAATCTCAACGATATCAAGAGAATCAGCCCCAAGATCTTTAAACGCAGCCGTTACAGCTATGTTTTCTTTAGGCAAATTGAGTTTATCAGCGATTATAGTAAGAACTTTTGCTTTGGTATCTTCAATCGTAAACGCCATCAAACACCCTTTTTTTTCAATTTTTAATTGTTTTTTACGGTTTTTCCGGAACAGAGAAGATCATATTATCCTATTTTTTATTTTTTACTAGAAAGAAGCGCCCCGGAATAATCCGAGGCGCTTCTTAGAATATCTAAACTAGTTATGGGCTAATTAAAAGCCCCACGATTTTGCAAAACTTTCAACATATGATGGCACTATGTAGTCAGCCCAAGCGACAGTCGCTGGTGATAATTTAGGTAGAACTGCGTCGACACTCGCAGCTGCAGCGCCAGTCACAATTTGTGTACTCAAGTTAGCTAATAATTTTACTAGACTAGGACACAATTTAACCATATGTTCAATAGTCCACGTAATCAATTCAGGCTTATAAGTAACAATCAGATACAATATAGCGAGATTTTCAATCATTGATCCGCCAGGAATCATCATCATCATTTGGTGTGGTAATTTTATACCACTAATGATCAATGACACCATTTGTCGCCAAAGCGGCTTAGCTTTTGCAGGCAATGGCTTCAAGCCTTCGTTAATTGCCGCACTGATCAGTGCTTTAAATTGCTCTGGTGTCAGTACAACTAGCGCTTGCGCGGCAGCAATAGGATTAATGTCAATCTTCACATTATTGTTAATTATTGGGTCTTCGGCTATTAAATCATCTACAGATACACTCTTACCTCTATTGCTAAGGGTATCATCATCATCTTCGACTATAGCTACGCCTTTATTAGACAACGAAGCTTTCTCTTCAAGCCTGCTATCAATTGCAACGCTACCAACAACACTCGCTGTTGGAGTAGTAGGAATTCTTGCTACTACAACTGACGCTGTTGCAACGGTGGCAATAAAAGCAGTAAAGAAAAATAGGAAAATTCTATCCATTACAGCATTCATAAGACCCCCTAGTCTTTTTTTTGTTTATTGATAAGACAACACTTAGCACAGAAAGACGTACCTAATGTACAAACAGCTGCACCAGTAGCGCACATTTTATAAGCAGCAGCTTTATCTGGAACTTGCGATGATACCCAGAATAGAAGACCAGCAAAACAACAACATAGA
>CAMATL010000053.1 GCA_945861145.1 candidate division TM6 bacterium GW2011_GWF2_37_49 | reverse complement strand
GTTCGCGTTCGACTTGCATGTGTTAGGCACGCCGCCAGCGTTTATTCTGAGCCAGAATCAAACTCTCCGTATCAAAATTTAAAGAGTCTTCACACTCACGTAATTTTTTAATTACGTATCAACGTATATTTCAAAGACTTAATTTTTTTTCTTCGTTTCTTGTCGCGTTTCGCAACGCTCAACTCGATGCAAAATTCTACAGGTTTTTTTTACTTACCGCAAGACTTATTTTGATTTTTTAAATCTTTTTTTCTTGCTTTATTTTCTCTTGCTAACCTCGCTTGCTTACAAGACTGAGTCGTCTTATTTGCTTGCTTGGTCACCTGCGTTTCACATCGTGTTTTTCAAGGATCAACTTGACGCAAATTCTACAGGTTTTATTTACTTACCGCAAGTCTTATTTTTGATTTTTTAAATCTTTTTTTCTTGCTTCATTCTTACTTGTACAGCTCACCCATTTGCAAGACTGAATCGTCTTACTTGCTGGCTTGGCTACCTGCGTTTTGCATCGCGTTATCTCAAAGAAGTGAAGGTATTATAGGTGTTCTAATTTCATATTTCAACCATTATTTTGAAAAATGTTATTTTTTTATTTAAAAAAGTTTTCCACCTGAACAATAAAGCCTTCTGATAATCGATCCAATCGCTTATTGTACAAGTTTTTCATAATTCTTCTAATGCTGCTTTTTTTAAAAAAATGTATGAATTCAGGTTAAATTAACTTTAAAAGCTTTTTGTTAGCATCGCACATTTAACCCAGAAGTGCATAAAAAGAAATGCTAATTGGCTCATTCTATCTTAATAATTTAGGCCACTTAAACCCTCATACCATCAAAAATCTATTTACGAATATTAAAAACATCACCTGACTCTCCATAAAAAACCTAGGGCTAAATAAAAATCAAAATCCCCCTACAAAACACTTTCATTATTACAGCATATGGCATAAATCAAGCCCATTAATTTGACCATGTTTTTTACCACGTATAATAGAAGGCTTTTGTTAATTCTGTTATTTAACTCTGAATTCATAACTATAACTGCATCCTACTAGCTTGTAAGTATAAAAATAATTCAATCTCACCTTTGCAGCATTAGCAGCAGAAGCTCAAAAAAATCGTGCATCATAACAAAATATGTGGTAAAAAAAAAACGCCACAATATTTAGAGGATTTATTATTATTACCTTCTGTAAGATATGTGCCTGATGAGTGTTGACCAATTTAAAAAGGAGATAGATATGCATGTTATAACCATCGGTGGTGCTACACAGGATGTGTTTTTAAGTTACCAGGGCGCTGATTCTATAACCATCGCCAAGCGTAATGTGGCAGAACATTACATGCTGTTTGAATCTGGTGAAAAAATTGAAGTCGACAGCATCTCTTACATCACGGGTGGTGGAGCAACCAATTCTGCAGTTTCTTTTAAACAGCAAGGTTTTGATGTTACTACTTTTTGCAAAATAGGCCTTGATCACGTTGGCGATTTCGTTCTTGATTCTTTACATAAATTTGGCATTAAGACCAATCTTTTACGCCGATCAAATACCTATGAAACAGGTAAATCATTTATTATTAATTCATTGCAAGGCGAACGTACCATCTTTGCATTCCGTGGGGCAAACAATCATCTTGATCTTACACCGCTCGTGTGCGACGAGCTTAATATGGCTGATTTATTATATATCACCTCTTTAAGCAATGAATCTGCAACGATACTGCCATCACTCATCGCCTGTGCACAAAATTTCAATATCCCCATAGCTATTAATCCCGGATCTAGCCAACTAGCGAAGGGAGCTGCTGGCCTTAAGCTCGCACTTAAACATGTTAAAATTCTTATCTTAAATAGCTCCGAAGCTCACACTTTTATGATCTCTCTTATAGAGAGTAATGATTCCTATAAACATGCACTTAAAACTCAACAACCACATGAGACTGCTGCAGTTAGTAACTGCAGCCCTTATCTACTTAATAATCCGATTGCTTATAACAATTTATATTTCAGCATGCAGCAATTTTTTAAAGAAGTATTAACTATGGGGCCCGAAATTGTAGTCATCACCAATGGCGCAAACGGCGTGTACGTCGCAACCAATGAAGAAATTCTTTTTCACCCAAGCATTAAAACTGAAGTAGTTGATACAGTAGGTGCTGGCGATGCATTTGGTTCTTGTTTTACTGGCAGCTTGATCCAGGGCCACTCAATTGAAAATTCACTACGAAGAGGCGTCATTAACAGCGCTTCAGTACTACGCTTTTTGGGAGCCAAAGAGGGATTATTGACAAATGACCAACTGGAACAACAAATTACAACAGTAGATTCAAATTTGTTACAACGCTTTCCACTATTACCATAATCCTCAGACAGAGCTATTTAAGAAAAATTATCATGAATATACCAGCTCGTTTTCATCATTTTTTTTCACCACCACCCCTTTGGATTATACAATTAGGCAGGGACCAGATCATTTTTTCACGAGTAACCAAACAAGGCATTACAGACCAAGAACAGCTTTACCTAGCACCCTATACAGTACAACCCAACAAAATTGCCAACCCATCTAGCCTCAGTCATGGATTGCATTTATTTTGTACTCAAAAAAAATTATCTCGCATACGTGCCTGGTTTTTACTACCGCGCGAATTCTTTCCACACCCTCTACTTCCCCACGAGCTTTTTCAATTTTTAATCAGCATTAAAAACACACCGATAATTCCAGAAGGCGTCATCACAAACCCTCTCAGTATACCAGCGCAGCTAATGCAAGACGCGCTGCCATCTATTATCAAGGCAGACAATTATATGACGATGTTTGCTCATTACAATAAGCTTCACCCCGCCTGGTGGATTATGGGTACTGCTGCGATTACACTAAGCCTTGGCTCAATAAGTACTTCGTTGATGCATACAACAAAATCAAATCTGGTTGCCACTCCAAACCAAAACCACCTCGATAGAGCAACATCCCATAAAAACGTAGCTGCCTACCAATCAAGCAGTCCCATTAAAGATTCGGCAGCGCTTTTAACAACCATTGCCTCAACTATTCCCCCCACAGTAGTACTTGCGCGCTTAACCACACAAACATCAATGACAGAATCCATTGCACCGACTACTACGCTTGTCGGCATCACCTCAAGCCTTCAGGACTTGACTAGTTTTGTCACAATACTTGAAACAAAACTGAGCCGCCATTGCAATTTGTCACATATCAAAGAGCATCATCTCCCACCTCAAGACACTCCCCCCTCAAGGAGTGCGTCACTCACCATTTATAATTTCTCTCTCACTATCGATGCTTAAACTCCAATCTTTTTTCAAATATTGAAATTTGGCCCATTTTTGCTACTCTTGCCCCACTGTTGTCTATTTGTTTAACCCATAACCATCTTGCTATTGTCGATATTTCGATCCATGCAAGGTGATTATAATAAGGAATGTTTACATGG
>CAMATL010000052.1 GCA_945861145.1 candidate division TM6 bacterium GW2011_GWF2_37_49 | reverse complement strand
ATCACCATGCTACCAGGAGCATCTTTAAATGGTAAAACGGTAATGCCAGTTTGTTGTAAGAATGGTCCAGCGACGAGGAAGAATCCCGTATCAAATTTAAGCGGTGCGCGGGTTGAGTATCGAGTAAGGTCTGCGCCAACGGTGAAGATTATATCAAAACGATATTGAAGCCCAGCTTGAATACCTAATTGCTCATAATCTAGAGTGAATGCACGACTGCAGGGTGAGCCATCGGTATTTTTGAAAATTATATTAGCTTCGAATTTTTCATGGCCATAGACAAGAGATGCTGAGCTATGAACAGCAAAACCAACACCACTTATGTTGTAATCCTTGAGCTCTTTGACCAGTGATTGCATGAATGTTTTTAGTTCAGTGTATGCAGGAGTAGCACCAAGGTCATCATAAGGCTTGATTGCCTTGAGTGCTTGTTCGCTGATACATAAAAGCTCTTCTTCGGTGAAATCTGTACCATTACGTAAATCAACGATTTGTTTTTGTAGTGGTACTTCCTTATTGGCTTTAAATAATTCTTTAAGAATTCTTTGTAACCTTATCTCTTGCGTCTGTGGTCTTGCTTTGGCGGAATGGTTAGCTGCTTGAGCTAAAGGTGAACAACAGAGGGTGGCGGCAAAAGCAATAAAACGAAAAATATTAATATTCATAAGTATCCTTTTAAATCAAAAATATAGAGCAGGTATTAGGTCGGTTTATGCTTTGAGCTTAATTTTGTGCTTGTGAGGTAAAAGATCCTCCGCTCAAAACAAGTGCTGCATTGAAAGCATAACGTGAAAAAGGATTGGCTCGTTGGTTGAAACAAGTAAATCCTACGGGGCTAATACCCATATGAGCAATGACCATATAACCGGCAGTATTTTTAAAGGGGAGCACGGTAAAGCCGAGTGAGATAGGAGCATAAGTCTCAAAATGGACGAAACCTAGTTGATTTACCGGGATAGAAGGAATTGGAGTCTGCCAGCTGCCGGTGAACCCGACACCAAATTTTAGCGGTGTGTTGGTAGTATGGCGGTTGAGATCTGCGCCAATAGTAAAAATGGCATCAAGGCGGTAACCACAGGTCGATTGCAGGCCGATTGATGAGTAGTCTATGTTGAATGTGCGCGTTGATACTTTCCCGGTGCTGTTTTTAAGTAAAAAATTAGTGTTAAAATTTTGCTTACCGTAAAACAGTGAATATGCTGTGTGTTTAGCAAAGCCGACACCAGTGACTTTATAATCTTTAAGTTGGCTTAATGTGTTGTCCATGAACACTTGTAATTGAGCGTATGCCGGCGTCTCTTCTAATTCATCGAATTCAGTTGTTTTTTTGAGCGCTAGTTCACTTAAGGCTAAAAGCTCTTCCTGTGTAAAGGTATCGTTGCATTTAAGATCAGCAATGTCTTGTTGAACTGGAAGTAGCGGATTGGCCGCATGTAGGTCCTTAAGAATATTTGCTAACTCAAGATTTGTGGGTAGCCCTGTTGCAGCAGGTTTAGCTTTGTCTTGTGCTGCAATGGTACTACAAAGAGCTGCCGCAAGACCAATGCAATGGATGAGACTGATATTCATGCGATTCCTTTGAATAATACTTAAATTTTCTAATTGCATAAGGGCTTTAAGATAGCTGGGTAAGCAAATTTTGCAAACGCAGCCCTATTTTGCGGATAAGAATATTTTTTTCCAATGCAGTAATTTTTGTGTCGGTCTGTAATTTTTATTTATATGATGGTTATAATAAGGAGCTTGCAAACAAGATAGTGCCTGAAATAAATTCAGTATGATAACCTGAGTATGTTCTGTCAGGATTGTTGTGCTAAAGTTATTTTGCTAGTCAGATCTATTTTAGATCTCTTCGGCAGTGCTTTTATAAAGAATTTTATGACTAATTTTTTTACTAAGGTTACAAAAAATGCGTAGATTAAATCATGCGCGCGTAGAAATTTCACAGGCTGTGGTGCTACAGCGCGAGGATCGCAAGATTTTATTACTGGAAGACTTTCAAGGGCGCTGGTGTTTGCCTGGCGGGCGATTAGAAGAGGGTGAGTCCTGGCTTGCCGGTTTGCATCGTGAGGTGCGTGAAGAGACTGGGATTGAAATATTCGTATTGCATGGCGTGCTTAATACTTATCAGCGAGTAACTAATTCCACGGGTCAGCCGGTATACGGGGTGATTTTTAGTGCTACAACGACTGAAGATACGGTGATGTTGTCACATGAGCATCGAGGTCATCGTTGGTTTGCTTCCATGGAAGAGTGTGAAGGGCGTACCTTTTTTCTACCGCAGTTTGCAAAGGCCTTGCGGGCTGTATTTGCAGGTGATCCGAAGATTGCATTACTGTAGTTAAAAATTAGGATACCGTTATGAAACGCAAATTCAATAGCAGGTCTTTGAGCGCTAAATTGAGCACCATATCGCGGACGCAACCACCTACGAGATAAGCGATTCCGCATTATCAGTATGCCCAACAGAGTAGGACTCGTCAGCACACCGCAAGATGTAGACATAAAAAGATGGCATAGTGTTTGGAAGATTCATGCATTATGCCTCATTAAATCAGTGATGATTAAACTCATTCTATAGCTTTTTGCATGTGACCTAGCTTGTTTCTTACAATGGATAGACTCACTTATTAAGAGCTTATTTATGTGTTGAATTCTGGGGGGACTATGTATTACTTGATGGCACTGTTTGTTTCACTCTTCGTATCTTTTGCGATTATACCTTGTCAGGTAATGGATGCCGCTTCATCAGTAGAAGCGATTGCTGCATTTGATAAAGAGGCTTTGACGCAACAAGCTGTTGATGAAGGGTATGGGTATAAAACAAGCAACTTGATCGTGCTAGAGAACTTTTGTGTAAATTTTAATGCGAAGAATCCAGGCGCAACAATAAAAATCTCAGTACCTGCACTTTGTGGCGTCAGCTCGATTGCGGTTTTAACCAATTTATTCCCGGCTTCTAATGGATTTGACATTGCGCAGCGGTGGCAAGCAGTACTAGCTGCGCAACCTCGAGTAGAAGGCGAAGAAATAAAAGAATTTTCGCCAGATTTTATAACCGCTCGCCAGAAGTTTAAGGCTGATTTGATTGCAGCGCTCAATGTAATAATTGATGGTGATGGTTTTGATTTAGGCCAATTATCTTCTGACCTGCCTGCTTTGATTGATCAAGCTAAAAGAGACCGTGTGCGCTTGATGGTTCGCAGTACCGGCAAGGAAGATTCTGACACGATTGCCAATGCTGGGGGCAATGAAAGTATTGCCAATGTGGAGCCAGAGGATCAAGCAATATTAAAAGCGATGAGCGATGTTATTTGTTCATACTTTGGAGAAAAGTCTTTATCGCAACGGCTAGTGTTAAAAGATCCATCGCTCTTTAACCCTGAAATATTTGTGCCTGTGCTTGTGCAGCAGATGGTCGGCGAGCAAGAGGGTGATGGGCTCTTGGTTAGCAGTGGCGTTATGTTTACCCGTGATCCTGAATGTGGGCAGACTGGTGGTGTGACGGTGATTCAGGCGGCATACGGGCATGGTGAAGGCGTTGTGAATAGCCTTGTGCCAGTGGATACTTTTTATGCATTTACGTTGCCCGATCGCAACGTAGCCTTGTATCCCGTGATTAGAGAAAAAACGGAACGCTTGGCGCCAAGTGCTGCAGGTAAACTGGAGCCTCAAGAAAATGATCCTAAAAAGGCCATCTTGCCATCGCTGAGTTCTGAAGTAGCTAAAAAATTATATGAGTTTGGCCAAGCGCTTGAGCAATATTAT
>CAMATL010000051.1 GCA_945861145.1 candidate division TM6 bacterium GW2011_GWF2_37_49 | reverse complement strand
CTATCCACGCCTTGTGGACGAGTAGATAAAAAAGTTTTGTTAGTTTGGGCCGTTAAATGCTGCGCACTGAGCGCTAAAAGAGTAAAAGCTAACGCTTTGATTGTTCTTTGCATGTGGTACTCTCCATGATCATATATTGTTCTATTTGTAAACCTTCAAGCCTAACAGGCGAGAAGGACCGTCTAGTTGAAAAGATACACGTAATTTTGGTGCTGTAAAGAGGGCAAGCCGGCGTTATATGCTTGCTTGGGGCCATGCGTGCAGGTTTTATCAATGTTGTGTGGTGTGGAATATTTTTGGTGCGCGACAGGCTATATTTTGTATTAAAAGGAGCTGTTAATGTTTACCTATTTTATTTTGTGGGTGCAAGTACTGAGTGAAATGTTGCCAATCTCAAGTTCAACACAGGTTGAGCTGTTGCAGCAATGGTATGCGCGGTTGCAGGGGGGGTTGCCGGTGATTATTCCTGAAGGCTTTGATTATTTATTACATGTACCGCTTCTTGTGGTGGTGCCGATTTTTTTTGCGCGTGGGTGGTGGGCGCCGGTAGCGATGTTGGTGCACCGAGTGTGGCGGCGTGAGCGGCTGCAGTCGTGGTCAACGCACCAGTTGCTTATGATTATGGGTAAATTAATTGGGCTTATTTTTGTATGTGGCATCGTGGCTGAAGGATTTCATCAAGCATTGAAATTTGTCGGTGATTGTGCTTGGTTGCGGCCTGTGGGACTTGTGGTTACCGCGTTGCTTTTGGTTGCGGTGTCGTTTGTGCGCTCGAGACCCTTTGATTCCCGCTCGGACAACCCTTCGACAGGCTCAGGGCGAGCGGGGGCCTTTGTTGTTGATCAAAGCATCAGAGCTGGCGGTGGTAAAAAATGTCAGGAATTGATTTTTAACTCCTTGCGCTCTTATACAAAATTGAGCGGATCTTTCTTTCCCGCTCGCCCTGAGGAGCAGCGGCTAGCTGCGTCTCGAAGGGTTTCGAGCGGTGATGTGAAAGCGTGGAATAATTTCTCCCCTTGGCACATCCTTTGGATTGTGGGTATCGCCCAAGCATTTGCATTTTTACCCGGCATTTCACGCATGGGGGCGACGGTGACGGTGGCAATACTTTGTGGCTTGTCGGTGCGCCGTTCGCTTGAGTTTTCATTTGCGTTGCAGTATCCATTGGTGCTGGCTGCCGTACTTTTACGAGGGCTACCTTGGCTGTGTTCCGCTCAGGCGGCAGCATGGGTGCAACCACTTTTACTTGTGCATTTGGTGGTAGCTGGTGTGGTTTCGTATGGCCTGCTTAAGCTGGCGGCATATTTATTTGCTACGCGGCGGGCATGGATATTTGGCGGGTATGTGGCGCTGTGCGCGGTGTGGTTGATAATTGGTTAGAATTATTTACTTCTTATTCGGCGTATAAGCCCATTGATAGGATTGCAGCACATAACGCGCCAGACAATTTTAATCACTGCCAGCGGGAGTGCCTGTTCTTGTACTTGGCGGCGACTGTAGCGGGTGCATGTTTCTTCAAATAGGCAGACTGGTGCATCCCAGAAGCCAAGCTGTAACCGGCCAACATTTATAATCGCGGTAGCTAGCTGTTTGGTTATTTCGCGCATATCCTTCGAGACGGATCTGTGATCCTCCTCAGAGCCTGCCCTCGGCTCGATCGAGGGATGAGCGCTGGATCCCGGATCGGTGTCCGGGATGACAGGATAGGAGTCTGAGTTTTGAGGTATTTTAACAGGTTCTGATTTCTTTTGAAAATTTGAAATATAAGAAGATGTTATGTCTTCTGTATTTGTCATCCCGGACTTCGATCCGGGATCCATTCTTAAATTTAAAGGAAATTTCATTGGGCTAAAGTTTTTGAGGGAACAACTCGCTTGAGTGTGCTTGTAAGGAAATTTGACAGCTCGTCAAAGGAAAGATCTTTAACTTGCGGGTAGGTGATGAGTGCTAGGCGCAGTGGCACTGTCCCTAGGTCGTGTTCATAATAAACTGCTTGGATTTGGCGGCGTAAACGATTGCGAATGCATGCCTTGCCAACCTTGCGAGACACGATAATTAAAATTTTTCCATGATCGATAGGTGCTTGTTCGCCAGCAGGATTGCGCTCGATTAAGAGTTTGATGCCATGAATTTGGGCTAGATATGAGGCTTGAGTGAAAAAAAGCGCTATCTCTTTTTTTGCAAAAGAGAATAGCGCTCTAAATTTTGGTTTCAAAATTTTAGCGTTCGGATGATACGCTCAATTTTTTGCGACCAACAGCGCGGCGTGCATTGATGATTTTGCGGCCTTGGCGGGTTGCCATGCGTGAGCGAAATCCATGCTTACGTGCGCGTTTGATTCTACTAGGTTGATAAGTTACTGACATTAATGCTCCTGATTTTATACAGGCCTTGCGGCCTTGAGAAGTCCCACGAGGCACTTATTCTACTCAAGATCCTGCTAGAGAGCAAGACAAAATTTGAGCTGGTTTGTCAGGTTTTGTTAGGGCTTAAAAATGGGAAAAGCCGCAACTTTCATTGCGGCTAACGCTATGTGGATCAAGCACTTTGATCGATTAGATCATTAAAGCTGCGTACTTATTGCGCGCTCTTGTAACTCGTAACAATAAATCATTACTAGTACATTGTGTGTGCAAGAGTACTCTGCTTAGGCCTAAGCCCGTGCGTTTCCCATCATTTCGCCTCTCCTTTTCCCATGTATTCAATATAATTAATTTCAGACTGAAAAATCAATAGTATTGTTATTAATTTATCTGACAGTTTTAGTTGGTCATGGCGTGGATGATGTAGTTGAGTGTTTTTTCGCGGGTAAAGGTCTGCTGGAGGAGTGCAACGTTAAATGGCACGTTGAATTGATCGAGGTGGGCAACTACCGGCTTGAAATAGAGAAATTCATACAGTTTTTTATTGCCGAATAGATGGAAATAGTGTTGTGCATCGACTATTTCATCATGGATACCTTCTTGATAGGAGATCTGGTCGACCAAAATCTCTTCTTTGAGCTGTTTTTCAGCCAAGAGTTCAAGATGATATTCAAAATCACCTTGTGCTTTGTACACCTGATAGTCTGGCTTCTTCATGATTGAAAAAAGCAGGTCTTCCTGCCGGCGCAGTACAAGATGCTTAGGCACTTCAAATCTGTGCTTGGAAAGGAGAAGGTGAAAAACTTCTTCGATGGTGGATCGACGTTGGGATTCATCGTTGCGAAACGAAAAAACTTCCATGAGCTTGTTGTGTACGTCGCTTTTGTTTTTTAGCTTGAAGTTGCTCTTAAAAAGTTCAAGTGATAAGTGGCCGCCCTTAACAATGTTTTTGATGATTACTTGAAAATAGTAACGGTAATTTTCATACTCATTCATCGTGTGGTCCATGTCGAGCAAATTGGTGACGAATTTTTCACCTACTTGCCTGCCGATGAATAAATCGCGAAGCACATCAATGCCAGCATGCTGTTTTACATTGATCCAGAAGTTAGAAGTGATGCGTGGTTCTAAAATTTCACCCGTGGCGTCGCAGAGGGTCGATTCAGAATAGACCCAATCTTGTTCTTCAACTTTATCAGAGTCTAACTTTTTAACTACAGCAACTTCATGCTCTAAAAAATTAGCGACCTGTTTATCCAGGTCTTTATATTTTTTGCGCTTTGGCTGTTTAAACGAAAAATTACGCCACTCCTTGAGTTCTATTTCGTGCGCAAGTGAAAGATCAAAGTCAAATGACCAATGCGCGCCTTCGGGGGTATTCATAGCTATTAGGCGCGGATAATTGCAGCCTACAATCTTATTTGCCTGTAAGTACGTACTCAATTTGTTAATAACCACATGTTTGACAAGTAAGTCACGCAACTTGCGCGTAATTTCTTCGTTCAGAGAGAGTCGTAGGTAATCAAGAGGGACATTTTTACGTTGAAAACCATCAACCGGTTTGATTGAAAAAAGCTTGGTAGTAAGGTCAAGCAGCTTGATAACGTATGCATTATCAATGGTAATTGAAATTTTGTTGACGTGTGATGACGTTTGCTTGTTTTCAATACTAATGTACTGAATGCTTTCTGGCGAAACTACTGATTGGTTCGGCTCTATGCCGGTAAGTACAGTAGTATGCAAATGATGATCCATGTGTACTCCTTCCTCACAATATTGTGGTTGCTCTAAGCAAAAAGTAATTTGTGCGGAAGGTCAAGGGTTGTGTTTTTTTAAGCGATCAAGTTAGGTTTGCTGCTTCGGTAAATGCTCTATTCTTACAATGCTACTAATACCAATTACACAAATTAATCACGAGTTTTAAAAACAGCTAATTATTGCCAATAATAAGCCACTGATAACGCAATCCTGCCGTGCCCGCCAACCTGTCCGGCGTAGCTCTTGAGCGAAGCCTGGAAGCTAGTTAAAGCGACTGCTGGGAGTGTTTTTCGTAAGAAAAATGTATCGAACTAAGCCGTTGGCGGGGTGCCGCGTCGTAGTCCAGCCTGGACGGCTGGGAGTGATTGCAGGGCAATCGTATTGAGGGGCGATCCGGGATCCATTTTGATTCATGGGAGTCGTAGTAATCGGGAACGCCGGGAGTTAAAACTC
>CAMATL010000050.1 GCA_945861145.1 candidate division TM6 bacterium GW2011_GWF2_37_49 | reverse complement strand
TGATAAAATCAAAATTATGGCTGTAAATGGTGGTCGTGGCGAAGAAGATAAGGCAGGGTTTCTGACGCCATTTAGATATCTATGGATGGGTAATCCTTCGCGCTGGGGTGCGACTCATCGTGAAATCATTATTAGTAGACCAGAGCATGGTGGGACGCAAGGGAATGATGCGGTGTTTGTCCTTGAACCGATTATTGATGGCCAGACCGGTGAGATTTCTACGATGGACTTGGTACGGATTAAAAACGTTGGTATGGACGTGTACCTTTGGGCGCATCACGGAAATCGCTGGGGCGGTAGTTATTGGGAAATTCTTGCAGACAAGGGTGGCGAAGATGGTTATGGGCGCACCCATTATGGTGTTGAACGCAGAGTGGCTCTTGAAAAATTTCGCTTTTCGCTCGTACAGGATCAGACGCTTTCTGATGATACTGGCCGCTATGACCTCAAAGCGATTAATGATGAAATAGCAGTTATTCTTGGCGCTGAAGCTGCAAAGCAAAAAGTTATTGCCCTGACGGCAGAAAAAGCTCAACTTGAACAACAAAAAGCTGAATTAAAAACGCAACTTGAAGCAACTAAGGCTGAAGACGAACGACTAAAATCTGATAATGCTAAGCAAGTTAGTGACCTCAAAAAAGCCCAAGTAGATGCATTGGCAAAAGCACAAGCAGATGCTGACGCTATTTTAGCTAAAGCAAAGAGTGAAGATGCAGCAGCGCAAGCAGCGGCCAAAGTGGCAGCGGATAAATTACTTGCCGACACAAAGAGTCAATTTGAAGCTGAGAAAAAAGCTCTTGGTGATCAATTAGCTTCAGAAAAAGCTGAAGCTAAGCAGATGTTGCAAGACGCAAAAGATACATTAGAAGATGCTAAAAAACAAGCAGCTGAAGATTCTAAGAAGAAGGTAGATGCTGTTGCCGCTGCGGCTAAAGCTGAGCTTGATAAAGTAATGCTACAAGCTGCAGACCTTGCGCATACGCTTTCGTTCCCTATTGGTTTTATAAAAATACCAGGCAAGGCAAAGAGTATAGCATTTGGCTTACAAGATCATGAAGGCGAACAGATTGTCGACAACAAAGGAACTACAGAAAAATTCCTTTCGTTTAATGATTTTGGTGTAATTTGCCTTGCTGATGGCTCGCTTGCACAATTCATGCTTGGTTCAGATCCATCAAATCCATGGCAGCGCGTTGATCTTAAAGATGATAAGGGTGTAGCAATCAAAGCAGGTTATTCTGGCGTAGGCCTTGATGGTAGTACTTTTGTCATCAGCCAAGATGGTAAATCATTGTATGGTATTAATTGGCCTGGTGATACGCCGGCAGTGATGCCTGATCCATCTCTTGGGTTTAAATTAGCACATGCAAAAAATGAAAAGCGTGAAGAAAAAGCTACTCGCAAAAAAAAAGGTAAAAAACATAAAAAAGACAAAAAGCATGGCAAAGAAAGTGCTGAAAGAGATAGGGGTAAAAATCCAAAAGATCCTCATTCAAAGCATACTGATAAAAAGCATTCAAAGCATGATGGAAAACACAAAGACGATCCTAAGCATGCGGCTAAAGATCATGATAAAAAGAACAAGCCGCATGATAAAGACCATATGTCAAAGAAGGATGAGCCGCATAAAGATAAGGGTGCAAAGTCTAAGCCGCATGATGACAAAGATAAAAAACCGGTAAAGGGTGCGGTTACACGAGCTGCGACCGATAAAAAACCAGTAGAAGCAGCAAAACCTGCAGTTGCTCACCATAAGAAATAAATGAACGTAGGAGCGGGGACATCTCTGTCCCCGCTCCTAAATTTGATGAACGTTCTTGTCGCTTCTAAAATGTCATCGATGACGAAGCTTGCGTCGAGATCTATTTTTAAAAAAACATGCCTACGATCTTTTCAAAAACTCAAGAGAGCCTAGCATTCTAATTTGTAGACAGACCTTCTCGTCCGTCGTCCCGGACTTGATCCAGGCAAAATATAAAAAGCCTAGGGCCATTTAAATAGGCATGCGCCGTTTCCGTATATTTTTCAAAGCCAGTAGCCGCCCTGCGTGCTGCTGGCTGTACAATTTTTCAAGCAGTTCATAGAAAAATAGCTTGTCGTGATGCTTAATCACCGCGCGCTCATGCGCTTCAGCTAGCACCATTGGGTAGCCAATACCTTTGGCTGCTTGATCAATCACCACCTGGGCTACAAAATCCACTTGCTGCGGATCCTTTGCCATCCACCACGGCAGCTCAACGCGACCAATTTCATCACCAACATTAAGAAAGAAAAAACATGGCCGTAATTCGTCAAAATAATAATCGGCAATACTGGAACGACTCATAAAAATACCGGTCCGCTGACCTGGCTTTACAAACTGAGCCACAAGATCAACGTCGGTAATTTCTTGTAAAATTTTGCAAGCACACGCTTGATCAGCAAAACAAAATATCTGCTGTGAGGCATAGCGCTCACACATGACAATGCGCAAAGCATTACACAATTCTCGATTGCGTGGCAGGCTGATATAACTAGCAACGGGAATGCGCTGCTCTTGAAATTTACGTAAATAAAGCATGTAGGTGCTTAAAAAAAGCTCTTTAATTTCTGGTGGTTTGCCTTCTAGGTGCCAGAACACAAATGAACCGTCAAAAAGACACAAAAATGGCAACTCGCTATGAAGCTCACGAAACGTATTTGCCGCAGCAAGCCCATCTTTAAATTCATATTCTTCGCGAATAAGATCGATCAAATCCTTTGACCCTGAAGCATCACATCCGTATCGCTTCACAACATCGCGCAACGTATAAACATACGGCTGCGAAAAAAAGGTAACGGCACTTTGTGGCTTTTGGTAAGCAACAGAGATGCCGCCAGTATTGATAACAAAGCAATCAACATTTGAGTAAAAACGGTCTGGATAAATCTGCGACCCATCCACGCCCACAATGCCATAATCTTTGGCAAAGGGTTGAACCGTGTAGGTGGTGTCCAATGCTTCATACCATAATGGGACCGGAAACGGCCATTGACGACTAGCCACAAGCTCACGAAGCGCTGCACCACGCGCTACCGCTTCAAGCCAGATAATCCGTGCCTGATCGATAGCAGGCTGATGAGGAGCCGATTGTACAACAAGAGTTTGTAGCTGATTGAAAATATTAGCTCTGTCTAGCATTGGCAATTAACTCCGACGCCAGGAAAATGCATAAAACTGGGCGGTAAAAATAAAAAATGCAATAATGGACCAGATAGCGGTCGCAAGCATTTGAAGTGGTAAGTTATAAACAAAAACAAGCGTTATTTCTAGCGCTGCCGCAATGGCAAGTATGACTGAAAACCCATAACTAAAACCATATACCGACCGCGCACGCTGTATTTTAATAATCTGGGGAATTCGCGTACTCACGAAGCATGCAAGAACAGCCCAGCCCATCAAATTACCAACTTCATACGGCCATGCAATTGCAACAGGAATAAGCATTGCGCCAATCAAAACATTAATCACGTACACACCAGCAAGAAAATTGCGCGTCTCAAATTTATCGTACCAAAACCGCTGTCCAATTATGAAACCTGTAATACAAAGCTGTAACGAAGAGATTACGCCGTAGGCAATTGGCAAGTTTAGGCAAAATGAAAAAGTAGTCAGAGCAATGTACCCATTAAACAAAAACCACACTAACCCATCGCTTAGACCGCGCGATGTCTTCAGTTGATAATTTTTCATTACAAGTGGCACAAGAGCGCTGCAATACAACAACCGATTAATAAGAACTAAAACTTCTTTGATTACAAATTCCACAATAGCCCCGAAATAAACCTGTTAAATAATCTGTCGTTTTTTTAGCTCAGCGCTTGCGCCAGGAAAAAGCGTAAAACTGATCCACTGGAAGCAAATGATACACGAAGCTCAAGGTAAATTCCATAAGAACTACAACTCTAAACCTAAGAACTAACCAACAACTAAAACCAAAATGGGCTCAATTAAAAAGCGACCTCCTCTTTGGTCGATAGTGTTCACGATCTTGTCGGTCGCAGGCTCGAGGATGAAAAATTACCTCAAAGAGTCCGCACCCCTAATAAAAAAAATGGGGGCAATAATGAATAGTAAAGAAATTCTTGTTTCAATTTCACTCGGTGGTGAAAATATCCGCGTTGGAAAGCTATGCTTTCATGTGAGGGGGCATAAAGAAAGCGCCTCATTCGAGTATGATAAAGAGTGGCTGGATCAGGCCGAAAAATTTGCGCTTGAGCCGGCTCTAAAGCTCACGCAAGGCGCTTTTCATAGGGGCCATGAAATGAGGATCCTCGCCCCTCGATCGTAGCCGAGGGCAGGCTTTCGCGAGGACGACAAGTAGAGACAAGCTTATTTTAGCTGGCCGTAGCTCGCAATCAATGAGTACCAAATAAGAGCTATCGAACGGTCGCACGGCGAGCATGTAATGCGAGTTGTGGCGAAGTGAGTTAGCTCGTAAGCAGGGATATGGGAAGGCCAGTCCCATAAACACGGGAGGTCCAGGAGGGTTTTTGTTACAAAATCCTCCTGGTATGTATTTGTGCTAAAATTAAAGTAATTATTTTAATAGAAAGTTTTGATCAATAACGTTTTATTAAAACGTTATGCCAAACTTAGCCCATACCTGAAA
>CAMATL010000049.1 GCA_945861145.1 candidate division TM6 bacterium GW2011_GWF2_37_49 | reverse complement strand
GTGATACCCGAAGTGATTGCATGAGCATATTTTTTAAATTCCCCTGAAAAGTTAACAACTTGCCCTATGCGAATTTCTGCTGCCGTGGTAACCGATGAAAGAAAAATGCTTAAGGAAATGTTTAATATTAATAATAAATTTTTTCTCATAACCACACTCCACTAAAATAGGAAATTCTTTACTGTAAACATAAAAAAATAAAGCGGTTGAAAACAATAAATCATTTCTTTTGAATGAAAATGAAGATTAAAGCTTTCTTTTTGAATAAAAAGAAGGTTGCATTTTTTTTTATTCTTTTGTACTGTGATGCCTGCACGTGGACGTGCTATTCGCTATAGAATGAAAAAATACTTAACCGTGGAGGTTGTTTGGCTATGAAAATTATGTGGTCATTACTTGCGCTTGCGCTCATGGCAGCGTCAACGCTTGTTGTTAGTGCTAGCACTGAAGATGATACTGTTTGGGGCGAGCAAGAACGACCGTTGGTTCCTTCAACAGAAGAAGGTTTTGCTGCCAAACAAGCTGAAACCCCTGTTGGTAATGGATCACTAGACGATAAAGCAGCCGAAGACATTGATTAGGTATTTTATTCGTTAGTTAATTAGTCATTAGAAATTTCTCGCAGTTTTTAAAAAAAACATTAGTCTAGTTTCTAATAAAAAAATTTGTGTTCATCTTTAATTTTTTAGGTAAGGAATCATTGTGAAAAACGTAGCATACATGTTTGCTTTGGCCGCTGGTTTGTTGACCATGTCCGGTTGTAATTATAATTTCTTTGGCGGCGCAAAAAAAGAAGCATCAGCTCCTGCTCCAACCAAGCCATTGGCTGAAAATGCAGCAGAAGAAGCTACAACAGTAGTTGCGTCCGCAGAAGTAGCAATTGATGCAGCAGTTGAAGCAGCAGCGACCGAACAAGCAACAGAATCAACTGTTGTTGCTGAAGCAACAATGCCTATGAATGAACTTGCAGCTGAACAAAAAACAGCGTAAGCACTTTTTTCCTAGATAAATTTAAAGGCAGGTGTAAACCTGCCTTTTTTAATGTCTATTTTTTAATTCTATTCTCGGCCGCCCATGTCCTTCGAGATGGATCTTTGATCCTTCTCAAGATGAGCGGTGCTTTTAAATAAAAAACTGGTTTTGTAATCACCCGCTCATCCTGAGGAGCGCCCTTTTGGGGCGTGTCTCGAAGGACATGGGCGGTGCTTTTTTAAAAAGATCTAACTCTCTACCCGCGTTCTTCTATGCGGACCGTTGAGCCGGCAGAAGATTTTTCTACCACGAAGTGGACAGGGAAATTTTCTTTAAATTCGTTTAAGTGTGAAACGATAATGATTTTTGAAAAGTCATTTTGAATGGCGTAGAGTGCGCTCATGATGCGTGCTAAGCCTTCTTCGTCTTGAGAGCCAAACCCTTCATCAATAATTAATGTTTGCAGCGCGGTGCCAGCTCGGCGCGTAAGTAGCTTTGAAATTGCAATCCGCAGCGCAAAATCTACCCGAAACGCTTCCCCGCCTGAAAACATCTCATAAGGACGGATGCCTGCAGCGTCAGCTACTTTAATTTCAAGTGTTTCTTTAACCCCACCACTCTTTAAATCACGTAATGATTCAATAAAGATTTGGGCTTGGTTGTCAGTTAATTTAGCGAGTAGGCTATTTGCCTCCTGCTCAATTTCTGGAATTGCTTCTTCGATTAGTAAGGCTTGAATGCCATTTTTACCAAAGGCGAAAGCAAGCGATTCATAGTCATCGATTTCTACTTGCAGCTCTACTACCGCTGCGCGCTTTTGAGTAGCTTCAAGTTTTATTGTGTTGATACGTTCAAGGCTACTGGTGATGCGGCCTTGTTCTTGTGTAAAGGTAGATTTTTGTTTTTCAAGCAACTCTTTTTTGGTGTGCTGTGCCTGCAGCGCCAGTGTTAGCTCTTGCGTGTCAATCGTTTGTAATGTACTCAAGGTCGCGAAAAACGATTTTTGTTGTTTTTTAAGTTCGCGTAACACAATTACTAATTCATATGATTTTTCACGGAGCGTAGCAAGTTTGTGTTCAAAGCTACTGCGGTTAGTTGAGGCTTGCTGTAATGTTTCAAGCTCGTTGAGCATTGTATCTGCTGCTAGGTATGAAGCTAATTTTTTTGTGCATTCGGCAATGGCTTTTTCATGCTGTGCCAAGGTTATTGCAAGAGTTGTAAGCTCAGGGTGCTGGGCTAATTGAGTTTTTTTTTGTTCAAGCGTTGCAAGCGCTGCGGTTGCGTTTGCAAGTTCCTGCGTTTGGATTTGTATCAGCTTCTCAAGTGATGTGACAGCTTGTGTAAGCATTGTTTGTTTTGCCGCAAGATCCTTGTGCTGTGCCCGTTTTTCAGTCAGGGCGGTATGTAGCTGAGCGTAGGCGAGTGCTTGTTTTTCAAGCAGGATGCAGGCTTCATGCTGCGTTACTAAGAGCTGTTTTAATGTTTTAAGTACCGTTGTAACGCGTTTAATTCGGTTTTTTATGAAGTGTTCGCGTGCTTGTAAATCAGTAATAACTTCATGGTGGGCCACCTGCGATAGCGATTGGCTACAAAGGGGGCAATGTGCTTTTTCATCAGCAGTCAGGAGTAATTTTTTTTGCTCAAGCTCTTTGAGCTCAGTCATATCTTGATTGCCAATCTGGACCATTCGTTGATAAAAAATGCGGCGTTTTTCAAATTGTTGTTTGGTGGTTGCTGCGGTAACGTTAAAGCCAGCTTCTTGTAGCAAGTTAGCATCACCGTCGCGTAATGCATTGGTTAGTTGCGTTGCTTTCTCCGTTACATCGCGCAATTCTGCAGTAAGTCGCGTGTGATCGGTTGTTTGTTGTTGTAGCGTCGAGGATGCTTTTTCTAAGACGAGGGTTGCGGTCTGGCAAGCACGTGTATGTTCTTGCTCAAGCGAAAAGCGCTTTGTTTGTAGCTGCTGAGCACAAGTAGTGTGTTGGCGCTCAAGCAGGGCAATTGATTCTGCGAGCGTTGCTTGTTCTTTTTTTTGTGCAAACACGGCTATGCGGCGAGCTTCTAGTTCCTGAGGTGTTCGTTGGTTGCGTAGTAAAATGTGTAGATCCTGCCAGCTGCGTCTGGTGTCATGAAATTGTTTGGCAGTGGCAGCAAATCGCTGTGATAGCACAAGCTGCTCATTTTCAAGAAACGTTTTTAATTTTTGTTGCTCTTCATGTTGTTGAAGTAAACGCTCTTGCCCAAACAAAATTTTTTGTGCATCGCTTAGCTCTTGATTAGTTGCCTCAAGCTGTTTGAGTAAGATTTCAATTGTGCTTTGTAATAGAGGCTCTTGATTAATCTCTGTTTCCAAATGCAGCAGTACTTGGCGCAGCGTAGCGACCTGGAGCTCAAATTTTTTGGCTGCAGCTGTAGCGTGCTGTTGTAAGATGTCGTAGCTGCCAAGGCCTAAGATGCCGGCTAAAATTTGTTTTCGTTCTTTAGCTGTTTTTTTGGAAAATTCGTTTGATTGGCCTTGGCGTAAAAAAGCCGAATTGATAAATGTTTCATAATCAAGATTGATAGTGCGTTCAATTACTTCTTGCGTAGCACGAATTGTTTTGTCTGTAAGTGACCTAAAAAATCCACCTTCTTCATCGAAGACTTCAAAGTCAAGTGATGCCTGTGGCTTGCCGTAGGTCTTGCCATACTCGCGCCGTACCCGATACGTTTTGTTATTGAGTGTGAGGGTGAGAGCAACCATCATGCGGGTTTGACCAAGGCGTAGCAATCCATCATCAGCTTTGCTGGTGCCGCCAACCTTGCGAGCTTGGCCCCAGACGGCCCACGTTATGGCGTCAAGCAATGCAGACTTGCCATTGCCATTTTTACCTGACAAGCACAGCAGGTTATGGTTGCTAAAATCGATCGTTTGTACCGTATCGCCATAGCTCAAGAAATTTTTGAGTTCTAATTTTAGCGGAATCATCTCTGGTATCTGTTATTGAAAAATTTTGATCATATTGTAAGCTTACGCACGTGCCGGCAGAGTATAGCATAGCACCAGAAATTTTTGCGAATGTTGTTCACGAGGGAAAAAGAGTAATGATGGTTCGATATAATTTTCGTTATACGAAAATCACTCGCCATAACCCTTCGATACGATTGCGTTGCAATCACTCAGGGGGAGCGGGCCGAAGGGTATTTTATCCTGAGCCTGTCGAAGGAGGGTTTATAAATGATAGATAGGCGTTGGTTTAGATATTTCGATTGGGGCAGCTTTTTGCTGACGCTTGCATTGCTTGCTGTTGGTTTAATTTTTGTCTTTAGCTCTACTTATCGCCCGGATAAGCCGTTTTCTTTGTTCTTTAAAAAGCAGCTGATTGGTTCACTCCTTGGTTTAGGTGTGTATCTGTTTTTCTCTATTAAAGATTTACGCAGTTCTTACCGCGCCGGCTTTATGGCCTATTTTGTTTTGCTTGGACTTCTTTTATACACCATAGTCATTGGTGTTCTTGTCTTGGGTGCGAAGCGGTGGATAGGGTTTGGAGTTTTTAGATTTCAGCCATCTGAGCTGGTGAAGCTATTTTTACCTGTTTTTATTGCGTATTATTTTTGCGAAACCACGGTGCCAAAGTATCGATTTGCCCAGGTGCAGCAGCTGACTATGCGCGATTTTTACTTTCCGCTAAGTATTTTAGCGATAAGTTTTTTGCTTATTCGCAAGCAACCAGATCTTGGTACAGCCCTCATTATTCTTGGTACGGGCCTTGTGTTGTTGTGGTTTGTTGGGCTTAGTAAATATTTTTTTCTCATTGGGTTGGCGATCTCAGTTGCCGCGGCACCGATATTGTGGAAGTGCATGAAGCCGTACCAACAAAATCGTGTGCTGGTGATGTTGGGTCATGGTGATGCACGTAAAGAACGTTATCAAACCGAACAGTCAAAAATAGCCATAGGTTCTGGCGGTATTTTTGGTAAGGGGCTTTTGAAGGGGACGCAAAACAAATTACATTTCTTGCCCGAGGATCATACAGATTTTATTTT
>CAMATL010000048.1 GCA_945861145.1 candidate division TM6 bacterium GW2011_GWF2_37_49 | reverse complement strand
TTTCCTGGTGATTCATCACATACAGTGTATGTGTGGGGCGATGCGCTTAACAATTACATCAGTGCTATTGGTTATGGCGTACCAGGCGGCGAGGAGCAATTTGCCAAATGGTGGCCAGCAGGCATGCAGGTGATGGCTAAAGATATTGTACGCTTTCATGCGGTTTATTGGCCAGCATTCTTAATGGCCGCCGGTCTTGCAATGCCTAAAAAACTTTTGGTTCATGGCTACATTTTGGTTGATAATCAAAAGATGTCCAAATCACTCGGCAACGCCATTGACCCTGCTGATTTAGCCGTCACGTATGGTGTAGATCAAGTGCGGTATTATTTACTACGTCAGATACCAATCACACAAGATGGCAGTTTTACGTTTCATGATTTGACCGAGCATATTAACGCTGATCTGGCCAATAGCCTCGGTAATTTATTAAATCGTACGATAGCGCTTGCGCACAAATATGATTTGCATACCGTAACCCCGCCGGCAGTTTGGGGACCTCAAGCAGAGCAGTTGCGCACCAAATGCGTTGAAGTATTTCGTACGTATCAAGCAAATGTGGACAACGGCCTATTTCATATGGCGTTGGCAGATTTGTGGCGATTTATCAGTGATGTGAATGCCTATTTTCATGCGATGGAGCCATGGAAGGTTATCGCGACAGATAAAGAACTTTTTGTTCAAGTTATCGCCGCTACTACTCATGCGCTACGAGCCATTGGTCTTATGCTCTGGCCAGTGATGCCAAAAAAAATGGAAACACTTCTGCAAGCAATCGGTATGCCATTGCAGCTTGGTGCTTTGCATGAAGAAGAACTTAGTAAGCAGATTTGGAATAAAACCTTTACCTTGACCGCGACAGGGCCACTTTTTATAAGGATTGAAAACATGGAACAACCAGTACAACCAGTAATCGCACCACAAGTGGTTGAAGATCAACACATTGGGATTGAAGATTTTGTTAAAGTTGAGCTGCTTGCAGCTACAATCACCGCATGTGAGCCAGTAGAAGGATCAAAGAAGCTGTTGAAGCTTCAGGTTGATTTTGGTCCGCACGGCATGCGCCAGATTCTTTCTGGTATATCCGAAGGGTTTAAGCCTGAAGATCTTATTGGTAAGCAAGCTGTATTTGTAGCAAATCTTAAGCCGCGTAAAATGATGGGCCTTGATTCGCAGGGTATGTTGCTTATTGCTAAAGATGCTAACGGTATGCGCATTGTGGCGCCTACAACTGTGGTAGAAAACGGTACTCGATTGAGCTAATTTTTTCTCGATTCATTAGACTTCTTTTGAAACTCAAATTTTAAACTCCGCTCATGTACTTCGAGATGCTGCTAGGCAGCTCCTCAGTATGAGCGGAAAATGCGATAGTTCTAAAGGCCCGCTCGTCCTGATGAGCATCCCTAATGGGGTGTCCTTCGACAAGCTCAGGATAAACTGCCCTTCGATCCGCTCACACTGAGGAGGGCCAACGGCCCGTCTCGAAGTGCTCGAAGGATACGAGCGGCTAATGATACTTTCGAAAGAGGTCTATAAAAAAAGCCGCTGATTTTAAAATCAGCGGCTTTTTCTATAGTTATTTTTTTGCTCTTCCTAGGTCAAGGCCAACTAGGCAGCCATATCCTGAGCCTGCTAAGGTCTCTGGGGCATCGTCCGGTAGCTTTACGAGTGCTTTGCCAACCATTTGAAATACTGGCTTGAAAGCTGGATATCTGTAAAAGCGGACTGTAGTTGCTTGTTCAAAATAATCGTCTATTGCTGGATCAACCAGTCTTAATTTGAGTTTAACATAGCGATGAGAAAACTCTGAAAATACACGTACCCGACCAAGGCTGTTTTCATTATCTTTAACTACACCATAAATATAAAAAAGTTGTGTAGAATTATTTAGCTTGATGTCATCGATAACGCTTTGCTTAATCTGTTCCATTGCAAACCGTTCAAGCGCTGTGCTTACCCCTACACCCCGATAGTCTTCTACGGTATAAGTGCTTCCAAAGTAAATATACGTTTGTTTTGGGTGCCACTTAAATTTGATGCGAGCGCTTCTGAACTCAGGCTTTTCATCAAATTTGTACACAACGCCCAAAGACGCTGTTGTATAGTAACCTACAGTATCAGGGGTTACCTTATGCTCAAGAGTATTTACACACCGAATTTCATCGCGCAGGATGCCTTGTAATTCCTCTTGATCTTCAACGAGGTACATTTTGAGAAAACTTACGATTGGTCCTTTATTTTTCTCACGAGCAATCCACAAGCGTCCTTGCCGTATAGCTTTACCAAGGATATTGCTACGTACTTGTTTGGGGAATACAACAAGCTTGTGTTTATCATCTTCGCTGAAGGCTTCAGAATCATAAAGCGCGATAATATCTGCTGTATCGCGATTACAAGCTTGTGAATAATCTAATTTCATCGCATCTATAGCGTTAACTGTTGAAAAGCTCCAACAGCCAAGCATACTCAAAAGCAACCACTTTGCTGCGACCGCTTTTGCCAGTTTTCTCATAAAGATTCCTTCATTTCCCAAATTTTAGTATAAGTGTAAAAATGTTCAAGCTCTTGCTTAGATCAGGTAATAATCATTGATTTAAAGAGCGTAATTTCAATCGGTTTAAGTTGTAAATTTTGACGCTTTGCTGCGGCAGTGTTGATCTTAACGTGATTTGCGTTAAGGTGATAAATAGGGGGAAGTGGCTGTTTGGTTAAAAGCCCATCAGCAACTATTTTTCCCGCTGTAAGGCCAAAATCTTTTTCATGGGCCCCAAAACTTATAGCAGCGCCTTTTTCGGCTGAATCAAGGTTATGAGTTATAAGCATTTTATTGTTTTGTTCGCACACCTTGACCAAACTATCGATGCCGCTGACCACTGTATTATCCTTAAGGATGATAACCGCATCGTGTTGAGCAATAAGCGATTTTATTTTATGGCTGATCTCACTTGCTTGAAATACTTCTAGTGGTGTTACGCGTATGCCATGTACCTGTAGCGCGACTTCAAGGGCTTGACGTTCAAGTTCTAAGTTGTTGCCATCTCCAGGATTATAGACCAGTAGGAGTGAGCGCAGGCTTGGTGTTAAATAATTTAGCGTTGAGCTGGTAAAAACGTAATCTGATTTTTCCTGGACACCGGTAACGTCTTGCGGATTATAGACAACGCCAAATTTTTCAGGAGTTGATACAGCCGTAAAGACATGGAGGACTTTACTATTTCTTTTTTTTGTAAATTCGCGCATGAGCTGTGTTGGATAGCTACCAATGGTAACAATGGCATCCGGCTTAGAGGATAACGCCTCTTGTACTTGAGCAAGCATAAGTGTTTTTTTGCCATTTGCGTTCATGGTTGTAATTACAACGCCCGGCAAGTATTTTTTAAGACTACTAATTGTCCCTTGTTCAATTTGATTAAGACTAGGATGTAGAGCAGGGCTGAGAATTATTACTTTTTTGCGGGGGGTATTAGTAGTTTCTTGAGTAGTTGGTTGGTTTTTTGGTAGAACATTTATAAAAATGTAGCCGAGAGTCAGGCAATTTAAAACGAAACTTAGAGGTAATAATATTTTCTTCATAAAAGATCCTTGGAATGGAAATCGTGTAATTATAAAAGAACGGCTGTTTTTTAGTGCTTATTGCAAGCGAGTCAATTTATAAAACGATAGTATACGGTGCTTAAGGCCAAGAAGTAATAGGTTTAATACTACCGCAGAGTAGTTGGGCTTTAATACTTGGTATTAAAATAAAGTGTAATGTCTTGAACACAACAAAACTCCACTAAAAAATCTGAAAACCCAGAGAAAAGTGACAAATAATCGATGCACAACAGCTTATAGTAACTTGCCGGTGATGGCAATTAGTAAAAAACAGCATGGATTAAGAAAGTTATATTTTAAAGTAAAAGTTTGATAATTTGTCGTTAATATAAGCATAAATTTAAATTTTATTTCTCGCATATTTAAAAGGGAAGCAATGAGTATTGAAATTGAGCTGCGTTTTGAGGTTTTAGATAATCCTAAGCTTGATGTGTTTATTAAAAAATTACAGATTGAAAGCAAAAGGCGAGTGTTAGGCTTGTATTTTTATGCCTTTTGTATGCAGGGGAGCTTTGTGCTGGAAGAAGATAAACATCTTCGCCATCCAGGCGTTTTATTATGATAACGATTGTTGCGATTGGTGGGGGCAATGTGCGCACACAATCAACGGCGAGTATTGATAAAGAAATTATTAGGCTGACTGGAAAGAAAAAACCTAAGTTGCTTTTTATTCCTACCGCATCATCTGATGATGCGGGCTACTGGCGCCACATTGAGAAATACTTTGGTGGGCATTGGGGCTGTGATACTGATGTCTTGTATTTAATTAAAGAGAATCCATCTCCTGAAGAAATTAAGCAGAAAATTGGATGGGCTGACATTGTGTATGTCGGCGGCGGCAATACCCTCAAGATGATGAGATTGTGGCGGCGGCTTGGTGTTGACCATCTACTTGAAGCTGCTGGCCGTAGAGGCGCAATTTTATGCGGCGTTAGTGCAGGCTCTATTTGTTGGTTTGAATTTGGTCATAGTGATTCAATGTCATCCTATAACCCCGATAATTGGCAATATATTAAAGTGCGTGGCCTTGGGCTTATTAAAGGCATTCACTGCCCTCACTACGATAGTGCAACGCTAGATGTCCCTCGTAAAAAGCACTTTCAATTGATGATCCAAAAAATGGGTGGTCGGGGGATTGCTATTGATGATAACTGTGCGCTTATTTTTTCTGATGGTGCAGTCCGCGTGCTTGCATCGCAGCCGGGAGCTCGGGCTTATCTGGTGTACAAAGAAAATGGCAAAACAATCGAAACTGAAATTAAGCCACAAGGCCAGTCATTGCAGGCCAAAATGCTTTATGGTACCAATTAGACAAATTAATCATGTATTTTAAACCTGTCAGACTGGTTCGATACCAGAATATACAACAATCAGTACAGGTATTTTTAGATGCCCACTAGATGAAGCTACTAACATTGCGGCAAACGCTCTGCGAGAATTTTTTGCTGACAGGGCAACAACCCTATCACACTTTCTTTGCAATAGTCAGAATGTTTCTGGTTTTACGATCTAAAAACTTTGACCCATCAAGGGCACATTGCTCTAGCGTTTCAAATCCATTTCTAGCAAGCATTTCTCGCAGCTCTTGTGCTGTATAAATTTGTAGCGTGAATTCTCCCGTTAATATGTCTTGGTCTATCAAACCTTCTTGGAGAATAAAACAATCATACGACGTAAGGCGCCCGCTCTCGATGTCAATGGTCGAATATTGAACATTGCGAATTGTAATACCATCAACCGTTTTATTCTGGTCCATTTCTAGCGCATCTACAGCTGCATCAGTCAT
>CAMATL010000047.1 GCA_945861145.1 candidate division TM6 bacterium GW2011_GWF2_37_49 | reverse complement strand
TATTGGCATATGCCAATAATTTTTCATTTGGGACTGTTTAGTCCCTGAAACAGCCATTCTTTTTACTGCAAACTTCGTCTATACTCGCTCATCTACGTTTTCCACACAACAGATCGGAATCTCTTTGCCAAACCACGAAACAACGATATTTTTTAAAAAAGCCCTCAAATGGAACTTTATCGGTAGCTGTCTGTACGAGCTTATTAAAGTGTTTCACAATTTTTACCTGCTCGGCAGTATGACAAGCTACGCCTACGGAAAAACAGGCTTTATATTATCTTCAATCTACCTAGCGGTGCGCATAGTAGATCTGGGCAATGCTTACAGCACAGTACCAATGCTTCACGACATGCAACGATCAAAAGCTGTATGCAAAGGACTTGTTACCAAATTCTTCCTAATCCCTCAACTGCCAGTACTTCTCCTCGGTGCCACGCTACTCATTTGGCAAGTATCCCCAGAAATAAGCTGGGTACTTGTCGCTAGTATCTTCATACTCGAAACCTACCGGCTTTTTTTACGCTATCTTTTGCACGCCCAATTTAAAAATGCCAACGTTGTCATTATTGAGTTGTGTAGCTTTAGCCTTTTTCTTAGTTGTATATGGATCCCCTACCTGCTTTGGGGAATACTAAGCCCAAGCAGCATTTTACTTGCTCATCTCGCGGATTCCATCGTCGCAACATTATTTTTAGGCTGGCTTACCGCGACCCAGTACAAAAAACTTCCCGCTACTAGTCAGGATGACGCATTACCACCAGCATGTGGAATCATCACCAGTAAAATATTTATCTACCTAAACCGCCTTAGTCGTGAGATTACTTCAAGCAACGTCCTCACTCCACTCTATGCTTCATTGTTTGGCTATGAGAAGGTTAGTATCTTTTATTTTCTCGGCATCGCTACCACCGCCTATCAAATGATAATCAAGAACACTATCACTTATAGCGGCAATGCACTGCTCGCGCAATTACGACATGCACCAAAACAAGAAAAGGCAGTAGCTTTCCACTTAATTACGGAAAAACTCTTGCTCATGCTTGCATTACCTCTTATAGTAATTCTCATGTTTTACTATGATGCTGCCAAAATAATTGACCACTCGCTCCTACTACTTCTTATCGGTTTTCTAGTGCTTATGGGAATCGATCTAGTGATGCATGTCTACGAACAATACTACCTGGTACAAGAAGCTGCACCAAAATTTTTTATATTTAAAATGAGCGAATCCGCCGCATGTATTGCGGTTTTTTACATTGGCCCAACATGGAGCATGACGCAAGCTTTTGCAGCATTTATTGTTATTAAATTTTTCATCACTTTTTGTACAGCAATGCATGCTTACGCAACATGGGGACTCTTTATTGTGTGGCGCAAAGTAAGCACTTACGTTTTCATAACCGCCATCGTAAGCTTTGTGATTAAATTATTCCTCACGAATATGGCAATACTATGAGCAAAGATAAGACAGTAACCCATCCAGTTGTCGACGCCTTCAATACTAAGGCCCGCTGGAATCTATTTGGGAGCATTATTTATGAAGGGCTGCGCATAGGGCACAGCGCAATCATTGCAATGTTATTTGCACCAGAAATTTTTGGATTAGTCGGCTCACTATTTGCCAGCACCTACTTAGGCGTTAGATTGAGCGATGCCGGAGCTACCAACGCTCTACTTCCCTTTTTTGGTTACCTCGAGCAATCTCGTCAAACGTTTAAATCTTTTTTTCTCAAAC
Source organism: candidate division TM6 bacterium GW2011_GWF2_37_49 (assembly GCA_945861145.1). Classification (GTDB taxonomy): domain Bacteria; phylum Babelota; class Babeliae; order Babelales; family RVW-14; genus CAMATL01. The sequence continues at coordinate 3,678 of CAMATL010000047.1, read as the reverse complement.
GCCTGTTTCTTTCGCTTTTCATTACAGCCCCTTTAGGCGCTGGAGCGGCAAGCATTTTTCTATACAGATCGCAGCTTCAAGATCTCGCATCCTGCGCTGTAATTTTGCCTCTTCTTATGTTTAGCGAAACACTACGCTCTTTCTTGCGCCAATTTCTTCACCTCTCAGGGCAATCAAAGCAAACACTCATTATTGATCACTTCACCTTCTGTCTTTATGTAGCGGCCTGCTGGCCTACTATTTTTTTTATACCAAGCTCAAGGACTCCTTTATTTATCTTTTCGCTCTTTCTTATCGACTCCCTCATAGGGCTAAGCTGTTTTTTGGTACTTACTAACCGTTATGCTAAGACGCTGCCCGACCAAGCACCAGAATCACTTACTACACAACCCACTTGGTACATGCTCACAACTTCACGCCTCTACGCATGGCTTATGCGAGCTTGTAAGGAATTACTATCGAGCAATGCCCTCACTCCCCTCTTCGCGGCCACAGTTGGCCTGAAGCAAGCGGGGTTGTTTTACTTTGCAGCTACTTTGGCTATGGCGATACACGCTGTTATGCGTAGCGTAATTGGTTATGCGGGAGCTTCTTTATTTATTTCTGCCCGTAAGGCTGCCTTACCTACTCATGAGGCATTTGCCTTAGTATCACGCAAGCTTACCAGTATCCTTTTAGTCCTGGCTGGCTTCTTTGCCTTTACCTACCATGACATCCTTAAGCTCGCCGTTGTTACAGCTGCTTCATCCTTAATCACGATCTTCTTTGTTCTCTACTTTGCTATTGTCATCATCGAATTCAGTCTCTTCCTCTATGAACTCCAATACCAAATTGAACAGGCAGGAGCTGAGGCTCTCCTGTGGCGATTACTTGAGCTCTTACTTGTCTATGTTGCCGCCAGAGGACTGGTAGTACTTAACCCTGTCTCGACATTAGTCTGTATCCTTATGGCCAAGGTTGGCACACTGATTGCTCTTGCGCTCACCGGCTACCGTCGCTGGGGTATTGTACCCTCATTGCGTATGCCGTTACGAAGAATGATTAATTTAGTCATTGTAAGTTTTTGCTTAGCTATCGCCTTTAAAGTATTGGTATACAATGCCTTACACCTTATCTGACGCAAAAGCAGCACTTCACAAAACTCTATATGCAAGTACTGCATACGAAATTTTACAACTTGCTCATCTTACCTTGATTACGCTCACCCTAACCCAGCAATCTGCTGCAAAATATGCTCTCTTGGTTTGCTTAACAACTATGGTTAGCAAATTTTGTGACGCCGGTATCGGAGCCGCTACGCCTCGACTTTTAAAAACAATGCCCCACCAAGCGAGGGCGCTCTTCAGTGTCATTGTCCAACAAGCTATGGTTATTGTTCCGTTGGTTGCACTCTCATTCTCTTTCACAACAAAATCTTATGGGGGCATACTTCTAATTGTTGTCCTATGTGCCTGCTTTGAAGCATTTGCTACCTTAAGCCGTCATGCAGTTCACAGCACACTGCAAAGCGATACCCTCATGATCACGGAAGTTAGTATCATGGCGATCAAGGTGCTGACACTTATCCCTCTCTGTGTACTGCAGGTCAACCCAGAGATCATATTTTTCCATTTTGTTTTTTTTCTTCTGCTTAATTCAACAGTCATAGCAATTCTTGCTTGGCGCGTTGTAATCAGTAAATCTCGCCCCCTTAATACAATCTATTCCACACTCATGCATAAGACGGTAATCAAACTGCGCTTGCAAACCTTTTCAACTAAAATCAGTAAAGAGCTCCTCTCCACCTACGCTCTCACACCAATTTTCACGTATTCTAATGGCATAGAAAACACGTGGTTATTTTTCTTTCTTACTTCAATTACCACAAGCCTCTACACCATTATTAAAATGAGTATCGGTTACACAGCAGCAGGCACATTCACTCAGCTGCCAGAACCGGTACACCCAGAAGCTTCACACAGGCTAAATCGCTATTTAATATCATTAATTGGCGCCGCTATGGCTCTTGCAGGTACTGCTTATATCCTAGCACTTACCTTTTACCCTATGCCCCAACAAGCCCAAACCACTTTGTTCTATGTTATCTGCTTCACCATGATTACCTTCACCGATCTAATTCCACTGACATACGAACAATACTTCCTTGTTTCCGGTCATTACTCAATTTTCCAGCGGCTACGCATCGTCGAGTACGCTAGCCTTGCTTGCCTTGCTATGATCTGCCTGCAATCCCTTGGCATGGTTGCTACATCCATCATTTTGCTCTGCTTTAAAAGCATTTTTTTTCTCGCAATCCGCATGAAGGCGCAAGCCCATATGAAAAATCAAATCATTCACCCAGCCTATACCCCACCAGCTTATGCACCCATAAGCATCGGATTGACACCAAAGAAAGCTGAAATTATAGAAGGCTCTACTAAAAATCCTCTCTGGTAAGGGCTTTATAAAAATCCGCCCTTACCTTACCAACAAGTAGGAGTATTATTAGTAGAACCCAAGAAAAAAGCTCTCGCTATTTCGACGAGAGCTTTTTTTATATGAATTCTTTATATCGAGCCTGAAACGAAAAAGATCAATCTGCTTATAAGCCCTATTTACCAATGCCATAAGAAGACGAAGCTCCCCACGCCCGCCCCACGTTTCCACACCCCCGTTTCGTTCACCCCCACACTGTTCACCCACGTTCCACAACCACGAGCCCACGAGCTCTCAAGCTGGGGTTATCAAGAAAAACGAGTATTGGTAATTTTTGAATTCAAACCACACTCACTGCATAATAATAGAAAAGCCCCCAGGTTTCCCCAGGAGCTTTTGAGTATAAGAATAGGCAAGATTAAAATTTTTTAGTTCATCTAATAAAATAAGCCATTACTACTGCTGTTACTGCTATTATTGCAGCTACTGCGGCTTTCCTGTAAAACTTACAATTAGCAGCATAATATTGCGCTGCAGTTAAGCCATCCCGATCTACAGCGTTCACCTTAATGTTAGCTTCAATTAAAGCTTGTTCAATTGCCAGCTTGCCATTCGCGACAGCCAGCGTCCATTTACCTATACACGTTTCATGAAAAATGTTTGCGCCCTCATCAGTAACGGCTTTACCATCAAGGGCAATTAAATTATTTGGCTGTTGGCAAATTACACACACAAGCATTGCTGCAGATGATGCAACATGATCTGTTGCAGCATTACCACCATTACCGTTAGCGGCCCTAGCAATAGATGAACCAATCGCCAGCACTAGAAACAGAGAAATGACATACTTATTCATAAGAATCCCTAAATATTAAAAAACCAAAAAGAAGTTTTTAATAAAAATAGTACATGCTGACTATAATTCAAATTGAAATAATTTCAATTTTGAATAAAAAATGGCATTTTCATTCAAAAAACGCCCTCGCAGACGAAGCTCCCCACGCCTCCCGAGCTAGCCGAGGGGCCCACGTTTCCACACCCACGTTTCGTTCACCCCCACACCGTCCACCCACGTTCCACACCCACGAGCCCACGAGCTCTCACGTGTCCGGCCCTTCGATACGCGATTGCATCGCTACTCAGGATGAACTTGGTTCGAAGGGATCCGCTCATGGTGAGTGTTTTTCGTAAGAAAAATGTATCGAACCAAGCCTTGGCGCGGTGCCGGGTCGTAGTCCAAAGGACGAAGCCTGGAAGCCTGGA
>CAMATL010000046.1 GCA_945861145.1 candidate division TM6 bacterium GW2011_GWF2_37_49 | reverse complement strand
AGTAGGCTAATTGGAGCTCCTCCAAGACCTTTTCCGTGATGAATGTATAAAATAGTCTGTCTATTCATATTTTACTGCGGATGAGATAAGGCTAGAATAAGCTTAAAATAACTATTAACTATCGTTTTCACTAAAAAATTGTACTCGCCAACGTCGTCCCCGGCTTCGACCGGGGATCCAGGCTTAATATAAAAAATCATATTTATTTTTCTCTCATAACGTCGTCCGCATTACTACTTTGAAGATGTATAGCCTGGATCCCCGCCTTCGCGGGGACGACAGCCTATACATCTTCAAAAATATAAACTTATGCACCGCTCTGTGTAATACCAACGTGCACTTTGCTAGGCATAACCATGTGTCCGCTTGCTTGCGTGGTACGAGGTGAAGCGTTACTCCGTCCCATGGTGATATACGTGATGCCGTAATGAGATAATTGTTCTGGCGGGTAGCAATTGCGACCATCAAATACGACGTTGTCTTTGAGTACGGTAAGTTTTTCAAAGTCGACATGTAAAAATTCTTGCCATTCAGTTAGCACAACCAAGCAATCAGCTTGCTTGATGACGTCATCAGCAGTTTTTACAAAGGTTACCGTGTCTTTAAAAAGCGCTTGCATATTTGCTGTTGCTGCAGGGTCATAGGCGATAACATAAGCACCGAGGCTGAGTAATTTATTAATTACATCAATTGCTGGTGCGCAACGGATATCGTCGGTTTCTGGCTTGAATGCTAGGCCCCAAATGCCAATTTTTTTGTTTGCAACGTCATTATGATAATGCTGTAAAATACGTGAAATGAATGTTTGCTTCTGCATTTCATTAACGTGATCAACTTCTTCAACAAGCGACATGCGTTGCCCATTGCTGGCACCCATGTGGACCAAAGCTCTAACATCCTTAGGAAAGCAGCTACCGCCGTAACCGATGCCTGAATTAAGAAATGCGCCACCAATGCGTTTGTCGAGTGCCATACCTTTTTTGACATCATTGATGTCTGCACCAAGCTTATCAGCAAGGAGTGCCATTTGATTCATGAAGCTAATGCGTGTAGCAAGCATTGCATTTGAAGCGTATTTTGTTAGTTCAGCGGATGGCACTGTCATACTTACGAGAGGTGCGCCATGGCTCAAAAATGGGTAATATAGATCGGTGAGCAAGCGTAGAGCTCGTTCGCTATCTACGCCAACGATGATACGATCAGGCATTAAAAAATCATTAATCGCATCGCCTTCTTTCAAAAATTCTGGATTTGATGCAACTGAAAAGCTAAGCGTGCTGCTACGTTTATCAAGCTCAGATTGAATGAGTTGTTGTACGCGCTGCGCGGTGCCAACCGGTACTGTTGATTTATTTACAACAAGGGCATAGGTTTTTAAGCTTTTGCCAATTTCTTCTGCTGCATGCCAAACATATGAAAGGTCTGCTGAGCCGTCTTCTTGTGACGGTGTGCCAACGCAAGAGAAGATAATTTCTGGTTCATCTTCAAGCGCCTGAGTAATATTATTTACAAAAATAAGATGTTTGGTTTGAATCGCACTCATGATCAGATTGTCTAGGCCGGGTTCATAGAAGGGAACTTTACCGTTGAGCAGTGACGTGATTTTTTGTAAATCGCGCTCAATTACGGTAACAAAATTATTTTTTTGCGCCAGGCAGGCGGCGGTAACAAGACCAACGTAACCTGCTCCAATGACTGCTATTTTTTTCACTATGAAATCTCCTTTTTTATGGGGTAGTAGATGAAAGCGATTGCCAAAAATTGTAAGTTTTTTCGGCGATCACTTTATGGGTGTACTCTTGCATGACCCGATCAAGGCCTTTTTGTGCCAATGAGCTACGCAATGAAGGGCGTGTGATTAATGTGCCTAAGGCTTCATAAAGTGCTTGCGAATCGCCTTGTTTGAAAATAACGCCAGCATCTGCAACAACATTTGGAATCTCACCAGCGTCGCTGCCTACTACGCATACGCGGCATGCCATTGCTTCAATTAAAACATGGCCAAATTGTTCGCGCCAGTTGTTAACATCGAGTGACGGTAAAACAAAAATGTCGGTCATTTGCATGAATTCAACGATCTTTTCATGACTTACTGGTGTGTGAAATTCAACACGGTTGAGTAATTTTTTACTGATTACATAATCAATAATTTGTTTTTCAAACTCGCCGGAGCCAACAATAATAAGGTGCCAATTCATATATTGGTTGGCAAGCTTGGCAAACGCATGAACAAGAGTCATCAATCCTTTTTCTTCTACAACGCGGCCAACATAAGTGATGTATTTTTTGTGATCGAAAGGCTTTGTTGTATGTGCTGGTTTGAACAGTTTGGTGTCAATACCCAGCTGCGGCAGGACTAAGGTGGGCAATGAAGCTCTGGTTGCGGTGAGAATTTTTTGCGCATCAGCATTTCCAGCAATAGCTCCAGAGCTGCCTTTAGCGTTAAAACAACCAAAAATTTTAGTTAATAACTTAGTTTTAAAGTTGAAGCTTGGCAACCAATTAACCCAGGTGAAAAAGCTGCAACGAGCACCAATGCCTAATATTCGATTGAGCAGGATTGCCTGGAAATAACTTAACGCATGAAGTCCTTGTTCAACGTGAATAACATCCGGTTTAAATGCCCATAAAAGCTTTATGAATTTAAACGGAGAGTAGAAATATAATAATTCGTTGCCGGAGAAAAAAGTAGGAAGGCTTTCGAAGGTGCAATTTTTTAAGCTATCATGAGCTAATCCGCTACTTTCAACATCAAAAAAATGTGTTTTCCAGCGCTTGGGTATCAATACTTTAAGTGTTGCTGTTGGGTAGTGCTTAGCAAGTTCTTGCCACTTTAAACGATTGATCGGTGAAATATAAGTATGGCTAATGATAAGCACTTTCATAACACTGTATTCTCCTGTCGATATTCAGGTTGCTTTGTATGAGAGCTCGGTGCATCATGTGCTTGAAAGAGTTCTGTAAGCTCTGGATATGCATCACTGAGTGCATGTTTGAAGTGACTAAAGATTTTTGATTGTTTGAAAAGTGCTTCAGCTAAATGGTGCCCATTGTGTGCAAATTCTGTAGCGAGCTTGGTGTTGGTGAGTAAGGTGATAGCATGGCGAGCCATAGTGGCTGCATCATTAATTGCTACGATATAGCCATTATAACCGCTTATGACAAAGTCGCGTGGTCCGCCGCAGTCAGTAGAGATAATTGGGATGCCATAGAAGGCTCCTTCAAGTGCTGCGATACCAAACCCTTCTTGATACGAGGTGACAAGCATAAGTGAGGCATCGTTATAAAAACGGCGTAGATCGTGTGGGCTTACTTGTCCAACAAAACTGACGGCATTAAGTTCCTCCATACCATGAAAAGGAATTAGTGTAGCATCGTCAGGCTTTTGACCAATTATATAAAGATGCGCATTGGGAAGAGCTGCATGAATTTTTTTAAAGGCGGTTAGTAGCATAGTAATATTTTTACGAGGGTCGCTAAAGCGTCCCACCGCGATAATTGTATTTTCGCCAAAATTTTTTATGGCAGCTGGCGTATGTGTTGGATCGAGCGGGTAACCGCAAATGCTAATTTCTTTTTTATGCCGCTGTAATGATTTTAAAAATTCATTTCTTGAGTATGAACTCAAAGCAAGGACATGCGTCGCTTTATTAAGAATTTGTCGCTCAATAAGACGCATGGCTGGCTCAGCACATTTATTGATAAGCCATCGTAGACCGTGCAATTGCTTAACACGTTCAGTGCGATCCTGATCGTATGAAGTAGAAATCCATATAACAAATTTTTTGTCCAATTGTGTTAGCGGGTGGCCGGCAATTGGTGTAGCGCTGACAACAAAAAAATAGTCGTAATCTTTAAGAGCTTCTCGCCATTGACTCATGGTAAAGGTATAGTGTCCCGGCTCCCAAAAAGCCCAACGAGCGCCAATTTCAATGCAGTTCATGCCGAAAAAGGTCGCACTGCGATTTGTTGATTGATATTGAAAGCCCCGCATGTGCGCGGAAATTTCAGGATCATATGAAAGGTAAAAAACTGTTGGATCAAAATATTGCTGGCAAAAATCATGCACAACTTTGAGCGTTGCAAATACGCCACCAAATCCATAAGAATTACGAATCGATAAAATTGCGATCTTTGGTTTGCTTTTTATCATGGCTTAACTACTCTTTCCGCTTTCCGCCAATGTGGTTAGCAGTGATTGTACTTGTGCTTGCAAGGTAAACTCCTGAGCAAGCGCGAGGCCGCGTAAGGCGACCACTTTTCTAAGACTATCCTGATTTACGTAAAATGCTATTTTTTTTACAAGGTCCTCTGCATCGACAAAGCATGCAATATTAAAATCTTCAATAAAGGGGAATTGCGTTTGTTCTTCTGTTTTTTGCGTAAGCAAAAAGCTGCCGGTAGCGAGTGTTTCAAAAGTGCGCATATTGTGAGCTTGTAAATTTTGTGGCCGCATGAAGTTAAGGACAATTTTTGTGGCAGCAAATGCCTTAAGAAGCGTTTCTTTATAGATAGCTTTACCGCGGATGTATGCGTGTAGCGGTGACTGTGTTGGTAAGTGCTCATGCCATCGATTCCCCCAGATTGCCAGATTGATTGTAGGAATTGCTTTGATGATCGCAAGCAATAATGCTTCACGCTCTCTATCCCAGGTGCCAATAAAAGCAACGTCGCTGGTGAAAGTACCACTACGTTCATTAGTGTTAATACTTAAGAAAGCTCTGGATTCCGGGGCCCTACCCGGAATGACAGGAGGGGATGAGTTTCGCGTTTTTGTCATCCCGGGTAGGGCCCCGGGATCCATCCTATTTTTTAAAAGCGATATTTCTGAGTACGTTGGAGATGGATAATAAAGTGTAGGATCGAAAGCAAAGGGAAAGTAGGCTACGCGGTGACAGCCAGCGCTCTCTAAAATTGGAATAAGTTGCTTACTCCAAATCAAAAATAGATCTATGTACGGCAGTGTATTGAGTACTTGTGCATTGGAATTACCATTCCAAAAACAAAAGGGATTGTCTGGATAGAAATGTATGATTTGTATTTGTTGGTTCATTTTTTTAATAGTGCGTAGCGTAGAGGCGGTGATTTGTGTGCCTTTTATGATGAATAAAATATCAGGCCTTATTTTTTGCGTCATGTCGATAAGTCGCTTGTTGAGTAGATGCGTTGCGATAAATGCACCAAATTTTCCAAGTCTAAAACAAATTTTCTCTATCCATGGAAACGTGTTGATTGCTAGATTAAATGTACTTACGAGCGCTCCTGCAGACTCAAATGCTGGGATAAAGGACGATGGGTAAGTATACACTGCGGGGTTAGTGCTAAATTTGCCGACAAGCAGGATATGTAGTTGTTTGGGTTGGTTCATAATTTTTAACTATTAAGCAAAGAGTTGCCTCTTCTGTCGTCCTCGACTCCGATCGAGGATCCAGTCAAGATAAGGCTTGGTTGTATAGGGTCTTTCTGTTGTTGTAAATCTAGTTTATTCAACAACTCCCTATACGTTGCAATTGTCGAATCACCATAACGTTGCCAGGTAAAACTTTTGATGCATTCCATGCCCGATGTCCCCAATGCAGTGCGTAGCTCTTTATTTTGGTAAAGCTGTAAAATTGCATCAGCTAGCGCTTCAATATTACCAGCAGGCACTAAGACGCCATCATCTTT
>CAMATL010000045.1 GCA_945861145.1 candidate division TM6 bacterium GW2011_GWF2_37_49 | reverse complement strand
CATCAATAACACGATTAACATGATGTGTAACTATCGGTTAACAATGTTCTAAAGAGGAATATAAAAATGTTCAGAACAAACCTTGAGCCTTCAAATCAATCGTCATCAACTACATCAGTTGTCACCACTATCTTTAAACAGTTCAAAGCTTTCTTACTCGCTAGTACGATACTCTTCGCTTCAGCAGGAGCAAAAATTGCTACAACATCTTCTCAGATTCAGCTTTTCTACAACGAAGGCAGCTTCTCGGTATTGAAAGATAATGTGAGTTATGAGGTTGAAGATGACAATGTCGATCAGAACCTAAAAGACTTAGCGCCTGTAGAGCTTAATGAGTTGCTCGAAACGCAGTGTATTTATGTTGGCCAGCTTGGCGAAGCGGAGTTTGCTTTACAGGTGGGCCATCAACGCTCGCCAGTGTTTGCGAAAGCCGAGCTGGGGCATATTCAAGTAAGCTTGGATGAAGAAGGCTTTCACGTTATTCAGAACGGTGAATCGCATAACGTACAGAGCTACGATGTAGATAAAGCGCTGCGCTCTATGAGTACTGCACAGTTTGCTAAATTCTTAGAAGATAATTACGTTATCGTCAGCCAGTTTGATAACGGTGATTTTAATATTAAGCCTGGCATGCGCTGCCTGGGCGGCGGGCCAGTCCTTGCAGGGATAGCATTTTGGACTGTGAGGATAGTGGGTTATGTAGTAGTTGCAGCTACCGGCGCGATAGGAGGAGGGCCGGCTGCTCCGCTTGGTGGAGCTCTTGCAGTAGCAGAAGCAGCTCCTGTTATTGAAGGTGCCGCAACTGCGGCAGGAACTACTTGTTTGTTCATCCCGTGGTTTTAGACAAATAATTGCATAGAGTATTTGTAAAAATTTATTGAAAGTGTAGTTGTTAAAGAGCGCTAGATTAAGTGAAATTCTACTTAATCTAGCGCTCTTGTTTGTAAGTAAGCGTAATAATATTTTAGGAGTAAGTGGTGATACATGTTTAAGTATTTAAAAAGTGTATTCAATGATGTACAAGTGGATGGTAGATATTTTTTTCATATATTCACGATTCTTGCGCTAGGACAATTGATAATAAGTTTGTGCAAAAGAATTTTTCTAGGACAAGCTTGGGGGATAGAAAAATTTATTCTGGATAATATGTACTGGGATCATAGATTTTATGTACACATTGCGATGGTTTTTGCGTTTTCTGCATTAGTTTGGGTGACGAGCTGGAAGCTAGCTTGCTGGATTGTTGAAAAAGGGTTATTCAAAAAGTTGTATAAAAAATAGCTTTGATGATAACAAGATATAAAAACTTTAGATGAGTAGTTTATGTTTAATTGGTTAATAGATTTGTTTGAATATTTTAAAAATGTACATGAATTTGTTTTGCCGCACATATGTGATAGGTATTCTCTGCTTAGTTGGTTGAATATCAGTAACAAATATCTAGTGCACATGTATGTAATAGGTTTTTTATGTTTTATTGTGGTTGCTTCTATCAAAGGGATTAGGGCAATTATTCGAGGAGATGAGCCAGGTCCTTGGTCTTTGAGAAAGGCATGGCGCGAGTCTAACTTTTGGTACAGAGATCCTAAATGTTATGTGCATATTTTTATATCGTTGAGCTTGGGGATGCTGATATTGGTAGCACTCAACTGGGCTTGGGGTATGTTATTCAGATAATAAAAGCTACAATAAAAAGCAGGGACCCGGTGAGAAATTCACCGGGTCCCTGCTTTTTATTGTAGACATAAATAACCCATGAGAGTGGTATATGCAAAATTATTTGAGCAGAGTGGTTGAATTTGTTCTCAAGGATTATAAAATTTTTATAGGGGCTTTCATCGGTTATTTTATTGGAAAATCGATGATGATTTTTTACAACAGACTTGTTCTTGGCGAGGCCTGGAATCTGAGATCGTTATTTTTTGACAATATAAATGAACTTGGTAATTTTTTTGTATGGTTTTTTGCCGGATTTATTGTTATTAAGCTGATGTTATTTGTGATTTCTTGGGGTTTGAGCAAGTTCTTTAGAACATAGTTCCTCGAAGGCAGCTTCTCGGTATTGAAAGATAATGTGAGTTATGACGTTGAAGATGACAATGTCGATCAGAACCTAAAAGACTTAGCGCCTGTAGAGCTTAATGAGTTGCTCGAAACGCAGTGTATTTATGTTGGCCAGCTTGGCGAAGCGGAGTTTGCTTTACAGGTGGGCCGTCAACGCTCGCCAGTGTTTGCGCGAGCCGAGCTGGGGCATATTCAAGTAAGCTTGGATGAAGAAGGCTTTCACGTTATTCAGAACGGTGAATCGCATAACGTACAGAGCTACGATGTAGATAAAGCGCTGCGCTCTATGAGTACTGCCCAGTTTGCTAAATTCTTAGAAGATAATTACGTTATCGTCAGCCAGTTTGATAACGGTGATTTTAATATTAGAATGGGCGTGCGAACTCTCGGTGGAGGAGTATGGGGAGCTGTGGGTGCAGCTTGGGTTTGTAAGTTTGTAGCTTCTGGAATTTGTCATGGTGCGATTGTGTTAATAAGTGGTGGGGTAAGTCTTGTTGCTACCCCAGCAGTTGGACTAACAGTTGGGTTAGCATTAGAATCAACATTTGGCCCTGCAATAGAGGCTTTTACAACGGCAGCAGCATTGGCAGGAGGCATCGCAGGTGCGGTGATAACAGGACCGGTATAAATTTTTTAATGGAGTCTCTATAACAATGTGGTATTGGTACGAAATTTTCTTATTAGTTTGTATAACGGTTACGCTTAGAGAATTGATTAAGGCTTATTTTTTTGGCAAGGATAAGAGATGAGTCAGATTGTACACGTTATCATTGGATATATACTCGCCATGGTGGTTTGCGATTTGTTCATTAAGCCATTTGTCCGGAGAAAATAATATTTTTACGTAGCGCTTATTCAACCATGAGATGGATAAAAAAGTAATAGTTTAAAAGAGGGATAAGATGATTTCATCTCGTCCCTCTTTTTGTTTGGGGTAAAGTTTTTACTTGCACTTCATTTTTGCTCTGATTACATTTAAATGTTAATTGGCCTGTGCATCGAGCCTGAAGTGTGCTGGGTAGGAGATAATTATGAAAAAAATAGTTCCGAAATTTTTGTTTGATGTTGATGGCAATAAGACAGGCGTTCTTTTAAAAAAAGCAGATTTTGAAGCAATCATGGAGGCGCTTGAAGATTACCATGATTATAAGTTGGTAAAAAAAAGAACAACTAAATCTCACAAAACATATACAACTCAAGAGATATTAGCAGAATTAGATGAGAAGAAGTGATGCCTGTAAATCGGTTTTTTGGGTATCGATATACCTTCTCTGAGCCTGCAAGGCGAGATCTAAAAAAACTTGATAAGCAAATTGTTGAAAAAATAATCAGTAAACTCGATGTCCTGGTGTCAAAGAAAGAGTGTCTTGATGTTAAGATGATGGTGGGTATCAAGCCAGCACAGTATAGATTGCGAGTGGGTGATTATAGAGTAATTTTTTCAGAACATGCGCATGAAATCATTATAGTTATTGTTGGTATTGGGCATAGGCGAGAAATTTATAATCGAATAAAGAAATAATTATGAAGAAGAATGTTGTATGGCCTCAGTACGTTAAAAATGATTCTGGAAAAATAACTCATGTATACATTTCCATTGAGGCTTATGGGGTAATAAATAAAGAGCTTAAAGAATACGCAAAAATTAAAAAAAATGAGGGCGTTCGGTGGGTTCAAGTCTCATCAGTGAAAAAATAACTCAAAATATTCTTTTGAGTTATTTTTTCACTGATGAGCGGTACTTTTTTTGCTTGCGCTTCATTTTTGCTCTGATTACATTTAAATGTTAATTGGCCTATACATCGCGCCTGAAGTGTGCCTGTTGGGAGTAGTATGGAAAATTCGGTTGAATTGAGGCCACGTGCAGTTCTTGTAACCGGTGGTGCTGGCTATATCGGGTCGCATACCGCTTACGCGCTCTCATGCGAGGGCTATAACGTTATTATTATTGATGATTTTTCACAGCAGCAGACGGTGCTGCTGCCTTTTGCTACCGTGGTAGCGGGCGATTTTGCCGACCAGCAAATACTTAATCAGATTTTTACCGCCTACAACATAGAGGCGGTTTTTCATTTTGCGGCGTTTATCGAGGTGGGAGAATCGGTAAAGCGCCCGCGTTTGTTTTACGAAAACAATGTTGCCAAGACGGGAACGCTACTCGGTGTGATGCTTGATCATGGTGTGCGGCGTTTTATTTTTTCGTCGAGTTGTGCCGTGTACGGTGAGCCACAATATTTACCAATGGATGAGAAGCACCCAACAGCCCCAGTTAGTCCGTATGGTAAAACTAAACTAGCTGTGGAGTTTATTCTGCAAGATTATGCTCAGGCCTATGGTCTTGAGTACGCAGCTTTGCGCTACTTTAATGCGGCCGGTGCTTTGTGGGAGCTTGGGCTTGGCGAGCAGCATACACCAGAGACGCATCTCATTCCGCGTGTACTTGATGCAATAGCTGCAGGCGAAGAGATTCAGGTTTTTGGTGACGCGTATGCAACCGCAGATGGTACCTGTTTGCGCGATTACATTCATGTACAAGACTTGGCGCAGGTTCATATTCGTGCCTTTAAATATTTGCAAAACAAGCAGGAGAGCTTGGTACTTAATGTTGGAACTGGTCAAGGACATACGGTGCGAGAGGTGATAAAAGCTGCTGAGCAGGTATGTCGCCGTAGCGCTCTCGTTCGCGTGGTTGGACCGCGCGCAGGCGATGCACCAGTGCTGGTGGCAAATACCATGCGTATGCGTGAAGTTTTAAATTGGCAACCACAACACTCAGATTTGATTGCTATCATAAGGTCGGCTCAAGCGTGGCAGCGCGTGAGACGGCATGGTTCGATACATTTTGCTTCGCAAAACACTCACCATGATCGGGGTTGATAGCCGTTTAAATAATGTATCTTCAACTCCGTTCATCCTGAGTGATTGCCCTTCGATAAGCAACTTCGTTGCTATTCAGGATAAACTTGGTTCGAAGGGCCCGCTCATGGTGAGTGTTTTTTGTGAAAAAAAATTGTATCGAAGCAAGCAATCGTATCGAAGGATCACTATGACCGGAGTTGAATGGTTTTTAATACACGGGAAAAGTAATGAAAAAATTATATGCTCTGGCGTTACTCGTAGTCGCAGCATTTGCGTTGCGTGCCGTAGTTTTTTGGGGATATTTAGCGCACGACAATAGGTACTGGCAGGTTGATACTGCTACCTACGAAACACTGGCGCAAGAACTTGCAGTCAATAATCGTTTTGCAACGCCAGATGGTACACCAAATGTTTATCGGTTGCCTGGCTACCCGCTATTTTTAGCGACGGTGTATAAAGTTGTTAATAATCCCCTGGCTGCCCTGTGGGTACAGATTTTCCTTGCAAGCTTCATACCATTGTTGGTTTTTTTCTTGGCCGGCGTGTTATTTCCTGGCAGGCGACGCACAGCCTGGGCGGCAGCACTGATAACAACAGTGCATCTTGGCTATGTCTTGTACGCAGGCTTTATGATGACCGAAACTCTTTTTTTATTATTTTTTTTAGGGTTCTTAATAGTATTTTTCCGTGTGGCGCTACTTGCTGGCCGACGCAATCCAAAGCATTCAGACTCTGTCATCTGTAGCAACTCTACAAGTGCTGCACGCTTCTATGATTTACTTGCGCTTAATCCTGCAGCCAGGGGGCAGGCGTTTGTGCAATTTTACGATGATATGATTGAGCCTGAAATTGCGTATGCTTGTTGTATGCGCCATCCGGAAGATAGTGATGGGTTAGAAATTTTCTTTGCCGGCATGTTGCTTGGGCTTGCTTCACTAATTCGACCCGTTGGTCACTATCTCATGATAGTGGCGGCAGTGATTCTCTTATTTGCAGGGCGTGATCGTTTTAAGCAACTAGGGGAATGTGTTGTGTTGAGTTTTGGTTGGTTTGTTGTAGTTGGGGCTTGGTTGTTGCGCAATGCGTTGCTCTTTGGGCATGTATTTTTTCATACGCTACCTGGCGGTCATTTTTTATATCTTTCTGCCGCTCGCGTGGTGGCAGCAGACCAAAATATTTCATACCAAAAAGCTCGAGCTCAGCTGCGTTCTATTATTCAAGAGCGTGAAGCAGCTGCGATTGAAAATATGGGCCGCAAGCTTGATCAGTATGAAGTTTGTTCTCTGCATGAAAAACTGGCAATCGAAACGTTTCGTCACGCACCTTTAACGGCGTTGAAATTTTGGGTGCAAGATATGGCACGCACAACGCTTTCGCTGTACAGTGCAGAGCTTTTATATCTTGAATCAGCTCGTAACCAGATTCCGTATTTTGCTACTGGTAGGCCGATTAAAGACTGGTTCATGCGTTATTTGCAGCCACAGACAGATAAATTATGGCTCAAAATATTGATTTGGAGCGAAACGTTATTTCACTTATTACTCTTGCTTGGTACAACATTATTTTGTGTACGAGCTTTATTGCGGAGATCGTATAGAGCGGTAAATGTTTTTTGGCTAGTTATGCCATTCGCCGCTTTGTTTGTTGTCTTAGCATTGTCCGGCGGGTATGCGCGCATGCGTTTGCCAATGGA
>CAMATL010000044.1 GCA_945861145.1 candidate division TM6 bacterium GW2011_GWF2_37_49 | reverse complement strand
TCAAGGTAGCTGATGCTGCTGTAGGTCAAGACGGTACTACCTTTGTTGTTAGTGAAGATGGTAAGTCATTGTATGGTGTGAACTGGCTCGGTGATACACCAGCTGCAATGCCAAAAGACGACGCTGGCTTTGATCTAATTAATGAAAATGATAAAACCAGAACAGCAAAAGCTACGCGCCCTGGTAAAAAAGGCAAAAAGCGTGGTAAGGGTAAAAAGCGTGGTAAAGGCAAAAAAGGCGCGGCTAATGAAGCTGACGCGATAGATGCTAAGCATGATAAAAAAGCTAAGCGCCGAGGTAAAAAAAGCAAAAAGCATGGTACGGGTAAAAAAGGCGGTAAACATGTCGAAGTTGATAAACAGGCTGATGCCGATAAACATGCTGAAGTTGGCGCAGTAGATGCTAAGCACGAGAAAAAAGCTAAACGCCGAGGTAAAAAAGGCAAAAAGCACCACAAAGGTAAAAAAGCCGAGAAAAAAGATGAAGCTGATAAGCCTGAAGAAGCTGCAGTAGTAACGGAATAAATGACACACATGCGCGGGTACAAAGCTGTGCCCGCGCCTTACATTAAGAGGTTGTACCAATCCTATGAATTAGAATGGATCCCGGATCGCCCCTCGATTCCTTCGACAAGCTCAGGACTGTCGGGATATTTAAATCACTCACAGCCGTCCAGGCTTCGTCCTTTGGACTACGAACCGGCACCGCGCCAACGGCTTGGTTCGATACATTTTTCTTACGAAAAACACTCCCAGCAGTCGTTTTAACTAGCTATCCAGCCGTCGCCAAGGCTAAGGCGGACAGGTGGCGGGCAGGCACCATGAGCGGATCCCTTCGAACCAAGTTCATCCTGAATAGCGCTGCAATCGCGTATCGAAGGGGCGGGCACGGCAGGATTACATTATCAGTGACTTCTTATTGGCAAGAGTTAGCTCTTTTTAAAATGCATGATTAATTTGTATAATTTCTATAAATCGACATTCCCAATACTTACACAGAGCTATCACAAGTCCAAATATTATTTCCAAGATGGCGCATTGCCACAACAAAACAAATTGCTCAGCATCTAAAATGAAATACTCAAACCACAATTATAAAGCCCCGCAAAATACTTTGCGGGGCTTTATGGCATTTTTAATTATCCAATAAATTTAAGTCGTCATAAACTCCATCAACCAAAGCTCATTGCTATTTGCGGGCAAGTAGCCACCAACTGCAACATATTTTCTTGTTGATTGCCAGGCAAGAGCGGAAACGTAAGAAGCTTCATTCGTCCCAAAATCATGCTGAGATCCAGGCTTTGGTGTAAATTTCGCCCCATCAAATACATACATATTAAACTCACGAGAGTTTGTTTGCCCAAAGCTACCTTGGTAACCACCAACAATCAAGTAGTATTGTTGTGGATCCCACGCAAATGCAGAAACATATGCACCAAGGGCTGTTTTGCCAAAATCAATATCACCCGTGGCAATACGCGTTAATACGCCATTTGCTACGCTGTATAGCTTTACTTCGTTATCATCTGTAGTGCCGCCTGAATAACCACCAGCAACGATATAAGCATTATTTGGTGACCAAGCAAGAGCTCGCACATAAGCTGTAGATCCACCAAAATCAGCCTTACTAATCTGTGTAAGCGCATAGAAACTGCTGCCAGTAGAATTGGCACTAAATTGATAGGTTTGTAGTGCGGCTTTGCCAGTACTTTCCCCCCTACAACCAACGGCCAAGTAAGTACCGTCAGCACTCCAAGAAAGTGCTTCCACTATTGCATCCGAGCCTAAATCAAGCGATGCCACAGCGGTCATTAATGGCGTTATATAATCAAGATTATAAATTATAACCTCATATCCATTTGTCTGTCTGTTACCACCAATGGCTAGATATTTACCCGATGGATGCCAAGCTACGCTGTTAATAACGCCATCAGAGCCACCCCAAGTAAGAGTAAACACTGAGGTAAATAGATTGGTTGGAATAGCATATGAGTAGATTTTTAACTGACTAGTACTTACACCAGTACCACCAAGAGCAATGTACCTACCATCACCACTCCATGCCATAGTATTTATTTGATAACTACCACCAATGATTAAACCGCCTGCGTTACCATCCAGATACGCACCAGTTGAATCACCATACACATCGTACAAGGCTAGCTCTTGAGACGACGTACACGGGCCACCAACAGCAGCAATTATTTGTGCTGTTGGATGCCACGCCAACGCCCGCAGGCGAGCAGTGGCGCCACCAGAAAAGCCAGTCCGCGACCTTACGCGAAGGTATGGCAAGCGACCACGCGTTATGTCGCTCTCTTCCGTCGCTGTGCAAAGTCCCGCCGTAAGCCCTATGGCAATAAGAACCAAAATGCTTTTAATCGTTTTATTCATTACACGTCTCTATTTGTTACATCATTTAACAAGTTACCGCAATCCAGGCATGCCGCCAAAAGCTGGTGCTTGCCCCAATCCTGGCATTCCTGCTGGTTGAGCAATTCCTGGCATTCCTGCTGGTTTAACCGGTTGAGCTGCTCGTGGCATAGGCATACCACCAAGCACTAGTGCTGCGCCAGGCATACCTGCTGGCTTAAGACCAGGCATCCCTACAGCAGGTTTAACAGGCACATCGTCTTCCTCATCTTCATCTTCATCGTCATCAACTGGCTTTACAGGAGGCTTAGCACCTATTACGGCAGGCTTAACACCGAAACCCGCCACAGGTAATGCTCCAGGCATGCCAGCCGTAGCTGGCCGTGCTTGACCAGCTACAGGAACAGTAGTAGCTGCACCCGATGCAAGCTCTGCTCTGTATTTCACTTCAAACATTTCTAATGCTTTTTTGGCGCGACCAACACGCTCTTTAAGCTCAGCCCATGAAATTAGTTCGCTGGATGCCAATAGATTTAGGCAAGGTTCTTTGATTATGCTTTTGATGTCGTTGATGACAGCACCAGAAATATCATTTTTATCATCAGATTTAAGGTATTTAAAATCAGTTTTATCAAGCCGCAGTAGTCTTTCGTCATTATCACCACCGCGCTTTTTTGCACGCTTCTCTAATAACTTCATCATAAGCTCTTCTTCAAGATCATCTGCTTTTTCGGCAGTAACACTACCCTGAAAACACAGACTCAATATCACCATCGCTATGAGTAGCGGCAGCTTTTTCACCCTTACATTGCGCATCGCATTCTCCTTTCATCATCCCTGAAACAAATTCTCATCTTATTCGTTGCCAGAACATAGATCTCACTAGAAGACTATCCAAGCCTACTCAAAAAAAAAGAGGGCAGTCAATGAACCTATAGATTCACGCCAATGACAAAAGCAAGCCACAACTCTACAACTTGCCTTAAAAACAAATTTTGAATTTTCGTCGTGATTTAAATTTTATTGCACAAGTTGGTCAATTGCAGCTTCTTTAGCTGCAACACATCTTCTTGCTGCTTTTGCAAAAACATAGCTACCTTAATTTTATACGACGTATACTGAAGGTCATAATGACATCTGACAAGAGGGGGGAATATGAATCCAAAGCGTACGCATAAAAATATTTGGCTTCTTGGCCTTGCAAGCCTACTCAACGATATTAGCAGTGAAATTATCGCGCCAATTCTACCAATTATCATAAAAAATCTCGGCGGAAGCGGTATCTCAATTGGCCTTATCGGCGGGGTGCGAGATGGGCTGACACATCTTTTAAATCTAGTTTTTGGGATATTATCAGACCATCACAAAAAGCGAAACCCTTTTGTTTTTTTAGGTTATTTGACTTCAGCGCTGTTTAAGGGGTTGTTCATATTTGCTCAATCATGGCAACACATTCTTCTATTTGTTGGGCTTGAACGCATCGGTAAAAGCATTCGAACCTCGCCACGTGATGTCATTGTGGCTCAATCTATGCCAAACGCTGTCGGTAAAAGCCTAGGAATCATTAGCTCATTTGACAATGTTGGCGGTACCATCGGTTCAATCATTATTTTTTTATTACTCTGGCTTTATAAATTTGATCTTAATCTCCTTATAATTTTAGCCACAAGTTTCTCACTACTGGCTCTCATTCCATTAATTTTTGTCACCGAGCCAAAACCAGCAACAATTACGGGAGACCCAGTCACCTGGGGGCCCCTGCCCAAAGCAGTTAAGACTTTTGCTATCATCAACAGTATTTTTCACTTTGGTGGCGTCAACTACATGTTTTTAACACTGCGCGTGCATGATTTTAGTAGTATTTTTTCTCCGATACAAAATGCATTACTCATGTACATATCATTTAATGCTGTACATGCACTTTGTGCCGCTCCATTTGGAATTCTTATCGATTCTCTAAGCCGTCGCATTTGTGTTATCGCCGGGTACCTTTTATACGGTCTTGTTATGGCTGGTTTTTGGTTTGCTCAAACACCACCACAATTTTGGTTTTTATTTATAGCTTACGGCGCAGCGCTTGCTTTAACAGATACAAGCCAGCGAGCTTTTGCCATTGAATTAGCACCATCTAGCCGTCAAGGAACTTCGATAGGCATGGTTTATGCAAGCATTGGTATCGCTCAAATAACCGGCGGAACACTATGCGGATTCATTTGGGAATACGCAGCACATGAATACATATTTATAATAAGTGTTCTTGCGGTTGCAATTAGTGCCATTTTGCTTTTATTTTATAAGCCTACGGCAAAAAATCTCGCTCAATAGCCAACATGCGATTGTATTTTGCTACACGCTCACCGCGCACCGGCGCACCAGCTTTAAGCTGCCCAGCATTACTGCCAACTGCTAGGTCGACAATAAAATCATCATTAGTTTCACCGGAACGATGTGAAACGATAACACTGTACTGATTTTCTTGCGCCACAGCAATAGCTGCAAGCGTTTCTGTTACGGTACCAACTTGGTTTGGCTTGATAAGGACAGCATTAGCTACGCCTTTATCCACACCCTCTTGAATTTTATCTACATGTGTGACAAAAACATCGTCACCAACGAGCTGTAAATCTGCGCCAAGCGCCTTGGTTAACAATTGCCAGCCCTTCATGTCATTTTCATGCATGCCATCTTCAATAGAAATGATTGGGTAGTTTCTGGCGAATTCATCATAAACCTCAATGAGAGCTTCATGGTCATAAGAAGTACCATAAAAATCATACCTGTCAGCTTTTTTGTTATAAAACTGTGATACCGCAACATCAAGTGCAATAGAAACATCTTCTAATTTGTAGCCTGCACCAGTGATAGCTTTTACCACCAAATCAAGCGCACGACGCTCTTTATCAAACCCTGTATCTGTAAAAACAGGGGCAAAACCACCCTCGTCACCAACAGCCGTACTGAGACCTAAAGCAACAAGTTCTCGACGTAGGCTTTCGTATACATCCGTAGCGACAGACAAAAGCTCGCTAACACTTTGAAACTTACGAGGCACAATCATAAATTCTTGAATAGCAAGTCCACTGTTAGCATGTATCCCGCCATTGAGAATATTAAACAAGCAGTATGGTAACGCTACTTCTTCAGCGCCAAGCAACTGCTGCAGCAAAACATACAATGGCATGCCATGAACTTTAGCCTGCGCTCGCGCAATAGCCATACTAACTGGCAAAATTGCATTGGCTCCTAGGCGTTCTTTTTTTTGCGTCCCATCAAGTGTTACCAATAGTCCATCGATTGCTACGACATCGCAAGGGTGTCCTTCAAGGGCCGGTGCTATCAAACCATTGATGTGATAGACTGCTCGCTGCACACCCATGCCATTAAATCGATCTGGATTGCTGTCACGCAACTCAGCAGCTTCGGCCAATCCTCGTGAAGCACCAGAAGGAATACTTGCTGTTACCTCACCGCCACTCTTAAGCCGCAAATAGACTTCTACTGTTGGTCGACCTCGGGAGTCTAAAATTTCATAGGCACGCAAAAAATCTATCGTCATTTCTTTCCCAAAAAAAAATTATTGATACATTAGAGCACCGTACATTGCGCAAATCAACAAGTAAAGGCTTTGATGTTACTAACTGCAGCTATCATTATTTTACCGCTTTTTTTTATCACGCTTTTGGGCACCCTTCTCATTGCCTTGCCTCAGCGTGAAGCTCTTGCTGGCATTCGTACTTCTCAGCGCATTATTCGACCGGGAAGCAAAGTGCAAACAACAACAGGACTACAAGGCTTTGTGCTCACAAGTACCCGCACACACATTGTGCTAGCCACGCTCGATGGACAAAAGCACGAAGTTCTTAAACATTTAGCCACACCCCATGAAACAAGCATATAATTTTTTATTATGCCTTGCAGGGATCATATTCGGTATTTTATTAGAAAATATCGCACCACTAGGAATAACACCTCTATGTATTTGTTTTTTCATAAGCTGCATCGGGGTTTTATCATCACTAACCTCTAGGCGCAAATCTCTACATCTTACAGCAGCTCTTGCATTGAGTTTTACCACTGGCCATCTCGTTTTTGCACTTCATGCTGCGACACTCAAGCAAGAACAGGTCAAGCTTTCTGGTCACTATGGCTACCTTGTTGGACTTGTCACCAATAAGCAGTTTTTACAACACCCCTTATATCAAGAACATCTTACGGTTGATCTTGAGGGGGGCAAGCATGCAAAATTATTCACAGGCCAGCGCTTACACGCAAGCGTCGGGGTCTATGCAAAAACAGCAACGACAGCAAACATAGGCGATAAAATTTTATTTAAAAATGTCGCCATCAAACCCCCATCAAAGCAATTTACTTCAAATGACTTAGGACTGGCAAAGCAAGGCATTATTGCGACTATTTTTACTGCAAGCAAATATCAGTACAGGATTCTCGAACGAGAAAGCAATAGCCTGAGAGCCACTATTTGGCAATGGCGACAAGCGCTATACAATCGCGTTATAACTAACCTTTCTCCCTTAAGCGCTGCCTACTCTAGCTTGCTATTTTTTGGTAATAAACAACATGCTCTAACCAGTAAGCTACAAGACAAATTTGCCCTATGGGGACTATCTCACTACCTTGCTCGGTCAGGCTTACACATAGTCCTTTTGATCGCCATGTGGTTTATAATATTGCGCCTCATACCACTCAACATTAGATTTAAGAATCTTTTTCTGTGTGTTTTTATCGGCATATACGCGCTCTGCTCATGGGAAAGCACTTCATTCTTGCGAGCACTTTT
>CAMATL010000043.1 GCA_945861145.1 candidate division TM6 bacterium GW2011_GWF2_37_49 | reverse complement strand
ATGCAGCAGCGCAAGCAGCAGCCAAAGTGGCAGCGGATAAATTACTTGCCGATGCTAATGCTGTGCAAAAAGAACTAGAAGGCAAACTAGCCCAAGAAAAAATAGATGCTGCTCGTATGCTGCAAGAAGGCAAAGATGCTGCTGCCGCTGCTGCAAAAAAAGCTGAAGAGCTTGCTGCCTCGCAATTAAGTGCAGTGGAAGTTGCCGCTAAAGCTGCAGCTGAAAAAGCAGCCCTGCATGCTTCAGAGATTGAGCATATGCTTGCGTTCCCTATCGGATTTGCAAAACTTTCTGGTAAGGCAAAGAGCATCGCCTTTGGCCTGCAAGATCGTGAGATCGAAAAAACCATCAATAACAAGGGCGACAGAGTCAAAGAGCTTGTGTTTGATGATTTTGGTATAATTGTACTTGCTGATGGGTCGCTAGCTCAATACCTATTTAGCACAGATCCTGCAAATCCATGGCTACATGTTAATCTTCAAGATGATAAGGGTGTTGCGATCAAGGTAGCTGATGCTGCTGTAGGTCAAGACGGTACTACCTTTGTTGTTAGTGAAGATGGTAAGTCATTGTATGGTGTGAACTGGCTCGGTGATACACCAGCTGCAATGCCAAAAGACGACGCTGGCTTTGATCTAATTAATGAAAAAGATAAAACCAGAACAGCAAAAGCTACGCGCCCAGGTAAAAAAGGCAAAAAGCGTGGTAAGGGTAAAAAGCGTGGTAAAGGCAAAAAAGGCGCGGCTAATGAAGCTGACGCGATAGATGCTAAGCATGATAAAAAAGCTAAGCGCCGAGGTAAAAAAAGCAAAAAGCATGGTAAGGGTAAAAAAGGTGGTAAACATGTCGAAGCCGATAAACATGCCGAAGCTAATAAACATGTCGAAGTTGATAAACAGGCTGAAGCTGGCGCAGTAGATGCTAAGCACGAGAAAAAAGCTAAACGCCGAGGTAAAAAAGGCAAAAAGCAATCCAAAGGTAAAAAAGCCGAGAAAAAAGATGAAGCTGCAGTAGTAGATGAAGCTGCAGTAGTAACGGAATAAATGACACACATGCGCGGGCACAGCTTTGTGCCCGCGTCTTACATTCATAGGATTGATATAAGATTCAACTTCTGCCTGCGTGTAGCCGAGCTCTTTTTATTTTTGAAAGAAGTTTATACCAATTACATGAATTAGCTGATTGAAAAAATTGAAAAACTAGGCAAACAGGTCGTTGTGTTCTCGTGAATGGGCTCAATTAAATGGTTGATAAAAAATTTGCCGAGTTAATTTGTGTGATTGGTATCAATTCATCTTGTAAGCTTTGAAAGAGCCTGGATAAAATCGGGCTCTTCTTGCTTTTTAGAGATCAACAATCCCAATGACTCGTGCCGGCGCTTCTGTTGCACCTGCCAGAGCTAGTGGCATCACCATGAGCGTAGCGCCTATGGGTGGGAGCCGGTCAAGATTGGTCAAATTTTCGATAAGGTAACGGTTTGCACCTAGGACGACATCATGAGTCGGGAATTGATTTCCCGGCCTGTCAGGGCTAAGGGTGTCGATGCCAATGGCCAACGCGCCGCGGTCAACCAAGTACTGTGCCGCCTCGCCTGAGATCGCGGGGAATTGCAAATCATTGCGGTACTGCTCAGGCTGGGACCACTTGCGAGACCAGTTGGTCTTGAAGAGCACGATGCTGTCGGTAAAGAGATTTTTATTATCGCTCACGTCTTTCAAGACGGATCTACGATCCTCCCCAGGATGAGCGGGGGATAACCTTTCTTTCTCCGCTCTTCCTGAGGAGCAGCTAAAAGCTGCGTCTCGAAGGACATGAGCGGTAAATTTAGCCTGATACAGTTCCTCAAATTGCTGTACGGTTTCAACGCTCACTAAGCTTGTAGGCCCAGGCTGCGCGCTGACATCAATAACCAAGCAGGGGGCAATGAGCTCCCTCAGTGACAGCATCTCCACCGTGCGGCCGCCTGGTATGCAATGCGCAGGAGCATCGATGTGAGTGCCAACGCCTGCATGGAGGCATAATTTTTGGACACGAAATTTTGTTGTGGTGGTGCATGATTCATAATCACAAGCTAATGATGAGGTGAATGCTGCGACGCCCTCCCATGTTGGGCTTGTTGGTGTTAGTACATGCGACAGCTCGATAAATTTTTTATGGTGAAACATCGGATTCCTTCACTATGATTGATAAAAGTAATTCTGATTAATAAAGCAGCTGCTTTGCCACTGCATTAAAAAATCCCTGAGGATTACCATCAACCGATGCTTGGGTCCATGTGGAAAAAAGCTCTGGGCATTGTGCTGTGATCGCACGCGCGTTTGCTTCTTGGTGACTTGTACTTGCAGCGACGAGGGGGATGATGATAGCTGGGCGCTTAAAATATTTAAGCTCAAACAGGGTGCCAGCACCAGCGCGGCAAATAACTAAATCTGCAGCTTGGTAGCACGCCGCAATCGCTGAGTGAAAATCAAACACAAGATGCGGGATGCCAAGCTGTGTGTAATTATCGCTGTATTGTTTCGGATTGGTTCCTACTTGATGAATAATCTGTATTTGCGTATGTAATTCTGGCTTTGCTGCCACTAATTTAAGTACCAAATTATTGAGATACTGCGAGCCTTGTGAGCCACCAACAATAAATAAGGTGGGGCGGCCTGGGTGCAGAGGTAATGTGGATGCAATTTGCGCAGTAAGCTCATTACGTGCAGCTACTCGTGAGCGTAGATCTGCCGAAGTGAAGCGTACTGGATAATCGACAAGAATTGCTCGAGGCATGACGTTGAGCGTTTCGCTAAAGACAACAAACACGCGAGCACCAAGCAGTGCCAGCGCTTTGACCGCTTTACCAGGGTGGACATTGAGTTCATACACTTCTACTGGAATGCCGAGTAATTTTGCTGCAATGCTTACCGGTAATGCTACAAAGCCGCCGGAGGTAATTATTTTTTCTGGCTTAGTAGATCTAAGGAGGCGCCATGCTTGAAAGCAGGCGGTAATTGCTTGGTAGCTGATAATCGGGTAGCGCCACAGCTTACTCGCAACAAATGTAGTGAATGTAAACGATTGCACCGTACTGATGAACGGATACTGTTCATAAATTTTTTGATCCAGCGCGGTCCCATAGGTACATAACACAACCTTGCCATCAGGGTGCTGCTCATGCCAGAGCTTGGCTAGCTGGAGCGCAGGAATAAGGTGGCCGCCTGATTTACCAGCGGCGACGCATAGTGTAGGTGGTTGAGGTACTGGGCTGGAGAGCATAACGCTCAAGCTCCTCTGCATGTTGTTTAATAATTTGATCATCAGGCGCTAAGGATAGCGCTTTTTGAGCAAGCTGCAAAGCTTCAACCGGGCGACCTTTTGCACTCAAGACCCGAGCTTTTGTATCGAGATAGGCGGGAAAGCCAGGCTTGAGCTTAAGCGCTTTGTTAACGATGGTTAACGCCTTATCAAGTTGTTGATTAGTTTGGCCAAAGTAACAAGCTTGTAGGTTGAGCAGTGCATGATCGGTGCAATTCTCTTGTTCTGCTTTAGCCAGCTCAGCTGTTAATGCCGGATAATCTTTTTGATTGAGCATGATGTAGCAGCGTTGAAAATAAATACGGCTTTTCAATTGATTGTGCTTGGTATGTGTGGCGGCTTGTGCGTAGTGAGTGAGCGCCTTTTCAGGTTGGTTAATTTCTAGTGCAAGATCACCGAGCGCTGCCGCGATCCCAATACTTGCAGGGTGTTTAATTTGAATAGTTTCTAACGCTGTGATTAATTTTGGTACTGGTACGCCGCCTTGACGCAACAGCGTGAAGGTGTGGAGTGCTCCCATATTGTGTGGCTCTGTGGTGAGCCATTCTTGTAGTGATGTAAGTGCGTCATCGGTTTTGTCGCTATTGAGAAGGATTTCAAGTTTTAGAAGTTTTGCTTTTTCTAATGTAGGGCTTAGTGCCAATACTTTGTTAATGCTTGGTAGCGCTTCTGCGTAGTTGCCACTTTTACTTTGTACAAGTGCTAAGTCAAAACAATATTCAGGCGAGTCGACACTTAATTTTTTAAGGTAGTCAGCAGCTTCGCCATAACGTTGTTGATTGAATAATAATTGAACGAGTTGTTTTTCGATTGATTGATCACGGCCGGTGATAGCAAGAAATTTTTTATAGCCCTGAATAGCTTCATTAATTTTGCCTTGTTGCTCATGCAAAATTGCCTTAAACAGCCAGCCTCGATCAAACTTAGGAAATTGCGCAATGCTTTGCTCGATGCTGACCATTGCCTCGGTTGGACGGTTAGCTTCAAGATGAGCTTTGGATAATAAAAAGTGAAAAAGATAATGTTTATTTTTTAGTTCAACATTGGCAATGCACTCTTGTAGTAATTTTACCGCAGCGGGCAGGCGTTTAGTTTTAAGGTAACCAACCGCAGCAAAATAACACATCTGGACATCGTTACCATGATCACGTATTAATTCTTGAAAGAGGGCCTGTGCTTTGGGTTCTTTGTTTACGGCAAGATATGCTTGTGCGAGGTATGCCTTGATCATATGATTTTTGCTGCACAGGGTGTCGATCTTTTTTTTATTATCTTCATATGTCTTAACCAGCGTTGAAAAACGTTCACCATCAAAAAGCGCTTGCAAGTACGGTTCAAACATGTGTTCTGATGGTCGAGTTTTCATGGCGTTATTAAAAGATTGAATTGCTCCTTCGTTTTTGCCTTTTGCATTTAAGTAAGTGGCTTGCATGAATTGGTCATACACACCACTTTTAGTTTCGATGGTGCTAGCGAGCGAAGGTGTAGAAATAATTTTTTTGGGTGCGCTTATGCAGGGCATTGTGACGAGAATTAATAAAAAGACTGGAACTAATTTTGCAATTTTTTGCATGACTTACATCCTTGCTTTTGTGCGGAGTAGATAATCGCCTAACGCTTTGCGCAGTTGTTCGTCTTCGAGGGTATCAAGCTTTGACGTTTCTTGCTTAGTCATAACGTACGCGGGTATCGCTTGTGAATGCAAGGTATTCCCCCCATTGGCCCGAGTCTGGGCTGATTGTGGGGGTTGGCGCTTAATAATTTTAAATGAAATGCTGCGGATCATGCCGGTTCCAACGAGATCGCTGATTTTTTCTAAAATGAGTGGTGCTAGAAAATTTAATTCCTGAGCCCATGCAGGATGTGAGGTTTGCAAAATAAGACGATCATTTTCAATAGCAAAGATACCGACCTTGTCGGCAAGCTTGCCAATAATATTCGGCCAGCTACGGAGAAGTGTTAACTTCCACGCTGCTTCGGCCGTAATAATTGTTTGTAAAATGTCGGCTATTTTTTGACTCACATTTTTTTCTGTTTAAATGGTGTAAAATTACTAACGGGGCTTGATAATATCAAAAGTTATGACGCTGCCATAGTAATCTTATATTTTATTTTTAGATTGATTGTTAATGTGCATAGTTGAAGTGAATTTTTTTAAGAGATGTGGATGGATTCTGAACCAAGTTTAGGATGACAAAATGGGGACAGCAATCATTAGCTTGTATTCAGACTTACAAGAAAAAAAATGGATTATGTTTGAATGATTGATTGAATTTTTTCTAAACTTCTAAAAAGAATTTTCCCTTTAAGTGTTGCACTAGGGCAAGATATTCGGGCAAAAAAGTGCACATTTGATGTTGTTGTAAAATCGCTATAAAATTTTTTTGATAGGGTGAATCAGGTCTGTGAGGACTTATCAAATTTTGTTTTATGCGCTACCATTGTGGGATCGCTTTTGTTTAATCGAATTGTTATTACACTACCAACTCCGATTGTGGTGACCCTTCGATACGATTGCTTTGCAATCACTCAGGGCGATCCGGTTTAATTTATTAAAAAACATCTACTTGAAAGGCTCATATGTATTCTTGGCTCGTGGTATTGCCGCCTCTCATCGTTATTGTGCTTGCAACGGTGACGCGCAAAATATCGTGGTCAATTTTTGCCGGCATTGTTGCTGGATTATTGATTTTACACGATTTTTCGTTACCAATTGTAGCACAAGATTTTGGTGCACGCCTATGGCAAACGGTAGAAATGGATACGCTGCTTGCAGGTGATATTTTTTCAGTAACGTATATTTATATATGCCTTTTTTTGCTGGTGCTTACCGTTATCGTTACCATGCTTGGTCACTCGGGCGGAGCGCAAGCGTATGGTAATTTTGTAATGAAATATTTAAAGCGGCCAGAACAAGCAGAGCGCGCCAGCCTTTTGCTATCGCTGTTTTTTTGTATAGATGATTATTTTTCAAGCCTTGCTGTCGGGTCAGTAATGCAGCCGGTGACCGATCGCTTCAAAATTGCTCGGGTGAAGCTTGCCTTGCTTGTCAACGGTATGGCCGCCCCCCTTGTGGTGCTTTTTCCTGTATCAAGCTGGGTTGCAGAAATTATGATGAATCTGCGTATCTCCGGCGTTGGGCCAGAAGCTGCTGTTGGAGTTTTGGTAAAGGCTGATCTATTACCCCTCTATTTTTCTATTATCCCATTTTTGTTCTATGCGGTTTTTGCCATTGCGGCATTATGGATTTTGGTAATCATGCGGTGTAGCTATGGACTACTGCTTAAGCATGAAGATATTGCGCAACGCACGGGTAATTTATTTGCTGGTAAGATGCCGTTGAATAGACGTTTTGCAAACACAAGCAAAGATGCGCAAATAAAGCCGGCGCTAATAGATTTTCTTTTTCCTATGCTGTTGCTTTTTGTAGCAGTGTTTGTAGCGATTCTTTATTTTGGTAATTGGTCTGTGTTTGGTGGGCAAGCAACATTGCTCCTTGCTTTGCAAAAAAGCAATATTGCCGCAGCGCTTTTCTGGGGAGCCAGTGTTACATTGCTTGTTAGTACGGTGTTTTTATTGGTGCGCAGAAAATTGCAATGTCGTCAGCTTCCTAGCATCATGAGTGAAGGTGTCATGCTGATGCTACCATCTGTGATAACGTTGGTCTTGTTGTGGACATTGAGCTCACTGCTCAAAGGTGACCTTGCTACAGGGAAATATTTAGCGAGCCTATTTGGTGATAATGTTAATCTTGCCTGTTTGCCGGCAGTGTTTTTCCTGTTTGCGGCGCTTACCGCGACAGCCATGGGTTCGGTATGGGGGACGATTGCTATCTATGTATCAATCTCTGTGCCGATGCTCGTTTCCTTGAGTGGTGTAGCACTACCAACAACAGTTGCTGGGCTACCACTTCTGGTGCCATTGCTTGGCGGGGTTATTTCAGGTGCTCTTGTTGGCAACCATCTTTCTCCAATCTCTGATACCATGCTCATGTCGTCAACCAGTACTGGTACCTATCACAGCGATTTGGTGCGTGTGCAGTTTGCTTTTTCAATGCCAATCGTTGCGGCTGCTGCACTTTCATTTTTGATTGCTGGTGCTATGGTGAGCAACGGTTATGGCCTTGGCATTACGGCGCTGACCGGGATTGGGGTAGGATTGGCCTGTGTGGTGATACAGTTTAAGCTCTTTTCATACTGGTCGAAGCGCAAGAGTGCATAAAATTCTTTGAAGATAAAACAAGAGCCCGCGGGTAACCCACGGGCTCTTGTTAATGACTACTTAGAAATAGACTAGTTTTTTAAAGCCACTCTAGCCTACTCAGTTTTCAGCCCTTCTTGTAAGAGTCTAACTGTTTCAGCTTTATCTGGATCGGGAATGTCTTGTACTCTTGCTAAGAGGTCAATTTTAACCCCAGCAGCTCTCAATGACTCTTTAATCTCTCGCCATACATCAGCTTGATACTCAGCCGGTAAAGCTGCAAGCTCTCTGACAGCTTGTGAAAACGAGCCGTTAGACGCAAGCATTCCGACAAGAGGCGCTCGCATAGTTAATGCGCTTTTAGCTGTTTGTATGTCTTTAATACTTAGAGCACCTGCTATTGAAGCCACAAAATCTTCAACAGATCGGACAGCAGCTCCACCGCCAGCAAGCCCTACCTCGTCTGCCCAGTTGCGTTTAGCAACGGTAGCTGTTTTCTTGCCCCAAAGAGCATCTGCT
>CAMATL010000042.1 GCA_945861145.1 candidate division TM6 bacterium GW2011_GWF2_37_49 | reverse complement strand
GTTGAGGTGTGAAGACTAACTGGAGCTGCGCTTACTTGCGCGGCAAGGACTTGAATGAAACCATGCTTTCCATCATCACTTACCCGATTGGGCGCTGTTGAAATAACTTTATCTGTGCAATTTGTGCAGGTTTTGATTTCTATGGGAACATAGACGACATGGTCGGTATAAACTGCCCATGGAAGGATTAAGGCTAGAAGTAAGTATAATGATAGTATGTGGGCAATACGCATAATCACCTCCTACTAGGTTGTGCTTATTATTGCTCGCTTTGTAACATGCAGAAATTTTAAAAGCAAACGAAGCTGTGTTGGTTTTTAAAGGTGTAATAGTGTTGTTGGATGAATTGAAACAAGTATTTGTCGCGTCATTGAAAAATGTTTCAAATATTGAACTTAGATGATGGGGAAATCTCTGGATTGAAGTCTGTCCGAGCGGCGCTATTTTTGTATTTATTTGAACTACAGTGTTTTTCGGCAAAACTGTCTAATCCTGCAAGTAAGTTTGTAAGGTATAAAACTGTTGTTTTCCTCGTCCAGATCTGCTACATTGCAAAACTTATCAAGGCCTTTTTGACAAGTTTAATTAGAATTTACGAGATGGCGGTACCATGCATTGCAACGACAATAAAGACAACGAGCATCTACTGCATGCTCACAGTGCGGTTGAAAACAATAAACTTCTTGAGCATCATACCACTATGTGGCATGAAATTTTGTGTCATCTGCCTTACGCTATTTTTTCGGTCGCTTTAGCGTTGATCATGTTAACGCTCCTTTCAAGCGTTGCTGACATGAAAATGTCGCATCGACTTTTTCATAGCTTTCATTACCTACATATTCTATTTGCTGCTACTGGCTCTGTGCTTATGTTTCGTAAGTACTCAAAAAGCAAAGTAGGAAGCCTTTTTGTTGGAATATTAGTGCCTGTGGTGTTTTGTACGATTTCAGATACCATTTTGCCTTTTCTTGGAGGCAAGGCGCTTAACTTGCCGATGCTTTTTCACTGGTGTTTTATTAGCCATCTTGATGCCGTCCTACCATTTCTTTTGATGGGCGTACTCAATGGTTGGGTAATGAGTGAGCATGAGGCAAGCCGTCAGGTTTTCTACTCAACTGGTTTCCATTTTTTCCATATTTTCATAAGTTCTATGGCTGCGATTTTATATCTAGTTAGTTTTGGATTTGATCATTGGTGGCACCACATGGGCTTTGTTTTTGGGTACATTATTGTAGTAGTGCTAGTTCCTTGCACGCTTGCTGATATTGTTGTACCAATCGTTTTTGCGCGATTAAAATTGATTGGCGGTACTAAGCACTAGTACAAAGACGAGGTTAATAGATGAGAAAAATCCGCGTTGAGTCTGTATCTAAATCATATGATGGCGAAGTAATCCTTGATAACCTCAGCCTAGAGATCCCTGGCGGCAAATTTTTTGCACTTCTTGGGCCCAGTGGCTGCGGTAAAACAACACTTTTACGTTTGATTGCCGGCCTTGAAACGGTTGATTCAGGCAAGATATTTTTAGGCGATCAAGACATAACAAATTGTCCTATTTATAAACGGCGGGTTAATACTGTATTTCAGCAGTATGCGCTATTTCCCCATCTTACCGTTTTTGAAAACGTTGCTTACAGCTTGCGTTTAAAAGGTATCAGCTCAGATGAGCTTTCAGACCGTGTTCACAACGCGCTTAAAATGGTTAGGTTGACTGGGTTTGATGCTAAGCAGCCGCGTAGTCTTTCCGGCGGGCAGCAGCAACGTGTAGCGCTAGCGCGGGCAGTTATAAATGAACCAGAGGTTTTACTGCTTGATGAACCTCTTGCAGCGCTCGATCTCAAGCTTAAAGAGCAAATGCTTTTAGAACTTATTCGCTTGCAAGATACCTTGGGTACTACTTTTATTTATGTTACCCATGATCAGTTTGAAGCGTTAACGGTAGCTGATAAAATGGCAATCATGAGCCCTCATGGCACGATTGAGCAGCTTGATACACCAAAAAAAATTTATGAATTTCCCGAATCTAAATTTGTGGCGACCTTTGTAGGAAGTAGCAACTTGATTGAAGGAACGCTGCGTATTCGTGAAGGCATCATGCATGTTGAAGTTGATTCGCTGGGTACCTTTGCAGTTTACTTCCCTGTTGAAAAGACATGGATGATATCTGGCCGTAAAATTTTGATGAGTGTTCGTCCTGAAAAGCTTTTGATTACCAAGTCTGAGTGTTTAGGGTTTTCCAATCACCTAAAAGGCAAGGTAGTTGATATCATTTATTATGGTCGCTCTACGGAGTATCGCGTGCAGGTGGCCAATGGGAAATTGCTCATGGTCTTTGAACAAAACGAAGAACATTTTCCGCAAGAAACCATCGATTATGATGACGTAGTCAATGTGTACTTTCAAAAAGAAAACGTTGTGCTACTGGAGTATTAATGATGGTACGATACATTCTTCATTACATGAAAAATACTCACCATGATTGGAATTGATGTAATGAAATTTCTAAAGCGCGTTATCGCAGAAGAAGTCGGTTTCTTTTTATCATGCCCAGCATTTTTGTGGCAGGCTGTCTTCCTTTATTTACCACTGAGTTTGCTACTTTTATACAGCATTATTGATCACTCGCCGGATGCCGGCCGGTGGTTTTTTACATTGGCTTACTACAAGCAGATAATGCATTCTACCTATATTAAGGTAGTTATCAATTCATTCATGGTTGCATTTACGACAGCAGTTATTTGTCTTAGTATTGCTTTCCCCATAGCCTATTTTTTGGCGCTTAAGGTTGCTAAGCGATACCGCATGTTTTTATTGTTTTCGCTTATTCTTCCTTCTTGGACCAGTTTAGTAGTGCAGGCATATGCCTGGTTTTTCCTGCTTGATAAAAATGGGCTTTTAGCAAAAACCTTGCGATTTTTACGCATCATTCGGCCAGAACAATCTCTCTTGAATAATTACACGGCGATCCTCATTGGGATGGTGGCAGTCTACTTGCCATTCATGATTTTACCGTTGTTTACAGCAATTGAAAAAATGGATAAACGAATTTTAGAGGCTTCTGCTGATTTGGGCGCTAACCGGCAACAAACCTTTTGGCGTGTGATATTTCCTCTTTCCTTGCCGGGCGTTTATGCAGGCTTTTTATTGGTATTTATCCCCGCTTTTGGCGAATTTGCAATTCCAACATTATTGGGTGGTTCTAAAATTGTTTCATGGGGCAATCTGATTGTTGAGAAATTTTTAATAGCTAAAGACTGGCGCGCAGGAGCTGCATTTGCTAGCTTCGGCGTATTGTTTCCAGTGCTTGTTCTTGTAGCGATTTATCTAGTTGTAGCGATTATTCGCCGTTTGCGCATGCGCCGCCCGCTGCCAGACTTAGCTCAAAAAGATGTTTGGTAGCGCAAAGAGGTAATCATGGTTGAAGAACGACATTTATTAGCAAAAATTTTACACCCACTACTTGTTTGCTTGGTGTATCTTTTTTTGTATTTGCCCATCGTGCTGTTAGCGATTTTTTCATTCAATGAATCGCAATTTCCTGTTGAGTGGACCGGTTTCTCTCTGCGTTGGTACAAGGCCTTGTGGGAAAATCCCGAAGTACTTGAAGCCGCTAGAAATTCGTTAATCATTGGTGTGATTTCAACAATTTTCAGTGTTACGCTTGGAACTGCGTTTGTGTTTGCCAGTAAGTGGTGGCGGTCGCAGTGGTATTATAATCTATTTTATGCAAATATTTTGCTGCCAGACATTGTTTTAGCAATTGGCATTCTTAGTCTTTGTACTTTTTGTGCCGTACCGGTTGGTTATATAAGTTTAATTTCTGGTCATACCTTAATTGGTCTTGGTTTTGTAATTCCGATTTTACGTGCTCGTTTTGCAGGGCTTGATCCCGTACTGACTGAAGCATCACTAGATCTTGGCGCAACGCATTTACAAACATTTGCTAAAATTATTTTGCCGCTGATGAAGCCGGCTCTCGTTGCATCAGCATTGCTTGTTTTTACATTATCGCTTGATGATTTTCTAATTGCCTTCTTTTGCTCGGGCCCTTCAGTGCAGACACTTTCTGTCTATGTTTATTCAAAAGCTCGTACAGGTATTGATCCTAGCATCAATGCTTTATCAGCAATCTTTCTCATGGTGAGTAGCCTTGTTGTTTTGTTGCTGTGCTTGTTAAAAGTTGCTGAGCAGGTGATTTCAAGTGAATAAAATACAACGCATACTTAATGCCATTGGTGATTCTCGCATGGGACGAAGGCTTGTTATCCTTGGTTTTTTTTCGACCATGCTTGGCCTTTTTTTGTATGTATCTGTAGTTAAAGATTATTTTTTCCCTCCTGAAGCACTCTACGTCTATACCTTTGTAGACATGTTTCATCCAGAAGGTGTGGCTGCATTTGAGCAAGCGAATAAAGTAAAAGTTGTTTTACGTTACTTTGAATCAAATGAAGAATTATTAGCAAAATTCAATATCAGTCGTGGTGCTGGTTACGATGTTGTTATGGTATCTGACTACATGGTTGAATTTTTGCGCAAAGATAATCTCCTACAGAAGATGCAATACGACCAATTGCCAGTAGCGCAGGAGCTTGATCCCCGATTAAAAAATAAATTTTATGATCCCAACAATAACTACTCGCTACCATTCAGCTGGATACCGTATGGTGTTATTTTTAACAAAAATATTTTTGACTCGGTTCCGGAGCAAATAGGGTTACATGTTTTATTTAGTGATCCAGTAGAGCGCTTACATGGCATTAAAAGGTCGTATCGAATTTGTATGCCAGATGACTCACGTGAGGCAATTTTTTTGGCAGGACAATATCTTTTTGGTGTTGAAAATACTTTTACAAAAAATCAGTTAGTTGCGATTCAGGCTTTACTTATTAAGCAGAAGAGTTGGGTAGAGAGTTACGTGAATCAAGATCTTGGGTATCCATTATTTTCTGGTTTAATTAAAGCATCATTTGCCCCATTATTTGCTGTTGATAAGGTATTGAAAACGTCTGAAAATTTCCTTTTTAGGATCCCAAGCGAGGGAAGTATGCTTTCGATTGAAAATCTTGCGATTCCAGCAAGCTGCAAAAAAGTACAATTGGCTCATAAATTTATAAATTTCATGTTGAGTAAGAATGAAGCTGCTCGTATAAGCAATTTGTATGGCATGATCCCTTCTAATAAGGCAGCGTACCAGCTGCTGCGGCCAGAGATGACCAAAAATAATCATGTTTTTCCTGATGATGAACAGTTTGCTAAGCTACATTTGCTAACAAATGATGTGCCCCAAAAAGCCTTTGAAGAAATTTGGCTTGCAGTAAAAAGTTCCTAATAAAATTAATGAGGGATGCTCATGCGGAATGATCCTAGATTGAAAAAAAGATACAGCAATATTATCGCTTCATTTGATG
Organism: candidate division TM6 bacterium GW2011_GWF2_37_49; assembly: GCA_945861145.1. Classification (GTDB taxonomy): domain Bacteria; phylum Babelota; class Babeliae; order Babelales; family RVW-14; genus CAMATL01. Next base: position 2,615 of record CAMATL010000042.1, on the reverse strand, counting down.
AGCAACGCAATCGTGTGCGTGAGGCTATTGAAAAATATCGTGAACATGGCAAAGCGTCTCACTATGAAAAATTTAATGATATGTGGGCTGAGGCTGAAAAATTGCGCCATGAGCTTGTTGAATCATTACATGCGGAAGAAGTGCCGGCGCATGAATCGAAAGCGCTTGCTAGGGTTGATCGCTTAGAAGATTTATATAAAACACTTCATGAAGAAACCAAATAATCGATATTTAGAAATAATTAAAAATAATGCTAACAAAGGATCCCCATGCGGAATAATCCTAGGCTAAAGAAGCGATACAGTAGAATTATCGCCTCATTTGATGAGCAGCGTGGTCGTGTGCGAGAAGCTATTGAAAAATGGCGCGTGCGCGGCAAGACTACGCACTATGAAAAATTTAATGATATGTGGACTGAAGCTGAAAAAATACGCCATGAGTTAGCTGAGTCGTTGCATAATGAGCAAGCGCCGGCCAATGGATCAGGAGCGCATGCCAAAGTGAAGCGCCTGAAAAATTTATACAACGTACTTCATCAAGAAACAAAATCACCTATTCGTCAGTGGATTGAAGCGATTGGCGTTGCGTTGGTCTTGGCTTTTGTATTACGTAATTTTGCATTTAGTATCTACCATGTGCCGACCGGTTCTGCAGAGCCAAATATTTTGGTTGGTGATCGTATCTGGGGCAATAAAGCCGCCTATTTTTTCCACAATATTAAACGTGGCGATCTGGTTATCTTCGATGACCCGCGTGAAGGGTATGATGAATCAAGCCGTATCCAGTACGTTTGGCAGCGCTACGTTGGGTTTCCGATTCCTCTTCTTGGTCTTAAAGGCGGGCCAATCAACGTTGTAAAACGTGTAATTGCGTTGCCTGGCGATGTGATTGAAGGCAAAATTGAAGCGGATAAGACCGTTATCTACCTGAATGGCGCAAAGCTTAATGAGCCTTATGTAAATACTTTGCCACTGATTGTGGTACAAAGAGACAAAGGTTTGCTGCCGTTTAGTTCGGTAGGGCCACTGCGCGTTCCTGAGTTTTTAGCTCGAGAACAAAAATTGGTTCGTTATACGTACGATCCAGCCAAATCTTATACTGATCAACCATACTACTCCATGACTGAGCAAGAAGTGTATCTTCACCCCGCAACAGGCAAGCCAATTTTGTTTGATGCGCTTACTTCAACAATTGATAATCGCAGTGGTATGAATGTTGATGAATTTGGTCCACTTACGATTCCAGAAAATATGTACTGGATGATGGGTGACAGTCGTAAAAACAGTGAAGATAGCCGCTGGTGGCAATGTCTTGATAAAAAGTACGTTCATGGTCGTGCAAGCTTTATTATGTACTCGGTAGATAGTGAAGAAGCGTTTTGGTTGTTTGATCTTGTTAAGCATCCAATCAATTTTTGGTATAAGCATGTACGCTGGAGTCGCTTCTTTAAAAGACTAAGCTAGTTCCTTAAAAACCTTCTAAAAGAGATGGATCCTGAGCAAAGTTTCAGGATCCATCTCTTTTAGACTCTATACTCTTCACGGTTGGAAAACTGAATTTTGGTGGATCCCGGACTCCGATCCGGGATTCAGCGAGAGCTTTGTGAATAATAGAGAGTTGTTTTTGTAATATGATTTAGCCGATAATAAAGTGCTTAAGTATTTTTATAAAGTTTGAATTTTATATCTGAAATGGATCCCGGGCAGGGACCCGGGATGACAGAATTGCGTTATCAGATCACCATTTATAAAATAATTACTATGGTTGTTCTGAAAACTCAACAGAACCTAATTGAAAGATTTTGGTATGAAGCAAAAGCATTTTTATATTACAACGCCAATTTATTACGTTAACGCCAAGCCGCACTTGGGTACGCTTTATTCAACGTTGATTGCGGACGCTCTGGCTCGCTGGCACAAGCTTTTAGGTGAACAGGTTTTCTTTCTAACCGGCACCGACGAGCACGGTCAAAAAGTGCAAGAAAAAGCGCAGCAAGAGGGCAAAGAGCCGCAAGCGTTTGTAGATAGCATGATTCCCCCCTTCAAAGAGATGTGGGCGAAGTATGATATCGAGTACGACAAATTTATCCGCACCACTGATGCAGCTCACAAAGAGTCTGTAGCGTTTTGGATTAAAAAATTAATGGCGCAGGGTGACATCTATAAGGCAACTTATGAGGGCTGGTATTGTGTGCCGTGCGAGACTTTTGTTAACGTTGGTGCTGAGCCGGTTAAAAATGCAGGCGGTGCTTTTGTGTGCCCGACATGCATGCGTGAGCTCAAGCCGTTGGCTGAAGAAAGTTATTTTTTCAAGCTCTCGGCTTATCAAGATCGATTATTAGAATTTTACGCACAGCATCCAGATTTTATTACCCCAAAAGAGCGGCTACAAGAAGTTTTAGCGTTTGTTAAGTCTGGCCTAAGAGATCTTTGTTTGTCTCGCAAGACGGTGAAGTGGGGTATTCCATTTCCTGGTGATTCATCACATACAGTGTATGTGTGGGGCGATGCGCTTAACAATTACATCAGTGCTATTGGTTATGGCGTACCAGGCGGCGAGGAGCAATTTGCCAAATGGTGGCCAGCAGGCATGCAGGTGATGGCTAAAGATATTGT
>CAMATL010000041.1 GCA_945861145.1 candidate division TM6 bacterium GW2011_GWF2_37_49 | reverse complement strand
AAACGAGCTGCATTAAATAAGGCATGGTAACCACAGCGGTTTAATCTGAATGGCTCTACGCTTTGCTGATTCACTGGGATATTGTGGAAAATAATAGCAGCATCTGCCTGAGCAAGACCAAGAGATATAAATAACATTGCGAATAACTTTTTCATAACAACCTCCATTAAAATTTCAGATACGCATTAATTTATTCGTAATTCAACTATCCCATATTCTAGAGAATTGTCAAAACCTGATAAATTGGCTGTTTTTAATGCAAAATATGCACATTGTAATAATGCAAACAAAAAAGCTAAGAGGCCTGTTTCTGGTAAGCAGAAACAGGCCTCTTAGCTTTTTTATATTAAAAGTTACTCTTAGGCGACAAAAGCCTCAACTAGATTTTTTAGCGCTACCCCACGAGAACCCTTCACCAGCACCAACGCGTGCTTGCCAATCGCTTGCTCAAGAAGCGGAACAGCTTCTTTCCATGTTGCTGCCAACGCTACTTTGGTGCGAAATGGTAACGTGTTTTTTGCTGATGCAGCCAATGAGCCAACAAGAATCACTTCGTCGATGCCGCCAACCTTTGCAATCATACGCCCCACTTGCCGATTCCAAAAAATTTCTTTCTCGCCAAGCTCAAGCATATCCCCAATGACGGCCACTTTCTTACCGACTGCAGGCATTTTACCAAATGCTTCAATCGCCCCACGCATACTCTCTGGTCCAGCATTGTAACAATCGCTAATCAATTGGCCGGTGCCTGCTTTGAGCGCATGGAGCTGAAATCTGTCCGCAAAGCCTTGATATTGTTCAAGCCCTGCTATCACAGCAGTAAAAGGGATGTTTAAAAAATAAGCCACCGTACTTGCGGCTAATGCATTGGCTACATAACCATGATGACCACCTGAAAGCTTGACGTCTGCGCGATTGCCATACCACTTCAAGGTAAAGCTGGTTTTGAGCAGCCCATCCGTGCCAGCACGCACCATAATTTTACGGGCTTGTACTTGATTTTTTGTTTTAAAGCCAAATTTAGCAATAGGGTGACTGTAGTAAGCATCAGTTAAAAGTGCTTGATCACCGTTAATGATTCCCACGTTGTTTGTTTCAAAAAATTTAAAAATTTGGAGTTTTTCAAATAAAATGCCTGAAAAGCCGCCAAGCCCAGCACCATGCATGTGACCAATATTGGTTATCACGCCGATGGTTGGCCGCAAAATTGCAACACGTGAAATCATTTCACCCTGGAGTGAAATGCCTACTTCACACACGGCAACCTTATGGCTGGTCTTTATATTTAAAATTGTGCTACATAGCCCAATGGTGGTGTTTTGATTTTTTAATGAGACGGTGCATTCAACACCAGCGGCAGTAAAAATTGCTCGCATCATTTCTTTGGTCGTTGTTTTGCCAACAGAGCCAGTAATCGCAACAATCGGCATAGTAAGCTGGCTGCGCCACGCAATTGCAAGTGCAACAAATGCTTGCAATGTATCAGGCACCACAATAATGAGCTGGCCTTGCCATAGATCGGCAGGCACTGCATCAAGCGCTGCTTTGTCACTAATCAGAAGCGCTACAGCACCGGCACGCAGCACACTCTCAATGAAAGAGTGGCCATCTACCGTATTGCCTTTAAGCGCTATAAAAAGATTGCCTGGTTGGATCTCTCTGCTATCGAACGCAACAAAAACTTCTTCGTCTTTCTGCAACCATGTAGTGCTGTCACCTACCGCAGCAGTGCTTGCCGCATGTTTAACTAACAATTCACCTTGAGGCAACGCAGTTGTAAAAAACGCCGACGAAAGACGCATGTGCAATCTCCATAACCATTCAAAAAAAGCTGTTATTCAACTGATTAGTAAAATACAAGCTTGAAACTTACGTGATTTGCAACAATTGTCAAGATACTCGCCTGTAGGATTCGCATCAAACTCAATGGAGAACTTTTCGCGGCTTACTTCCCTGTGCAGGGGCTAGCAATCCATCTTGCTCAAGCTGATCTATTATGCGTGCCGATCGATTAAATCCTATGCGATACTGACGCTGCAGAGAGGAAATTGAGATGTCATCAACCGTCTTAACAAATGCCAGTACTTGTTCGTACAATTCATCCTCTTCCTGATCTGCTTGGTCGCGATTTACTGTATCAACGACGGCAGGGCTCAAGTAGACAACTTTGCGCTCGCGGCGTGCATGCGATGTTACGCGTTCAATTTCTTTTTCTGCTAGATATGCGCCATGGATGCGTTGCAAAGTCGGCGCCGAGGCATGCATGAATAACAAATCGCCCTTGCCTAATAATTTCTCTGCTCCCGACTGATCCAGAATAGTGCGTGAATCAACTTTTGATGACACGCGAAAAGCAATACGGCTTGGAAAATTTACTTTGATAATACCGGTCACGACATCGACCGACGGGCGCTGCGTAGCCACGATCATATGGATTCCTGCCGCACGCGCCATCTGAGCAAGCCGTACAATATAAAACTCTACTTCTTTGCCGGCCACCATCATCAGATCAGCGAGCTCATCAATCACTACAGCAATAAACGGCATGCGATCACAGCTTGCATCGCCCTGTTGCAATTTTGTTTCGCGGTGAGTTGCATAATCAAGAACATTACGGACACCAGCTTCAGCCATTTTAATATAACGCTGCTCCATCTCATGGACCACCCATTTGAGAACTTGCGCCGCTTTGAGCGGATCAGTCACAATCGGGAATAAAAGGTGAGGCACATCGGCATAGGGAGTAAATTCTAATCGCTTTGGATCTACCAACACCAGACGCAACTCATCTGGTGTCTTGGTCAATAAGAGCGAAGTGAGCATTACATTCACACCAACTGATTTACCTGATCCTGTGGTCCCGCCCACGAGAAGATGCGGCATCCCAACCAGATCTTCAATTATCGGTCTACCAAGAATATCAACACCAATTACGATGGGGAGATTAGCCTTGGTCTGACCAAACAGCTCACTCTGAAAAAGATGCGCTGCGTAAACTGATTCTCGCGTTTGATTAGCAATCTCAAATCCTACTGCATTTCTACCAGGAATTGGCGCAATGATGCGAATACTCATAGCTTGCAAAGCCATCGACAAATCATCTTCTAGCGCAGTGATTTTGCTTAATTTAGTATTTATATCCGGTTGATACTCAAACAGCGTAATGATTGGTCCTGGCTTGATACCAATCACACAACCTTTAACACCGAAATGCGCTAATTTTTCTTCTAAAAGTTTGCCACGCTCAAGCATAACAGCGGTAACTTCTGTTTTTAAATTTTGAGCTGGTCCTTGGATAATGCCGTGTGGCGGCAATGTATACGATGGCATTGCATCTTCGAGTGCTGCAGCCCCAAGTGCTTGCAAGACTTGTGGGATTTTTTTTGCAACAAGCTGCGCCGATAATACCGTATTCACACGCAAGCGGTGAGCCGATAAGGAAAGAAGGCTAGCTTCAACAGCGGCCAAATCTTTTACCCCTTGAGCGCAATCAACAACTGGATCTACTCTCAACGCAGCAGCTTGCTTAAGAGAAATTGGCTCAGGAAACGTAAAATCTTGCGTAACGGTAGCCGCCTGCGACACAACCTCATGCGTTGGCATAGATTCGACAGGCTTTGCTTGCACGTTATCTAAAGGCTCACTTAAAGAGGCGGGCACCAATTTATTTAGATCAAACGCAGGAACACGTTCAACACGCTTTGTCACCAGGCGACAAAAAAAGGCTACCAGAAGCTGTCCCGCGGCTAACGCAAGGCGCTTGATCCCGGATAAAAAAAAAAGGCAACGCTAGAGGTTGCTACAGTTCTTATTAATGAAATAGCGCCACGCACAATCGAAACACGTAGCACTAAAACAAGGCTGATCCACAGGGCTGACCATCCGATCATGGTCGCACCATAAAAACCAAAAAGTTTTGTTAAAAACGTATTTAATGTGTCGCCAATCATACCACCAGGCAGACCATGCACAAAATCAATACTGTAGAGCGATACAACAAGAGCCGCCGCTGCAATACAAACAGGCAACAACAACAAGCTAAGCCATGAACGGCCTTGACGATACCCTAACAAGAACATGTAAGCGAGTATGCCCAAAGCACCAACTAAAAAGTACGCTGCTGCTCCAAGCAGGTGATAAAGCATCACCGAAAGTTCAGCTCCTACAACCCCGCCCCAATTACGAATAAAGAAAAGATCGCTTTCAAAATGAAACATTGTGCTGTCATGCGGGTGATGAGTAAATAAAGCAACGGCAAAAAATAGCATCACCGCGGTGATGCCAACACCAAATGATTCACTAATATATAAATTTATTTCTTCATCGTGATGTTGACTATTACGTTTTGTACGCAAATTTTGTGAACGCATTAAAGCCCCCTCAAATCTAGTACCACCCTCATCCAGATAACCCCTTTTTAAGTCCAGTTACAGTGTTACGAATAACACGCCATCAGTTAAAAACGCAATATCCCAAAAAAAATAGCGGAGATGTGGTATCGCTGCAAGGTTTTACGCTACACTAAATTAGATTTTGGGGGTACACCTCAGTAACAGAGGGGGGAGAAATTATGAATAAGTCTTTTCTACACAGAGCATTTTTATATCGCCAACGCGTTTTTGTACGTGCAGACCTCAATGTGCCAATCGCTGAAAATGGCAGTATAAAAAACGACAAACGCTTACGAGCTATTTTACCAACTATTGCCCATATTCAAAAACATGGTGGCAAGGTAATTTTGGCCTCACACATTGGCCGACCGTCTGGCAATGGCCTAGACCACCACTTATCTACACGTAATTTAATGAGCTGGTTTGAAGAACACGGGCTAGAAATTGAATTTGAACGAGATTTATTGGCCGCCCAAACTAATAGTTATCACAACCCGCAACGCATCATGTTGCTTGAAAATTTACGATTCTTTGCAGGTGAAAAAAATTATTCAATACCATTCGCCGAGCTTTTATCTAATGTAGCTGACATCTATGTTAACGATGCCTTTGGCACTATGCATCGCAATGACACATCAGTCTCATTATTGCCGCAGCTTTTTTTACCACAAAATCGCGGCTGGGGATTACTCGTTGATCTAGAGCTTGAAGCGCTTGAGGCGCTGCATGATTCACCAAAGCAACCCTTTATGATTGTTTTGGGTGGTGCAAAAATTATTGATAAAGTTGGGTTGCTCAGCAATTTTTTGGCACATCACATTCCTCCCGCCGTCATTATACTTGGTGGCAAGATAGCACTGCCGTTTCTTGCTGCTGGTGGCTCTAATCTTGGCGCTTCAAGCCCGACAGACGAAGAAATAATCTTAGCACAACAAATACTCTCACAGTTAGGGCAAACCAAATTATTGTTGCCGGTTGATTTTGTGGTTACTACAGATTTAACCCAAACTAATGACATACACACAAAATCGCTCACAGAGGTTACTAGCAACGATATTATTATTGATATTGGCCCACAAACGGTGCAGCTCTTTGCTCAAAGCCTTGTATGGGCTAAGACAGTTTTTGCAAACGGCACCATGGGCATCAACGAAGCGCCGCATGACTCTGTAGGCACAGAAGGTGTGCTGCGTGCTATCGCAGCTATTGATGGCCTCAAAGTTGCTGGAGGGGGCGATGCCGTAGCAGCAATTGAAAGCCTAGGGCTAGGCAATCAAATGACGTTTCTTTCAACGGGAGGCGGCGCAACGCTTGCTTATCTCGGCAGCGAAAATCCATGGGCAACGGTACCAGGACTCAAAGCATTAGGGCCCGCAGCGTAAGGCTTTCTAACTGCTTTGAATAAGCACAGCTCTTGGTTATTGTTTTAGACCATTGACACACTTAGCCTAGCTTAGCTAAGCTAGGCTAAGTGCATAGAATAACACAAACAAAAGGATGGTTTTATGGAAAGAGCGAATTTGCATGAGGCAAAAACAAATCTTTCTAAATTAATTGATTTGGTTTTAAAAGGAGAAGAGGTCATCATCTGCAAAGCGGGAAATCCGGTTGCAAAATTAGTGCCTTTTCGAGAAAAAAAGAAAAACCGAGTTCCCGGTTCTTTGAAGGGAAAAATAACTATTGAAAAAGATTTTGAAAAATTACCATCTGATTTTATGGAATACTTCAAATGAAGAATACATACCTTATTGATACCCACATTTTGCTCTGGTGGTTATCTGATGATAAAAAACTGTCAAAAAATGCAAGGTCACTGATAGAGGACGCTGACAATCGAATTTTAGCAAGTTCTGTCAGTGTGTGGGAAATTGCCATTAAAAAGTCTTTAAAAAAGCTTAAAGTCCCAGATAATTTAAAGACGATTGTGGAAGCTAGTGATATAGAGTTTTTACCAATAACGGCAGATCATGCTTGGCGAGTAGAGCAGCTGCCAGCTATTCATAATGATCCATTTGATCGTTTATTAATTGCACAGTGCATGGTAGAAGATTTGGTTTTTATCACCGCTGATAAAATTATTCCCACTTATAAAATTAAGTGCATTAAGTGAAAACCCATGGGCGACAATACCTGGACTCAAAGCATTAGGGCCCGCAGCATAATGCTGTAGGCCCTTTGGGTATTCAAAGAGAACTTAGAGAAAATTATGCTTTTTTTACAAAATAATGAGTAATTTTATCTTCAGGTCGAGAACCAATTTTTACTGATTCTTTATTAACTAATTTATTAGCAAGAGGCTCTTCAGCTGGTAATAATTCTTGTGTTGATAAAAAACCGGCAATAACGTTTTTAAGCGCATCAACTAGCTGTTGGCGAGTTTGCTTATAAAGTTTTAATTCTTTGTTAATTAAATCCATAACCATGCGAACTGGGTGGCGTGTTTGAAGTACTGCGGCAACCACATAATGCAATGGAACTAAAATATCGGCATCAGTAATATTTAGGTACGCGCAAGCTTTGATTGCATCAAAAAGATCCTGATTCTTAAGGCGCATTGCTACAGCCTCAAGCGTTACATCAGCTGCTGTAGCCTGAGCATTAATTGAATGAGCTATTTGCAAGCGCTTAGCAGTACAGAGAAGATACATTACGCGGGAATTTAAATTAACTTGTACGTTCTTCAAGCCTTGTGCATGTTCTTTAAAATCGTTGCAGATGGTAGCATTCAAAAACCCATCACCAATAATGCGGGTTGGAATAACAAAGTTATAACCATCGATGGTTGTGCAGGTAACGGTATCTAGCTGCTGATCATCACGACCAAAGACAAAAACATTACTAAATTCACGCTCTTCAGGCAAAATAGCCTTTGAGCCCCAGTAGCACCCACGGATGCGAGCATACATACCATTAATACCTTCTTGGCCCAGCGTGATAAATTTGGTACGCACTTGAGCATAATGCCCCGTCCAATCAATACCCATAAAATACGCTTTAGCTAGCCCTGCAAGGTCTTGCAGTGGTTGAGTATTTAGATACCAACGGACATTTTCTTCTTCATCGATATCATCATAACCAGAATCTATTTCATATATATCGAAGACAACTTCATTACCAGCGTTACCACCAGCTTCATGCAATTTATCATCAATAGCCCCTCCAAGAGCATTGATAAATAAATTATCTGGAGATGGCGCAGCAGCTTGTAGGGAGTTTTCAGCCGCAATAAATAATCCGGCAATAAGCAACATCATAAGTTGTGCAGGCGTGACACGTTTCATGTACATATCCTTAGGTTGATAATGAATTTTAAGATCCCCAACAGGGATCTAGGATACGCAACCAACGTAAAGACGCAAACGGGTCACCCCCGCTCACACTTAATTCTAGCTGTAAAAATAACGCCGTCTTTTAAACTTATTATCACCGCTCGAAACCCTTCGAGACAGCCCTATGGGCTTGCTCAGGGCGAGCGTATTTAAAAACAAGAAAAAAATTGGTAGGAGGCAGATTTCCGCTCGCCCTGAGGAGCAGCTTCTAGCTGCGTCTCGAAGGGTTTCGAGCGGAAAAAAAATTATATTGAAAAAGGCTCTTAGCCCTATCTCACTACAAAAACAGTTGTTTTTTGCTCAAAAGGCGCTTCTATGTCTTTTCTGAAATAGTGTGTACTTTGCCACTCTGGTAATGATTTGCCAGTTGTAACAATCAGAAATGACTGCCAACCCGTGGC
>CAMATL010000040.1 GCA_945861145.1 candidate division TM6 bacterium GW2011_GWF2_37_49 | reverse complement strand
TACTTGGCTGTTTGCCCAATTTGAGGTACCGCGTAGCTGCATACCAATTGAAGCAGCACCAAAATCAGTTACTTGGCTATTTGCCCAATTTGAGGTACCGCGTAGTTGTCTACCCAATGCCGTACTATTAAAGTCTTGCGTTTGACGATAGACCCAATTCGATGTGCCACGCACAATCGGGAACAGATTATTAACTGCATTCGATGTAGCTCGTAGAGAGTCGCCATTGTTTGCTACATAATTCGATGTCGCCAACAGCGCATCAGACTTAGCGTTTACCCAATTAGATGTGGTTCTTACAACTCCCGACATTTCTGAGGTTGTAATTATCAAATCGCGATGGATGGTAGCCGAATTTACAGTTGGTCCACCTGCTAGAGTGCTTGTATTGGTAGGATTACCAACAGGAGCTAACGATGTCGTCCAATTGCATGATCGGGTGTTTGCATTAGAATCACCACGAATGATTGATTGCTCATTCCAACCAATAAGTTGTCCGGCATGTGTAGTTTTAAAATATCCCTGCGCAGGCGTTACACCACCGTTAAAATCTCCCAAGACCAATTTAGAGGACGGGCTAGAAAATTCAAAGCTTGTTGCTGCAAGCTGACTGGCTACAAAAGCCTGGGTCAGCATTATCATTACGCACCAAAATAGGTGCCTTTTCAAATACATTTTTCTCATCAATACTCTCCACAAAACATTAAAACTTAAGGACATCTTTTTTCTATAAAAACTTCAACCCTCACTAATTGGCTTTACTACGGAAAAGACTGCCCTAAAAATTTACGCGGCCTTCTACTCCGTCGTCCTCGCGGAGGCGAGGATCCAGCTTTTGTACATAAAAACCAAACTTGAAAACCTTCTACATCAATCCAAGCTCACCCATAGATTAATATCAGGATTCACCTGGATCCTCGCCTCCGCCAGGACGACATAATAAAATTCTTAAATAACTAAATCATTTTCCATCTATTATCTGCACCAAAAAATAATATCCGGCGATTATAATTGTCTATGCCGCTGTGGCTATAATCAAAACAGGAGTATGTAAAATAGCTGAAAGATTCGATCTGGAATTATTTTAAAAAAGAACACTCTTCTCAGCCTAACCAGGTCGTTAAAAAAAATAATGCTTTGATAATTGTCCTTGTAGATAATCCACTGCGTCGTCCCGGCCGGAGCCTGCCCTCGGCTACGATCGAGGGAGCCGGGATCCAGTTTTTCAGGACTTCTACATGTCTAGATAGTTCAAATCGCTCTGAGGTAAGAATGGGAATGTTTTTTGAGAGTAGTATTTGCTGTCTTTCACAAATTAAACCGTGTGTTTATAGGCAAGTCCTGTCAAAAAATCAATCCCGGAATATAGCGTCATTTTCCTAATTTTTTGCTTTTTATAAGCACGCAATTTTTGTTATTTTCTCATTACGAGTGCTTATAATGCATTGATCCAATTATATCGAGGTAAGCACCACCGCGGACGCGCACATCAATATCATTAGCTGCTGTACCATCCCCTAGCTGCAAGCCATTGGTAATATCGGCAACTACCGCATTGGCTATGGAACTACTAACCGTAACCTTGTTATCAAAAAACAAAGTACCTTGCTTCAGCATAAGCCCTTGCGTTGTTCCTGCTGCTACAGCACTGATGTCAAGCGTACAACCATCAAGCCACAACTGTGATGTCACACCATTCAATACCAACCGGTTACTCTGAGGCACGTTTGGCGATCCCCATAAGCTCAAGGTAACTCCATGGCCTACCAAAAATTTAGAATTGTTACCAACTATTATCTTTGGACTAGCGGTGCCAGCTCCAGAATAAAACATTTTAAAAGTGCCGCCTGAACCGGTTACGTTCACACGATTATTTATATTCAATCTACCCGCCGTTACCACATGCGTTGTTTTGCCGCTTGGCAAGCAGAGATCAACATTACAAAGATTAATACTTTGAGATTGGTTATTTGCGTTAAAAATAAACGGTTCAGCAAAAGCATTGCTACTACTTGTCCCCGTCCCAGGCCAGATAATAAGGCGCATGTTTTTAAGCGTTACCGACATACTCGTATTAAACACACTCAATGGCGCTTGCAAGGTAAGCGTGTTGCCTCGACCATCAATCACACAATTTGAGATAAATTTAGTTGAAAAAGTAAGGCGTAAATCATCGCCCATAATGATAGTCTGCCCTGCCACGGAAGCATCGGTTGATTTGCCAGCATCAATTGTCATGTAGGCATCAGTCGTTACACTTCGTACAGCGCAGGTAGAGCCAAGCCTTAAATCAGATGCAAGCTTTAACGTACCACTTGCACCATTGAACTGAACCTTTCCATATACAGGGCCATCTGCATCATAAACAACCGGTAGCGTACCGCTCACATTAATTCCCTGCTTACAAATGATTGTACCTCGCAGAAGCACAGTGCCTGTTGAAACCAAAGACCCCTGATAGCCATTGCCAAAAATACCGTTTGTTGCTGTCGAAATTATACGATCAGCAGCAAACATCTGACCTGCCGCTATGGTTACCCCAAGCCCTAAAAGTAGAGCTCGCCACCTAGCATAGTTCATATTAAATTTCATACTCTCTCCATCGCCTCTAATCTTTAATTCTCTAATGAGTTCCTGGATTCGATACAATTCTTCAGCATATAAAATGCTTCAGAATCACTCCCAGCCTTCGCCAAGGCTTCGACGGGCACGACACCACGAACGGGTTATTAATAATTGCATGTAGATAAACCCTTCCTTCCTGTAGTCCCGGACCCTTCGACAAGCTCAGGATAAACAGCCCCTCCTCCGCTCATCCCGCCTGTCCGCCATAGCTAGTTAAAGCGAAGGCTGGTAGTGATTGCAAAGCAATCGTATCGAGGGGCGATCCGGGATCAAACAAAAACATATACATTGAAACAGCCTTGCCGTTTTAAGCATATTCAAACCTTTTTACTGACACATTTTTCAACAGAAATATGGAATTTTATTTTAAAAACCTGGATCCCGGATCGGAGTCCGGGACGACAGGGACTATTTATAAAATATTTTGAATAATGCTATCAAATTAAGTCTTACTAATTAATTATGAGTGCTTGTACTGCATACAACCATTCAAAACCGTATAAGCACCACCAAGCACGCGTACATCAATATCATTAGCAGTTGTCCCATCACCAAAAATCAAGCCTTTTGTAATATCGGCATTAGCAATACCTGAACCATTCAAATCCGATATAACCACTTTATCATCAAGCAGTACGGTACCTTTAGAAAGAACTAGACCCTGTTGTCCTGCAGTAGCAACGTTACACGTTAAGGTGCAACCATCCAGCCAAAGCACAGAGGTACTATCTTGCATGCCAATTTTATTGGCCGAAGGGAGAGCTAGCCCTGACAAATCAAACGTTACGCCAGGCCCAACATACAAAGTGGAACCAGAGTTGATCAAAATATTACATTTGCTGCCGCAAGGGTTATCAAAGCGTGTTGAACTCGCGGTAGCAGAATACGGTCCATAAATACCAACAAGCCCTTGAATTCTGGTCATGCCAAGACTTGTAGCTGAATCACCAAAAAGTGTGCTGTTTTGCGTTAGATAAATATTCACATTTTCTAACCCAACATAACCTGCTTTAGATGCTGTTCTTGCAAATAAATTTGGTACGCTCGTAATAATATTCATATTTTTAAGCGTCAATGTTGCTCTATTATCCAACGTAAAAAGACCACTCGAATTTATCGTCAATGTATGACCACAACCATCAATAGTTAATGAGCTGGTAATTTTTAAACCAAAACCAAGCGTCTGATCACCACCCATTAAAATAGAATTACCCCGCCCGCCAATGCCAGCCGTAACAATAGGACAGCCGTCAATGGCATTAATTCCTGAGGTTTGAGCAAACCATCCAGTTGTCCCCAAACGCAAATCAGAGCCTAATTGAAGTGTGGAAGTATTTGCACCTGTTGACCCAAAAGTAATATTTCCATATACCGGGCCCTCGGCATCATAAAAAACAGTACCTGGATCAGGAATGGTAAATCCATTTTTAAACATAATAAAACCGCGCATCACATCACCTGAGGTAAGGGAATAAGCAGCCCCCTGATAACCACTTGTAGTAGCGCCTCCGGTTGCCGTCGTAATAATCGACACTGCACTCAGCTGACCACCAACCATACTTAATCCAATACCCCAGAGAATCGTACGCCACCATACCGGTTCAATACGATTTTTCTGCAGATATGGCTTAAAATCGCTCACCATAAACGGTTTTTTAAATAAATATTTTTTAAAAAAATTAATTAATTTTTTATTCATAACTACTTAACCTTACCCAACTTCAAGCATTACTCACCAACATTCAGGCCGCACACAAAAACAAAATTTCTCAGCCAGCTGCCGCCTGATCACAAACAAATTTTTAAAACCCCACCGACAATGCGCATCGCTGTGCATGCATAATGATGAGAGATGACAACATCACTTTGCTACCATCTCTCATTGTGCTTAAAACCCGTAATTAATACCGGCAGATACTTGAGTATCTTGCGCAATATTTTTACCACGGACTACTTGTTCGATGCCAAGGCGCAGAGTTGCAGCCTGATTTACTTGCCAGCGCCATTCACCACCCAAGCGATGCTCGAGTTGCTCAGAATTGCGTTCATACTGTTCGAGATTAAAATCTGATATTGGTAAGCCAAGCGCTCGGTCGCGCGCTTTGATTTTGAAATTATAAAAAACATCCAAAAATCCACGACGTACAAATACCTGCTCAAAAACGTTGCCGATATGCATATCAAATGCCAAGCCCTTAGCAAGCTTAAGCTTTGATACCGTATCGCCAAGATTGCGAAACGCCACGTCAAAGCCATTGTAAGAAAGACCAGCTCCTACAGGATCTAAACGATAGCCAAGAGGCGTCGCTGCACCAAGCTGCAAAGATGTTGTGCCAGCAGCAATATTCATCTTAACAGGCACGCGTTGCGGCACTACCGCAGGCAATGAGCACAACCCTTCAACAAAATAGTGCGGGTTGAAATAACGGTTGTAATGCCCTACCGCGCTAAACGAAAGCCCTGCTTGATAAAAACCACCATTGCCACGCTCTGGAGCCCATAATTTGTCTGTTGTTGCTTGCGGTGCTGTTGGGATAATAACGCGTGCATTAAACAATACGCGATCAAGATATTTGGTACTTATTTTGGCTTGCGCATACAACTGTACGTCGCCCAAGCCGGTACTCGTACCACCAAAACTATTCATGCCTTTGGCTTTGAAAGCATCGGCAAGAAAGGCTTGCGATGAGTTGCCATAGCGGCGATTAAAAGCTGCTAAATTATCAGGGAACGCAGCATTGGTTTTTGTTACATCTTCAATCGAAGACATTAAATCCAACCCAAGATTGCGCTTATCTTGTACTACTGGAACAAATAACCCTAAGCCAATGAGATGCTCGAAAAAATACCGCGCTACATTAAAGCCAGCTTCAATGCGTTCACGTTGGCCATTAAAAATAATTTTTTTATCGGCTAAATAACCAAGATACCCATCACCATTTACAATTGCACCAGATGTTACCACAGCGCCAGCATTATTAATTACGTTATCATTTTGATGTCTGGCTACTTGGGGTGCAGCTACTAATTTGCTTGCCAGCAATGCATCTTGCAATCGCACATCACCATCAGTGATCGACGCTTGAGCAATATCCATCAAGATACCCGAATTATTGTAGGCGCCTGTAGCTTTGCTGTACTTGACGTCTACGCCAAATACTTCCTCTTGATGGGTGTATTGCGCATGTGCAGGCAATGACGGATGACGATAAAGATCTGCAAATTTGCCAAGATCAGCATGACGCAATTCTCTTTTGTGTTCATAGTCGCGCCATTGGCCTGTCAAGCTGCCTTGATCGCGGCGCTCTGATGGCTCTTGAGAAGGATGAGATTTAACATAGCGATTACGAGCATGCTTGTAATCAGCTTGCGCCATGAGGATAAGCTCATCTTGTAATTTATCATATTTATGCCCTTCGAGTGCGACACTTGGTGCTGCCTGAATAGCTAGCCCAGCACTAAGAGCCAACGCGCCGGCAATGAGGGTGAGGGACTTGTTCATTACCATCTCCTTATTATTTTTTAACCAAGGGGCGTGAGGTTCGCCCCTTGGTATTTTTCAATTTCGAGTTATGCACGCTTAACAAGATTCACAATTCTTGCTGGTATAGCAGCAACAGCAACACCTGTTAATCTTGTCGCTGGCGCAATTGATGTGCTGACATCGGTCACAGCATTACTTACAGGATTTTGGTTGCGTGCAATCACTGCACCCTCACCTGCAATCTTTGTTTCGGTAAGTGAAATCTGAGTCGTAAGATCTTTAAATGACTCATCCAATTCATTTGGTCCAAATTCAAGACGACCATGTAAAACAATGTCAGCGTAATTTAACGTAAATGCTTTTAGCAACCCACGCTGTACAGCTCCTTCAGTATCCATATTAAATGCCAAACGACCAGAAGAGCCAATTACTAACTTAGAATTATTAACAGCAAACGAGACATCACCATTGCCGGCAAAACGCAGCATGCCTGCATCCGCCGCATCATCACCACCAACGGTGACTAAGCCATTACATTGCACAATAAAGTTAATACTATGCACCATCGAAGATGGTGCATCAGCAAAAATTAATGTTGCACCATTATTAACATTGAGCTGACCAGCATCAACTACCTCAAAGCGCCCAATACCACCAATATACGCTTTTGCTCTCGCAGCCAGTGACAAGACAACACCACTACCCACAGAGAAAACTGGTTGATTATCTTCGGCTGTACCATTAAGTGATATCACTGATCCATCAGCTAGAACGACACTACCAACGCCTTCTAGCAAGCATGATGCATTGGCTGGTAAATCAAGTTTACCACTCAAGTTAATAGCTGGTAACGCTCCGCCCACACGATCACAATGAATAATTAAGCGAGAGGCCGTGCTATCATCAAAACTAATACTTGATAGATCAATTACAGCATCGCCTGTGACTACAAGCTTATTGCCCAAACCGGTAACGTTAAGATTGTGTGCATTGTCTACATACAAGGTGCTACCTGGCAATTGATTAAGCACAGCACCAGCTTCCATAGTCACCGCACAAAAACTATTAATTGCTGTTTGAAAATTATAAACAACCGCACTTTTATACAACGCTGCGCCAGATTCAACAGTAGCATTGGTTACTGTAGTACCAACTACTTTACGCACATATTCAGAAGGCGGAGCAAAAGAGCGTACGTATTCACAATCTAGATCTTCAGGCATGAAGCCTTCTGGTGAACGAGTTAGCATCTTGCTGTATTTTTTATTTTTGGCCAATGCAGCATTAACCTTCGCCTGTGTTATTTGAGGCTTAACAATAGGGCGGGCTTTAGCCGCCTGCTTATTCGCACGTTTATGTTCCAGTATTTTACAAAAAGCAGTTAGAACTGGCGGCGTGCTTGCCTTACGAGCACGCACAAAACCTTGATCAATACCTAAACCAGTCATCGAACGAGCTTCTAATGCGAAACGAGCACTTTGTTGTTTAATTGGGTGGCATAAAACTTCAAGATCTAATCCCATCAAGAAAGAATTTTGATCTATTACAAAACCATTTGTATTCGTGTTTAAACCATTAGCAATCGTCACTGATTGATCTTCAAAAATCAGCCCAGCTAGTGTGGCTTGATTTGTTAAAAAAAGACCAGTATCGCCATCAAATACCACGAGCGGATTGCCTTTTTTTACTGGTACATAGCTAACGTTGCCGCTTGCATCAATAATTGTAACGTGCTTGTCAGCAATTGATGCATTAAGAGCAAAGCGCACGGCTAGGATATTTTCAGCCGCTAGACCATCAAAGCTGAATGCTCCCGAAAGCGTCAACCCATCTTGGGTGAGAACTAAACTATTATTTGTACCTTCAACATCAAAATTAAGTGCTGTCGAGACACCAACATCAACCGTTGATCCACCAGCTAAGGCAACTGAAGCCATTCTGCCATTTGGCATTATAAATTGGGTACCAATTAATTCCATATTTTGTAGCGCTAAGGAATTATTATTTAAATCAATCAGAGTTGTTTGGTTGCCATTAGTCGGCGAAAGCACCAATTTCTTTTTACCATTAATTCCACGCATACGAACTACATTAGAGCTACCAAGAAGCGAGCTTGAATTAAGGATTTTAAGCGTGCCTGAAGTCAGGAACACATCGCTGCCAAAATCTAATGTTACATTTTCATCAAGCGCCAAGGTTGCACCATTGCCAAGCGCAAATGAATCTTGAGTAATATTGGTCAACGTAACATTGCGCAGGGTAACTGACGTATTTGCAGCAACATTAAATAATGGGCCGCCCTGACTACCAAGTCCTACAGGTTGACCAACAGCACCCACAAATACCATGCTGCCACCAGCACCATCTATCACAAGATCTTTAGCCGTAATATTGATTGGCTTGCTGTGCATAACAAAGCACTG
>CAMATL010000039.1 GCA_945861145.1 candidate division TM6 bacterium GW2011_GWF2_37_49 | reverse complement strand
TGGCAATAGTTGCGGGGAAACACCTGTTCCCATTTCGAATACAGCAGTAAAGTCCGCAACGCTGAAGATACTTGGCTGGCGACGGTCTGGGAAAATAAGTACTGCCAGGATTAAAGTCCCTCGAGAAATCGAGGGACTTTTTTTATGCCCATTTTTTAAAAATCAGAAATTTTAAGTGAAATTTAAGCTTGAATTTAGGAAAAAGATTTTTCACCCCGCGAGATTCCTAGTACTGCTATGACGGGGCTTTCGCCACTTATGATATTTAGTGGTTAGGGGTATTGAGATTTACCGTAATTAACTCTCTTTAAGACTAAATAAAAACGCCTTCGATAAATCGAGGGCGTTTTTGCTGCGCACATTCAACCCTGAAGTGCATAAAAAAATTTAACGTTGAGTAATGTTGGGGCGTGGTGTAATGCCGTTGGTTGAAGAACCCTTTGGGAGTCGGGAAAATGTTTTTGACCGTTCAGATGATATTTTTATCGATTGTACCGGTATGAGTGCTTGATGATGATTATTTAAATTCTAGTACCATCACATTTCGAATATGTATAGAATAGAATAGATGTTTTTAACGTGAGCTTAATGGAAAACTAGAGAATAAATAATTGGTATTCTAATTTATTACTCGACTTTCTTGTACGTCTTCCCGGACTTGATCCGGGATCCAGACTAATCATATATCAAATATTACAGAAACGATTGCCTGCTTTGTGTGATCCAGATTCAGTGAGACCATTTTTCTTAGAGATTTTTTTTATTGAAGCTGGATCACGTATCAAGTCAGGGACGACGTAGGCAGGTATATTTTCTTAGTTGGAAAAAAAACAGGTAGATGTAATTATCTTATTCAAGTCAAATCCATTGAACTCGCGTTATTTAAAAGTTACTTTTTTAAGCAGAGGGCCCTCATGTTCAACTATGTGAAGAAACTATTGATTCTCAATGTAATGTGTAGTTCTATTGTTGCGGCATCAGGCGGCATGGTTACGCTTACGCCACCAGATCTTTCACCAGAAAATTTTATTGGTTACAACATTGGGCATCGGCCCTGTCGAAGCAAAGGATTGCGTCTTGAGCATGAATGGGTAAGAGCTTCAAATGGTAAGGAGAAGTTGCTGGTGCATAATTATGGTCATGGCGGTGCCGGTGTTTCGCTTTCATGGGGTTGCGCAGACATGGTTGAGCATATAATTTTTGATAATGTTTTAAGCGTTCCTGGTCTTGATACAAAATCTGTGGCCGTGGTTGGAGCTGGTGTTATTGGTATGACAGTAGCACATATCCTGCTAGAGCGTGGTTATAATGTGTGCGTTTATGCGCAAGCTACTACGCCAGATACCATGTCAAATGTTGCTGTAGGCGTGTTTTCACCAGATCTTGGTGTGAGTATGGATGATGCAATAATGCTTGAGAGTATTAAACAATTTGCTAAGCAAGCGATGGGGGAAATTGTTAATAAACATACCTTTAAGGGAGCTCGCTTAGCACCAGGCTACTATTTTAGTGATGCTGATATTGAAGCGGCCAATCCCGAAGATTGCAAAATGGTTGATTTCGGCTTTGGCGTAGAGCCGCGATTAGCTGCTTTTAGAGGAGTGATAACGGTTGATATTCCTTTCTACTTACAAGATCTTTATGAAAAAATGTTAGAGAGAGGGGCTCGTGTTGAGCGCTGCGTTTTTGATAACAAAGAAGCAATTTTTGATCTGCCAGAGGATATAATAGTTAACTGTAGTGGCATGGCGTCAAAAAAATTATTTCACGATGATTCTCTCTATGCCGTGCGTGGTGAAATTTTATATTTCAAGGCTCAGCCTGGTGTTGATTATCGCTTACATTATGCCGTACCTGGCAGCGATGTTTTTACCTCATTATCTACCTGGGATGATCGCATTATTATTGGCGGCTCGCTAGAGCGCGTGGTTGACCATTATGAAGTTGACGAAGATATGTGTAATGGTCTGTATGGCAACATACAAAATCTCATAAAGCCTGGGTGCGCACCTGATTATTTGAGTACGGATCAGCTGGTGCCTGCTGATTATTGCAATGTTGTATTGAGGGATAAGTAGGCTCTGTTGAGTTTTTGAAAAATAAATATCAACCTGGCTAACAGCATTTTTCAGAAATTTCTCAAAAAAGTATGATCCTGCCTACAGCCTGCCCGCCATAGCCGTAGGCGACGGCTGGTCGTCCCCGACCTGATCGGGGATCCAGGCTGTATAATTCATTTTTGAAATTGGCTGCCTGGAATACAATGTCGGCAATCGTAAAAATTTATTATTACCGTTAAAAGATTTTATATTTTGCCTGGATCCCCGATCAAGTAGGGGACGACGTACGAGAAAATCTTTACTTAACAATGCAATAATATAGTCCCGATTCATAGCGGCTGAAATAGTAAAAATATTTTGGTATAGATATTTATCACGTGTTGATAATTAGTAACCCTACTTCCATGTATCTAAAATTTGTTGCGCATGGTCATTCACGTTTACATCGTTGATGACGTGCGCAATTTTACCATCCACACCAATTAAAAAAGTGATACGTTTTGGCATTGGCAGAAGAAACCGTGAGGCACCGTAGGCGCGCGCGGTTTTTTTGTCTTTGTCGCACATAAGGGGGAACGGCAGCTTGTGTGTATCCACAAAATCACGGTGTGCTTTTGAGTCATCAAAGTTGATGCCTAGCACGGTGATGCCGGCAGCAGTAAGGGCAGTCCATCCGTTGCGTAGGCTGCATACCTGCTTGGTACAGCCGGGCGTGTTGTCTTTTGGGTAGAAGCAGAGTGCTACTTTTTTACCCCGCAAAGAGCTCAGGCTATGTGTAACCCCTGTTTGATCTTGAAGTGAAAAATGAGGTGCTTGATCGCCCATTTTTAACTTTGCTTGCATGAGATCAAAGCAAAAAGTGCTGAGGGCTAGAAATAATGTTTTGATTGTCATAGTGCTTGTCCTGATTTTTTTGGGCGCACATTTATTACCGTAGGTCTAATAGGGGCAATTTCATAGACTACGCGCCTATGTTGTGTGAAAAAGTTACTTCAATATATCTTGCATTAGCAAGAACAGCGGCCTGTGTTGCGGCAACTATTTGTTGAAAGGGTGCTTTGTAGGAATATGATGGTATTGGATTGAGCATTAAAGCCTCGTCGGCATTATGAGAAGCTTCTAGGGACAGGCCGTCCTTGCCAGCCATAAAGCAATAATAGTAACTGCTGAGCATGAAGATTGTACAATCCTTAACCATGTTATTTTGAATTGCAGTGTCACAATAATGATAGGTCCAATCATCACCATTGGCGCTTATCCATACGTGGCAGCTACCATTGTTTATGATATACGAGATATTCTTGCTTGGTTGGTGAGGCGGCATGTATTCGCCTGGGGTAAGGCATTCCTGTAAGATCGTATGAGCATCCTCAAGCGGTAAAGGTCTTTCTGCTGCTTGCGCAATGATAGGATTATTAGATTGTAATCTAACGATAAGGCTCGTTAAATCTGATGTGGTAGTTGTTGAAATGAGGATGAGGGTTAGTAGTTTTTTTACAATTTCTTTTAGTGCTATCATGAATTATCCCCTTACTAAAATTTCGTAAAATCAGATGGCAGCATAATACTTTGAGTTGTATTTTAATGCTTACCAACCACCGGTCCTAGCTCTCCCTGTTTTGAGCGAAGAATAAGGAACAGGATGGATCAAATGTAAAAAGCGTCGCAATCAAGTTAATTATAACTGATTTTATCAGTTATAATTCATAAATATTTATAGCGCCACGCCAAAAAGTTTTCACATTGGCACAAAAAATCACACGCCACCTGAATCAAACCACAATCAGAAACCATCCTTTTGTAGTCCTCATGAACAAAATGTACTCTCAGAAAGCATCTAAATAAGGTTATATTTCTAGCACAATGGGGGATTTATGATTTCGCGTTATATCGCCATATTATTACTTGGCACAGCTCTTGCTTCACCTACTACCCACGCATGTATTTTTATCACTCATGGCTTTAATGGCGCACAAGGTGAATGGTACCAACCAGGCGGTGATTTTTATGAAACGCTCAAAGAAGTCGCGGCTAAAGAAGGGCACTCTGTTACCCACTTTACCTGGGATCAAAAAAAATCTTTGGGGTTCTCCCGCGAAGAGCATGAATCTGCGGGCTTACACCTTGCATGCAAAATCGTTCAGTTTTGTGAAAATTACCGTTACGACCCGAAATATCCCAATGATCATGAAATTATTGTGGTAGCGCACAGCTACGGCGGCCTCGTGTCGTATCACGCATCAAAGAGCCTCGAACTGTTTTCCAACCACATCAAAAAACAAGAAAAACCAGTTGCCAACAAAGGCTTATTTTTATGGGCTCAAGAAAAATTATGGCCACCAAAGCCTATTCCCGTCATGCCGGTTCCTGTAATCAGTAAACTCTTCACACTCGGCACACCACATCAAGAGACTGATGTCGTACCAAGCACTCACGGGGTTCTTAACATTTATAATGTTTATAGCTCTGCTGACAATGTTGCCAATGGCCTCGTTGCTGGTAGCCCGCTTTTACCAGAAGCGCTACAAAAGCAGCATAAAAATGCTTACAATATTCTTCTGCTTGGCGAGACAAATAATGAAATTTATGGATTTGATCACAGCCAAATACACCACCCAGCAGTGGCGCAAGCACTTTTTGATTTAGCAAATTACACGGCACACCAAGTCACGCATGGTCATAAAAATATCCGTATTAGTCGCCATATCTCATATGCGATACAAATGCCTGAAAAGCTTCAAAAACTAAATGAATTCACTGGCAATCCATACAAAGGCGCTGCGCATGCACTTATTGGACTGATACAACAAGTATCAATACCAAAAGAAATCACTGCATCTGCTGCATAAGCCACACTATAATTTCAAAAATAAAGCAATGTGAAGTAAAAAATAGTTTTTTGCTTCACATTGCTTTATTTTTTGGTAAACTGCTTCCTATATTTAGAAAATACATGTGGGTTGCTAGCTCAATTGGTAGAGCAACAGACTCTTAATCTGCAGGTTTAGGGTTCGAGTCCCTGGCGACCCACCATTTTTTTTGATCTTTTTTATGCAAGAATGGCGGAATTGGTAGACGCACTGGCCTTAGGAGCCAGCTCATGAAAGTGAATGGGGGTTCGAGTCCCCCTTCTTGCACCAAGCATCATCTATGCTAATCAGCTAGAGAGAAAATTTAAAAAAATATTTGTACAGCCTGTTATAAACACGGCGACACCAACCTACACGCTTGAAGAAATTGCGCTTGAAATTGATGAGCAACAGGCGGCAGGTATATACTTTTTATAAAACACAGAAGAAAACGTAACTCCCCAGGTATCTGGTGAGTTACAACAAATTAATAGTTGTATTGTAAAGCTGCAAGCTTGGATAGGCAAATATCTGGACGCTTTAATTGTCAGCTGCTGGTATGGTACAATCTTTTCATAGTCTATTTTTATTTAAGGAGAGAGTATGAGAAATATTGTGGCTCTTGCCCTCATGATAGTGAGCGCCAGCTTTTTTTTTCCTTTTAAATGTGAGGGGGGTGATGCTATTTTACAGCAAGCTCTCAATCAAACTGGTAGTGACGAGAGTCGTGCGTTTAACACTATTATGGCCGCTATTAATAGGCATGGAGATCTAGTCACCTTTCGAGAGCTTGTTTTTGCGGTTGATTTGCAGTATCCGTTACGCGCGTATGGCAAAAAAAAGCCAAAGTCTAAAAAAGCAAAAACATTTTTAGAGCTTATTCCCCGCGGTCAAAAAATTACCGTACTGGCACCAATAGGATCAGTATTGTTGCCACTATCAAACAGCTTAAAAGTAGCTCAAAAGAATAATGACCAAGCTGCAATTAAAGCGGCTAAAGCAAAAATTCTTGATGTTCTTAAAGCTCATATCATTAAGGATGAGAAGTCTAAAGCTGACCTTAAAGGGATGCTTACCACAATTGGCGGCCAACAAATTAATGCGGATAACTTAGTTTTTTATAAAAAAGAGACCACTGATATTAAGGCTGCTAACGGGGTGCTGCATATCATTAAGCGCCTTGCTACGGATGATAGCCCTGCTGCCAAAGCGGCGCCTGTGTCGGCGATGCCTGGAGTATCGGCTGATGCTGCATCACCAGCGGCAGCGACACCTGTAGCAACTGATGCGGTAGTACCTGCTGCGGTTGCAGCGCCTGCGGCGGTTGTGAGCGATGTAGCGGCTACTGTGGCCCCAGTGGAAGCGACACCAGCGGCAGCATAGGCATATGAATTTTATTAGGATTACGTGGCGGTGACGCGACCCATCACCAAAGCGGTGTGCCTACTTATAAAACTTATTTTTTCTAAATTATTCTGTAACTCCCCAGGTATCTGGGGAGTTACATTGTTTTTAAGGTGTTTTTTATGTAATTTTTCTGTTAAATACGTTCCAATGGGGCTGTGTATGGTTCGATACATTTTGCGCAGAAAAAAACGCGCAAAACACTCCCAGCACCGCGCTTTAACTAGCTTCCACCTTCCAGGCTTCGTCCTTTGGACTACGACCCGGCACCGCGCTTTAACTAGCTTCGGTGGACAGCTGGCGGACAGGTGGCGGGCAGGCACCACGATCCGGTTATGGCCTATTCTTTTTCCTAAGTACTGGCCATGGTGAAGGCTCGCAAGAGTCTGAGGCAGGCCATAAAACCCTCCTGGTATGTATTTGAGCTTTAAAAGGGGTTGTTATTCAACAACCCCTTGGTATATGCTAATGCTTAAATTTTTTGCATACAAAAAGATTACACTTAATCCGAAATAGGTAGTAGGAGAACCAAACACGATGAGTACTTTAATCCGAACAAAAATCAAACAACTAACCCCTGGCCATATCGGCCAGACAATTACCGTTAAGGGCTGGATCCGTAGCGTACGGTCCCCTAAAGATTTTTCATTTATTGCGGTGAATGATGGCTCTACTTTTGGCGGCTTGCAGATTGTCGCCGATGGCGGCACACAAAATTATGCTTCGTTGTTACCTGATTTAACTACCGGTGCAGCGATCGCAGCGACTGGCGAGCTGGTCGCCAGCAAAGGTGCTGAGCAGCCGTTTGAGCTCAAGGCTACAACCTTAGAGTTGATCGGTGCCTGCCCAGCAGATACGTATCCGCTACAAAAAAAGGGCCACACGTTTGAATTTTTGCGCACGATTGGTCACTTGCGATCACGCACCAACACGATCGGTGCCGTAACGCGTGTTCGTAACGCGCTTGCGTACGCTACGCATACCTTTTTCCAAGAGCGTGGCTTTGTGTACCTCAATGCGCCCATCGTCACCTCATCGGATTGCGAAGGCGCAGGCCAAATGTTTCAAGTTACAACGCTGTCACACGACAAGCCGCCACGTACTGCCACAGGCGGGGTGGATTACGCGCAAGATTTTTTTGGTGAGCCGACATTTTTGACCGTTTCTGGTCAGCTGAATGCAGAAATTTATGCCCTCTCGCACAGCGATGTGTACACCTTTGGGCCTACATTTCGTGCCGAAAATTCCAACACGTCGCGCCATTTGGCTGAGTTTTGGATGATTGAGCCGGAGATGGCGTTTGCTGATCTCAACGATGATATGAACGTGGCTGAAAGCTACGTAAAATACATGCTCGACCACGTGCTCAAAACCTGTGGCGACGACATGAAGTTTTTTAATCAGTTTATTGATAAGGGCTTGCTCACGCGCTTAGAGCATGTGCTGAGCACGCCGTTTGAGCGAATCAGCTACACAGAAGCGGTGAATATTTTACTCAAAGCACCCAAAAAATTTGAATACCCGGTAACGTGGGGCTGCGATTTGCAATCTGAGCACGAGCGTTATTTGGCTGAAGAGCATTTTAAAAAGCCGATGATCGTAACCGGTTACCCTAAAGATATCAAAGCGTTTTATATGCGCATGAATGATGATGAAAAAACGGTAGCTGCCATGGATGTGCTCGTGCCTGGCATTGGCGAGCTGATTGGTGGTAGTCAACGCGAAGAGCGCTATGATTACCTGGCTAAGCGCATGGATGAGATGAAGCTGGACAAGGAGCATTACTGGTGGTACATGGATTTGCGCCGCTTTGGTGGTGTGCCCCACGCAGGCTTCGGGCTTGGCTTTGAGCGCATGGTACAGTTTGCTACGGGGATCGAAAATATTCGTGAAGCGATTCCGTTTCCTCGTTCGCCGAAGAATATTTCTTTTTAATATTTCGCTCGAGTTTTTAAATTATAGACCTTTTCCGAAAGTAATGTTGGCAAGATTCTCGTCCGTATCTCTCGATGCATTTCGCGGTGCAAAACACTCGACATCGACGGAGAAGGATTTTCTCAAGATCCGTTCGCTTCGATCCAGGCTTCGCTCAAGAGCTTCGCCGGACTTATCCCTGCGTTGTACTAATTTTGGCAGACTCGGCATAGCCATCGGCGCGGTGCCGGGTCCTAGTCCAAAGGACTAAGCCTAGACGTCGGGGTGTTTTTCTCTAGGAGAAAAAT
>CAMATL010000038.1 GCA_945861145.1 candidate division TM6 bacterium GW2011_GWF2_37_49 | reverse complement strand
AAGTTATTCGCAATGTTATTTATATCTCTTGGTCTTGCTCAGGCAGATGCTGCTATTATTTTCCACAATATCCCAGTGAATCAGCAAAGCGTAGAGCCATTCAGATTAAACCGCTGTGGTTACCATGCCTTATTTAATGCAGCTCGTTTCGCTCGCGTTTTTGCTAGTCCTGAAAATACAGCATTACTGACTCTTGAGGGTCGTATTGCTCATTTTGGGCAAACAGTAGATGGATTATTTTTCAACATCGAGCCAATTACAACTTTAAACAATGCAATTGAAGGTGAAGGTGGCTGGGGCTTGCGCATACGGCCAGCTGGCGCTGATCTAGGTGGCATTTCAGAAGAAGAAATTGCAACAATTATTGAAGCGCGTGATGTGGTTGAAACTGAGGCAGCATTACGTGCCCGGACATCATTTAAAAGCCGTTGTGCTGATGGAATATTAAGTATTTGGGGCTCGATGACTGATTTTGAAAACAGCATGGGTGAATCGTTTAGTTATGACCGTATGGGTAGATCGATGCGTGCATTGCAAGAAGGCAGACCCGTAGGTTTTTGTCTTTGTTTAAATGAAGAAGTGGCTACTGCTTCCGGCGGCTCTCGTGCTGGTGGTGGTGGTGGTTCATGGCACTGGGTTTCATTTGGTGTGCAGCTTGTTGGCGGGGCCGTACATGTTTTTACGATGGACTCATTATCTCAAGTTACTACTGATGAATTGGCTATTGTAGATGGTAATGTTGTTGAACTTCCTAACGGTGATTATTTAACTACACCGGTTACCCATACCGATATTCACTTTACCCCAGAGCTAAATGGTCGCATTAAAGCTGTTGTTACGGCAATGCTGGCTCTTGATCCGGTATATCTTGGTGTCAAAAGCTTACTTGTATCTCATTGCGAAGGTTTGATTAGAGATATTCAACTGAGTCGTTGTAGCGCTGGTAGTCCAGAATTTAGTGCGATTGTAAACAGTCGACTAAATGAACCAATTTCTGAAGTGGTGGAAGCATTCCCATCTCCTTTGTCAAATGGACCTATGGTTTTGGCAATTGTAACAGAAGTTTTTGCTCAACCTGGTTTAGATTTTGATGCTGCTCCTTACCTAGATAAAATAATGAAAACTATTACAATTTTTTATGGTGTTTAAAAGCATTTCTTTGTAATAACTATTTTTAGACTGATATGGTGTGTAAAAGCCCCCGAGGAAACTCGGGGGCTTTTTTTTGTGTCTTAGTAAAAAATGGCTTAACGATGCTATCGTCGGCGGCGATTTCGGGCTTTCTTGTTTAACCGTATTCATGAACGGCATACTAAGATTAAATAGACCTGTAAATCTCAAGTATGGCACGGGGTGAAGGAGTAAGAAATGCGTAACGTAGAACCTGGAAGTGGCGATCAAGAGCTTTTGATGATGTTGCTCGATCTACCAAATAAAATTTTAAGCCACCACGAAGTGGATGGTCTTGCTCAGTTGATCCTGCACGATGTTTCTCATGATAGGCACTTTGGATTTAAGCGAGCTTCATACCTCATTGATAATCCAGAGTTTGACTGTTTGCGTGGCGTTGCAGGGTTTATTAATGATGAGTGCAAACATCACCATGAAGATTTGTGGTTAGAGCCTCATAATTTTGTACATGATATGCGTGAAGCCGCTTTTCATAATCAGTTGCTGCAAATGGCGCGTAAAAGTATCAAAAAAGGGTCTAGTGTTGGCAATCATACAGAAGCAATTCGCAATGTTGCATTTGATTTAGGGATGATAAATCCTTGGGTGTATGCGCAAGATTTGCGCCACGGTAATCATGGCATTCTCATCGTTGAAGAGGGCGTGAAGCGCTTGGATAATGATGATCATGAATTGCTAGCGCACATTAGTGCAATTATGGGATTGTGCCACGCGTAAGCTATTTTAATGTAATGGTAGTTACGTGTGTGCCGGTGTAGCCCGCAGGGACTGTGCTTTTTAGTGCTTGGGTGGGAAGGAAGTAGCCGTAACCGGCTGCATAAAAATTGTTTTGAGTAAGGCTCAGCTCCAGCGAGCTTGTAAGTGTTGCAAGAGCAAGACCTGCAACACTAAATGTGTAGCAGTTGTTTATACATTCTATCGTTATGCTGGGGTGTAGTATGAAGGACCACGTGGCAGCAAGATCGCTTGGTGTTGTAATCGCATCTTGCAACGTGATTGTGGCGTCAGTTATTTTTGCAGTGCGCTGGAGCGAAGCTGCGGTTGCATGAAGCCCCATAGCTGTTTTTATTAGAGAGCTTGCAGCGTAGCGAGGCGAGGTTTGAAACAAGTCTGTGCTTTGCTCAATCGGTGAATCAAAGAAAAACGTATTGTGTTGGTGCGGCGCTTTAAAAAAGTGCCGCCACCACGCATTTGCGGTGTATACAAAGCTGCCGGGGTCAACAAAAACAGGGTGCCCATCAATGCTGAGCGTAATACTTAGAGCATCATGGTGTACATGGCCACTCGGGCGATTAGTGGTTGATACGGGAGCGCGTAGCGTTAGATCTATGCGATTGGTACGTATGATGCCAATGCCAAAATCAGGAAAAATAGAGACCCGATCTTTCGTGGCATATTGTGTTTGCGGCTGCATACCAAAAACAATCGTACCGCTATCATCATCACCAATCGTTGCAAGGTTGCCACTGTGATCAGTTGTAGCAACGAAAAAAGTAAGCATTTTTTGCAAAAGATTTTCTAGTTCTTTATCGGATTGCTTTGTTGCTTGCAGCAGCGTGGTGGCATGCAACAATAATTCACAATCAAGGCGGTGATAGGCCGTAGAGCCTTCGTACGCGGTGCCGTCAGGTGAAATCTGGTGCGCAAAAGCTTGAGTTAATGTTTTCTTGATCCATGCTGTACGGCCCTCACCATCGGGCAAATGGCGAAAAAATATAGCCAAATATAGATACCCAACATAATCAGCGAGTAGATGATTATTTGGTTTATCGGATTCTTCAAAATTCCATTCTAGGTACACGAGATGATCGTAAAGCATGCAGGTATAGCGTTGCAAAAAATCACTAGAAAGTTTTGCATCATTAAATAATTGCAGTGCCCATATTAAATTTATAGCGCGGATGGCCACATCCATTGGGCATTTCCAGTGAGGACCGAGAAGATAGCTCACTTGATCTTGAAAGCTGGTAATATCGCCGACAAATGCATCAATGTATTTTTGATCTGAGGTGACTGTGTACGCCAGCCCCAGTGTTGTTACGTGGTGCATGCGAGCCAGATCCCACAATACCTTGATATCTTCATAATACATTGAGGGGTCAGTCCCTCTTTGTGGTACGGGGATAGCAGTGTGAAATGTGTTTTTGTATGAGCTATATGAAAAGGTAGTATCTGCATGAGTAAATGGAAGGCGCAGATTATCTTTTTTAAATTCGTGGTGCCAATCAATAGTTGAGCCAAGAGCTGTAGGACCAGAACCTAATAAATCAAAAATATGATCAACTGCGTCATCGGCTTTTTTGAGTAGGATTGATTTTTGAATGGATCCCGTTAAAAATTCGCTATTGGGGAGATTTGCGTCCGTATCTCTCGATACATTTTGCTGTGCGAAACACTCGAGACGGACGGACTCAGAATCCGTTCGCTTCGAGTGTTTTGCTCGTAGCGCAAAACGTATCGAGAAGTGCGAACTGGATAAATTTGAAAGAGGTCTGATGTTGTACCTCCCTGGCATCCAAGAACAAAACGTAACATCTCGCAGCATGCTCAAAACAAAATTATTTTGTTTTGCCCGTGTAAAAAAATCCTCGAATGAAAGCTTGTTATTCGGTACAATAGTTGCCCATGTGTGATGAGCTTTGCCAGTAGTTGCTTTGCGATGCATTTTGAAGTACCAAATTTTGGCACGGAGGCGGCGCTTTAGCATGCAAGTCAGGCCTATAACGCCAAGATCAAGCGTACGGCTAATAATGTAAGAAAGGCTTTTTGCAAGCATAGTCTCGTCTTTTTGTTAGCTTTGAAATAAAAATAAGGTAATATCTAGAAAGGCTACCATGCTTGCTGAAAATTGCACGCAGAGGCCGGGGGAACGAAAGGTTAAGAATGAAAAATAAAATTGTTGTTTTGAGTCTGTTGCTTCTAATGGTTTCTTATGCCGCCATAAATGGAAGTATTAACGATACACACAAGAAAAAGCTTATTGTTGAAACGCAGATTGATACAAATGATGAGAGTGGCGAAGAGATACCATCTCTCGTGGATCAAACGTTTGATGATATTGCTCAAGATCCGCAAGATTTTATTAAAGAAGATGAAGACGTTGAAAAAGACGAGGAAGAAACTGAGACTGATGCTGATGATAATGGCGAGAGTGATGAAAGTACTGATGCTCAGATTGATGTTGCCAGTGAAGGTGTGTACGTAGATGAATTTGATAGTGCTAGTGATACTGCATCTAGCGAGCTGGCCGATGCGCCAGAATGTCGGCGGCCAATCGCCAAAGAAGTAAGCTGGTTTGCCCGCTTGAAAACATTTTTAGGTTTTTGATAAAATTTAGAGTGTAATGAAATGAAAAAAAAAATTGTTTTAACTGGTGATCGCCCAACTGGGCCATTACATCTTGGTCATTATGTTGGCTCGTTGCGCAACCGTTTGGTGTTGCAAGAGACGCATGATCAATTCATTATGGTAGCCGATGTACAGGCTCTTACCGATAATGCCGAAAATCCAGAAAAAGTGCGCGCGAGCGTTACCCAAGTGGTACT
Organism: candidate division TM6 bacterium GW2011_GWF2_37_49; assembly: GCA_945861145.1. Lineage (GTDB taxonomy): Bacteria > Babelota > Babeliae > Babelales > RVW-14 > CAMATL01. The sequence continues at coordinate 4,081 of CAMATL010000038.1, read as the reverse complement.
TGATTATCTTGCAGTTGGCATTGATCCAACTAAATCTACGATTTTTATTCAATCGATGATTCCTGAAATCGCTGAATTGACCATGTTTTTTCTCAATTTAGTTACCGTTGCCCGACTTCATCGTAACCCAACCGTTAAAGATGAAATCAAACAAAAAGGTTATGAAGAAAGCATTCCTGCGGGGTTTTTCATGTACCCTGTCAGCCAAGCTGCGGATATTGCGTTTCTCAAAACGAATATCGTGCCTGTCGGTCACGATCAGTTGCCGATGATTGAACAAACCAATGAAATTATTCGTAAATTTAATCGCCTCTACGGCGATGTATTTGTTGAACCAGAAGCCATGGTGCCACCAGCATTGACTGGCCGTTTGCCAGGGCTTGATGGTAAATCAAAAATGGGTAAATCACTTGGCAATGCTATTTTTCTTGGTGATGAAGCCGATGATGTGACCAAAAAAATTATGAGCATGTACACCGATGCAAATCATCTGCGCGTTGAAGATCCTGGTCAGATAGAAGACAATGCTGTGTTTATGTATCTTGATATTTTTGGCCGAGACCAAGCTGCGGTTGCTGAAATGAAAGCGCATTACCAACGTGGCGGCTTAGGTGATGTTAAAGTAAAGCGGTATCTCAATGATGAGCTTCAGGCGCTTCTAACGCCGATTCGTGAGCGTCGCAAATTGTTTGCAGCAGACATTGGTCAAGTGATGAGTATCTTGCAAGAAGGCACAGCAAAAGTGCGTGAGCGAGCGCGTCACACGATGGTGCAAGTTAAACAAGCTATGAAGATTGATTATTTTTAGGGGACTCTTTAGAGTCCCCTTTTTTTTAGACTTTTTTTGAAACTATCCGCTTCGCATTTCTCGATACGTTTTGCCCTATCGAGCAAAACACTCGAAGTGAACGGATCTTGGGTTTCTCTTGTCCGTCCGTCTCGAGTGTTTCGCGCAGCACTTCTGTGCACAGCGAAATGTATCGAGAGATACGGACGTAAATATCGTCAATTAGCTAGCTTTTACAAAAACATTACAAGGCAAATCATAGCCTTCTTTATTTCTCAAGTGCAATTCACCACTGATAATAGATTTGAGTGGGAATCGGTTGCGCACCACATTAGCAATATGCATAGCATAAAATGGTATGCTGTACGCATTAAGCAATAAAAAGCCGTTAGGCGTAAGTAATTTTTCAGCTGCTTCTAGGAGTGGGTCAATTGCTGTTTCAAAATTAAAAACATTACCTTGAGGATCGCGCCCAAATGCTGGTGGGTCCATGATGATGCCATCATATTTTTTGCCGCGTTTGATCTCGCGATTCATGAATGCTAAGCAATCTTCAGCAATCCATCTGATCGGAGCTTCTGCCAAGCCATTGGCTTCGGCATTTTGTTTTGCCCACGTTACCATGCTTTTGGCAGCATCTACGTGACACACTTGTGCGCCTGCAGCGGCGGCTACGAGTGTTGCTCCACCGGTGTAAGCAAAAAGATTGAGAATGTTTGGTGTTGTTGTGGCTTCTGAAAGCTGTGTGCCAAGCCAATCCCAATGAGCAGCTTGCTCAGGAAAAATCCCAACATTTTTGGAGTGTTCATTTGAGCGTAAGGCGAAAGTGAGGGGGCGCAATGCTGGATGATTGTATGTGTAAGTCCAGGCATCACTTGAAGAGATTTTATCCTGTTCGCGCCAGCGGTATCCGCCGCCCTGAGGATTTTTGGTACAGGTTAAATCAACGCGTGCCCACAGTGATTTGTCGTTAGGTTGCCAGATGCAGGTAGCATCTGATCTGATAATGCGGCGGGTACCAAATTGTTCAAGTCGGTGACCGTTGCCGCTATCCAATAATGTGTAGTCATGGTGTGAGTGCTTTGGTGCGAGAATGTTCATTGTTTTTTATCCTGTGGTGTAACTACGTGTTCCAGCCGAGAGAGCGGATGTTTTTCATCGCACATCTTGGCCAGTTGTTGATTGGAGACATGGGTATAGATTTCAGTAGAGTTAATGGTTTTGTGACCCAATAATTCTTGTATGATTCGTAGGTTAACACCCTGCTGGAGCAAGTGTGTAGCAAACGAGTGCCTGATTTTATGCGGCGTAAGTTTGCGTTCAATTTGTAAGAATTTGCGAAACATTTCAAAAATACGCTGGATTGATCGCGTGGTAATTTGTGTGCCATTGCGGTTTACAAATAAGTGCCCACTATCCAGTAGCCCAGCGACAAGAGCTGTACGCTCGCCTTTAAGGTAGCGCTGCATGCGTATCATTGCTTTGCTGCCAAACAGTACAAAACGCTCCTTTTTCCCCTTGCCGAGTACTCGAATTTTGCGTGCACTCATATCAATATCAGTCAATTTGATATTAATCAGCTCTGAGCATCGTACGCCCGTGGCATACATAAGCTCAAATACTGTCTGATCGCGCTCTGGGTACTTAGTCGGCAAATCTTCAGGCTTAATGGTGTCGAGCAGATAAAAAATTTCATCTACCGTTAACGTTGCCGGTAACTTCTTATCAAGCTTTGGTGATTTAATATCAAGCTTTAGAGTGATGCCCTGTTGTTCCAAAAAGTTTTGAAATGAGCGAATACTAGAGCATTTGCGCGCTAGCGAGCTTTTTGAGATTTTCTTATAAAACAGAGCAACAATATAACGCTTGAGTACTGTATCAACTGCAATAAACATAGGTTCTTTTTTTTGTACGTCGGTCCAAAACGTAGCTACTTGCTGTAAATCAGTTAAGTAGGCACGTTGAGTATGCTCAGAGGCATGCTTTTCGACACTTAAAAAAAGAAGGAAGTCATTAATTTTTTCTTTAAACAGTTCAAGATTCAATGTAGGATCTCCTTTGGGTGATGAACGGTAAGTTTAGAAAAAATTGCCGAATTTAGATATAAAAAAACTGTAAAAAACGGTAATTAGAATGCCCCCTATGAATATCTTGACGATGTTTGCCACGCTACGCCGCCAGGTACATGGCTTCCAGGTTCCTTTAATCAATCTGATTATGCAAGAATTTGGGCATGACCCTTATTTAATCCTGGTTGCTTGCTTGCTCAGTCTGCGTGCTCGTGATGTAATGACGATCCATGTGTGCAGAGAGCTTTTTACACAGGTCAAAACGCCGACCCAATTGCTCTTTTTACCGGTTGAGGAGCTTGAAAGGATTGTCTACCGCACGGGATACTACAAAGTAAAGGCGCGTGTGTTGCGAGAAGTCTCGTTAGAACTGCTTAATCGATTTGATGGCAAAGTCCCCGAGACGTATGAGTCGATTATTTCGATTAAAGGTGTTGGTCCAAAGACGGCTAATCTGGTACTGGGTCTTGGTTTTAATGTCCCTGGCATTTGTGTGGACACGCATGTACACCGGATTTCAAACCGGCTTGGTCTTATCAAAACAAAAACTGTGGAACAAACTGAAACGGCGTTAAAGGCCATCCTGCCGCAAGATCTATGGATTGAGTACAACAAGCTGTTGGTGATGTGGGGGCAAAATGTGTGTGCACCAATTAGCCCTCGCTGCAGCAGCTGCCCATTGCAAGAGCTTGGCTGCAAGCGAGTAGGCGTAAAAAAATCACGATAAACCCCAACCCCCGGGGAGAAATTTACCCCCGGGGGTTGGGGTTGCTTTTATTGAACCACATTAAATTGCAGAGAGTTTTTTAAAAAAAATCCCCCAGAGATTACTCCCTGGGGGTGGCTTCGTATTTTTTCAAGCTGTAAGTCTAAGATGCAGTACGAAGTGCTTACCTAATAACTAATTAATTAGCAGCTACTTCAGCTGATACAGCTTCAGTAACAACTAGTTCAGCAGCTAGCGTAGCTTTTTTGCCAAATAAGTAGCTGTACGCTTGAGCAACTGAACAATTTTTGCCGCGAACGATAGCATCAACAGCCAAAGCAATTGCAGCAACGCTACCAGCTGTGATAGCTGTAGCCGCTACTGGATGTGCTACGCATTGATTTTTAACTGATTCATAGCCAGCAACGGTCTTGTCTTTCATTGAACCAAGGATGGTCTTGTCAGCAGCTGAAACGTTAGCAACAACTGAGAAACCAAGAACTAGAGCGATAAGAGCAA
>CAMATL010000037.1 GCA_945861145.1 candidate division TM6 bacterium GW2011_GWF2_37_49 | reverse complement strand
ATCCATCCCATAATTAAATTTGTTTTTATTAGGATTACGTGCGGTTGCCGCACAGGCACCCAAAGCGGTGTGTGGGCACCGCTCTGGACTCAGCCCAGCAAGCGCTGCGCCTTGCAACCGCTCGCGTCGCGTACGCCGCGATGATATGGCTGTTATTCGGCCCCACGTGACGGGCCTTCTACATGGGGCTATGCGCCCCATACCCCGATTATGTTGGTCGGAACGCGACCAACAATAAGCATAAAAACATGAGTTCGCGTTAGAAATTATTAAATATAAGTACCGATGAGCGCTACGAGCGGTCTCACGGCGCTCCATGATGCACATTGTGCTGCACCGTCTGTGCGGCACCATGTAGCAGCAAGGAAGCCGTGGAGAGTGCGATTTAGCGCGGTACAAGCGGGGATATGGGGCACAGCCTCATAAACGCTGGGGGTCCAGGGGGGCTGTCGTTACACAGCCCCATTGGAACGTATTTAAAAAGAAAAATTACATAAAAAATAAAAAGAAAATTACATAAAAAATAATTTAAAAATAGTTGTGTTTTATAAAAGGGGCTGTTGAACTACAGCCCCTTTTATAAAAAACTACTCTAATGGTGGATTTTCAAAAAGTAGCAATGCCGTGCCAATTGGCAGTTCTTCGCCAACCGGTGTCGTAACCAACCGATCTTGGTACCAAAGCCCTACATCGCCTCCGCTGCTCGCCAGCATAGCCGTCACACAACCAATGCCCAGCATAAGCTTGGCAAGCTCATCAAGCGTTGCCCCAGCACCCTCAACGGTGACAATCTTAAGCAACCCGTCGGCCGTAAGCCCTAGCGCCGTATGAGTAGCTGCCTGCGCAACAAAAGTGCCGCGTGTGGCCTTATTATTTAAATCAACACCAGCCTCATCTGCCAGCCGCGTCGGAAAGCCACTCACAGCCAACTGCTGCTCCCAGTTGCCAACCACACGCCCCTGATCAATAAGCATAAGCAGCCCCTGTACGCCAAAAACATTGTCGCGCTGCAAATCGATCGTCGCAGTCGAAGGAGAAACACAGGATTTAGTTAAATAATTTTGCCAATTAATGCTTGCCAGTGGGTGCTTTCTACCAATATGAAGCACATAGCCCTGTGATGGGATTCTAGCATTGCCCCACTCGCTACACACCTGGTTAAGCTTGCCACGCTCAATCACTAGCTCAAGCCCCTGCGGCGCGGTGCGCGTGTCTCGCCCAAATAATGGATTATAAAGCACTACTTCGTTGTCTGCAGTAGCTGGTTGGTTGATACGATCTATAGAAATAGACAAATCACCAATCCCGACCTGCCAATAAATTTTTTGTTGTTTAATCACAATCGTGTGTTCAGCAGCATCAAGAATAAGCGTTGGCCGAAAAAGCCCTGCATCGCTCTGAGCGTAACTATCGATAATCAAAAGTTCATTTGGGCAACCATTGTAACGACCACCACGGCGAACACTGCCAATAGTTGTGGCCACGGTGGGTTTATGTCGCAATCCCATTGTCGACAACTCTTCACGGCTGCAAACATCACCAACAGCATGGCCCAATCGCAAAGAATCCATTTTTTTTATATCAATAGAAAGCATATGAATTTTTTGTTCTTGACCAGATTTTTGGTGTACAACAACCTCATACTGCAACCCATCAGCAAAAAGCCCACCAGCAAATAAGAGTAAGCTGCTTAATAAACTTGTTTTTTGCACAATTTTCATACGTTTTTCCTCAAAAATAATGAATCCGTTAAAACAACTTCTCAAAGTATAAACAGAATCGTAAAAAATACCGAGACAGCAACTCCGGTTGTTATTTATTTGCTTTATTGACTATCTGGCAATAGGTGCCGTTATACTTAAATGTAAATAGAATCCATTCTTTTATAAAATAGAGGGGTCTTCCATATGAAGCTGTTCAAATATTTAATCTTAGGTTTTTCAATGCTCATTAGCAGCATTAATGCTGCGGACAAGCCAGCAGGAGTCGTTGCAGCTGATAAAGGTGCAGCATTGTACTACAACATGCCAACGGCAATTCTAAATCAAAATAGAGTCCTCTGGGTTCACAGTATGTCTCGATTACTTAAGGATTATGATATTGCAAAGCCAAGTGCAAGTTTACCCCTTGCAACGGCATCACCAGATGATCATTTTGAGTTTTTAGTAACAGATCAATCTTCTGAGGCAAGAACCAAACTAGGTGCAAATGTGTTTTTATTGCAAAAAGCATCTGATCCTAAAGCTACTGGCCCAGTACTTAATGGTGACGAGATACGCATTGTTGCAATCTACGCTGCTGCTGGACACCCCGAAAAAGCTGGCAGTATTCCAAGCGGTCGTATCATTAATGTAGCCAATACTTCACGCTTAGGTGAGCACAAAATTTCAAAAGGATTAACCCATTACGACGTTTATATCTCAGATCCAGGCTTTAAAAAAGATAGACCAAATAGTGCCATTTTCACCATTCAAAGTATCGATGGTAAGGCAGGGTCCATGATTTCTGCAAAAGAATTAATTACACTGCAAAATAAAGAATATGCACGCCCATTGTGTGCGTTATTAGATGATGGCCGATGGGGTGCTAAATTTGGTGAAGTCTGCGCAGTAAAAATCGGTAAGCCTGACGCATCTGCACAATTTACCGTAAGGCTTACCGATATTGATGGGGATCTTGATGATACTGGTCGAGCAAATTTAAAAAAGACCTTAACAGATATTATCAAATCATCATTACTTACACTCAGCCCAATGAATAAACCAGGCAATACTGAATTTCTCTTTAATCCTGTACTGCATGGCGGTAGATTACGCGCTTTATTTGATACCAAATGGCGCTTAGCTGAAGCTAGTGCTGGTTATACAATTTTTGATGTTAACCCTGCTGGCGGTTCAGTTAAAATGGTTTTTTCACCTGCACAAAAATCAGACGATGCAGCCTACGTTGTTATTATCGGTGATGAAAAAAATAGCAAAACACGCCTCGTTAAGGGTGGTAAAGACCTCCTTGTTGTTGATGGTACAAAAACAGCTGATGCTATTTTTGGCGACCTTACAAAGCCACATAGCTTTTGGGCAAAAATGGATGACAAGACTTTCTCCATGGGTAAAGGCAGCGAAGTTGGTAAAAATGAATTCCTACGCTATGAAGAAAAAGATTCTGAATCGGCACTTTTATCATTTGTCGGCTTTGCTGGTAGCGAAACAGCTCTATTTACCAATATTGTTGTAAGCTCGAAAGAGTATTTTGCAAAAGTTAAAGCTGATGCTGACGCAGCGACTAAGGCAACTAAAGATAAAGCAGATGCTGATGCTAAAGCGGCAAAAGATAAATCTGACGCTACCGCTGCTGCAGCTAAGGCAGCAGATGATGCTAAATCAACCAGAGGCAGAAGGCACCAACACAGAAGATATACACACAGATAACAAAAATCTGCTGAATAAAAACCGTAAGCAAGAGGTAATGTCATTCCTCGGTTACTAAGTACACGCTTTCTCAGAAAAGGCCGGGCAATAAATGTCGGGCCTTTTTCTATTGACTACTTCCAAAAATAATGTTGTACCCGCTCGAACAACCCTTCGAGACGGATCTACGATCCTCCTCAGGGCGAGCGGAGATAAAACCCTGCTCATCTTGCCCTTCGACACCGCTCATACTGAGGAGCTGCATAGCAGCGCCTCAAAGTACATGAGCGGCCTCAGGATGAGCGGTCAAAAGTACGTTCGAGCGGGTACACCACTACCCCCACAACAACAATATGACAATTTGTCATATTGTTTATTTTATGTATTGACTATTTGGCGATACTTATTGCTATACTTAAATAGAGGTAAGGAACATTCTTTAAACAAATAGGGGGAATTATGGGAAAGAAATTAATTGGGCTTGCGATTTGGGAATTTATTGAACATTTCTTAAAAGTAGTGTTTACAAGTACCATTAAGCAATTTCAATCAAACGAAGAAAGCGCAAAGCAAAATGACATCGTACAACGTACGTGCAGGCATGTTAACAGCAATACAGGCAAAACAAGCACTGACGAGCTTTTAATGAAGGTTTACTGCAAAGATAGTAGCCCCGTTGTTGCGCAATCAAGCAACAACTTTGTGGTAAATGAGCCAGCTAGCATAGCAAAAACGATGGAGCGTAAGCCTACGCCAGTTGCTGCTATAAAAGCAGTCTCTGGCATTGAAAATGCTTCAATCAATAATAAAAATCTTGCAACAAAACAACTTGTTAGTGGCAGCAAAGCAAATACAGTTTGGCCTAAGACTGTTGCTACGGTTAGTGCTAAAACTACCGCTAGCGCAAAAAGCAGCAGACTGGCTATTCAAAAAGTAGTCAGCGCGAGCAAGGCAAACAAGGTTTTGGATAAAGTAAAAACAAACAGCATCGTCAAAAAGATTGCTACGACTACAAAAACCAGCAAACCGGTTGTAAGCAAGATTTCCAATAAGAGCAAAGCTACCGGTTCAATCAAAAACGCAAAAAATAAGAAGCCTACGGCTGGTCGCAACAAAAGCTACCGCTCAAGCATTGCGTAAAACTGAATAATCACTTTCTCTCACAAAAGGCCGAGCAGTTATGCTCGGCCTTTTTTTAATTATAGGAGTTTTTTCAAACACACTATCGCCGCTCAAAACCCTTCGAGACGAAGCTAAATGCTGCTCCTCAGGCAGAGCGGATTGTAGATTAATTCTTCTCCCTGCTAGGACTAAACTGACCCGCTCGTTGTGAGCAAGTCTGTAAGGCAGTCTTTAAGGATACGAGCAGAATATAAAATTTAGGCTTTCAAAAGAGGTCTAATCTATAATACGCATCAGCTCTTCAAATGACACCAGCCCTGCTACAACCTTTTCAATCCCATCAACTAAAAATGGCATGAATCCTTGCTGCTGTGCAATGCCAAACAATTGAGACAATGAATAATTTTTTACTATGCCTTCTCTCATGGCATCAGAGATTAAGCAGATTTCGTAGATCCCAACGCGGCCATAATAACCGGTATTAAAACAAGCAGGACAACCACCCGGGCGCCACAGCGTTGCAACCTTTTTGCCGATTTGGTCAAACAACATTGCTTCTTGCTGCGTTGGTAAATCAACAACTCTACAGCGCACGCACAACCGGCGGATAATCCGTTGCCCTAGCACTGCGGTTAATGCCGCAGTAAGTAGGTAGGTATCTATGCCCATCTCTCGCAAGCGAACGATGGAGCTAATTGAATCTTTAGTATGCAACGTACTTAGCACGAGATGGCCAGTAAGTGCTGCCTCCATGGCAATCTGCGCCGTTGGACGGTCACGAATTTCACCGATCATCATAACATCAGGATCTTGGCGCAACATAGCTCGCAGCCCCTGCTCAAATGAAAAGCCTATCTTAGGATTTACTTGAGCCTGTACAATACCAGAAATAGAATATTCTACTGGATCTTCCAGCGTAATTACTTGGCGCTGGTTAGCATCAATCGTAGCCAACAAAGCATACAGCGTGGTTGTTTTACCTGACCCTGTTGGGCCTGTCGTTAATACTAACCCATAAGGCATCTGCATTAACCGTAGCAACACAGCCTCTTGTACAGGCGATAGCCCCAACGTATCAAGTGATAAAAAATGTTGCGCTGTATCGAGCACGCGAATCAAAAGTTTTTCACCATGCACTGAAGGCATCGTTGCGAAGCGTAGATCAACTGCTTTTTCTGTGTCATCGATTGCCAGTACCACAGCACACTTGCCATCCTGCGGCAAACGAGCATCGCTTACATCAAGATTGGCTAAAATTTTGAAACGAGCCAAAATCTGGATGGCCTGGTCAGCAGGAATCTCTTGAAATAGCTGCAAAACCCCATCAATACGAAGCCGTATGATGAGGCCCTGTTGTTGCAAATGCACGTGAATATCAGATGCACGTGCATTAATTGCTTGATACAAAACTTCATCAACCGTGCTGGTTGTCGGATCTTCAAGCATGCCAAGCCGCCGCTTTTGTTCACGGTTTTGCACTACATAAAAACCAGCTCTATTGAAAACTCCCCCCGCCTTGGTCACTGCGGGTTACCCAAGTCTATAACCAAGTAATAGACCAATGACACTTGCACTAAAAAGAAAAATATTGCTCTTGATCCAAGTAATAAACAAATTTGCCGTGGTGTTTATATCAGCGGTTGGATTAATACCAGTAAGCGCTTTGACTGCTGCCCAGTTAATCGTAAGCAAGCTATTGTATTCAAGTAGCTTGATCATGATAACGGCAAGAAGAAAGCCGCTAATTAAGTATTTTAAGTATTTTTTTAGTAAAAATCCGGCACCGAAGGCTAAAACAAAATAAAGCGCTGCGTGCACGGCTTCGGCGGATGAGCCACCAATGTCATGAGACCATTTTTTCAAATCAACTTTCTGCCAATTCGTTTTAACGGTATCAAAAGCACTATTAATATTATCTGTGATTGACATGAAATCCCCTTTTTCTCAAAAACGCTCCCAAAAAGTCGCTCCAAGACTAGGGTGCCGCGAAAGGACTTAGAAAATCTAGTATCCGCGAGAATCATCTAAAAAACTCATAGACTAGGCCTTAGAGACTCTTTGTAACTCCGCAGGTATCTGGGGCGTTACCTATAAAAAGCAAAAAAGGCAGATTTTAATCTGCCTTTTTTTGTAGAAAGTCTTTTAAAGCTTACTTAACGATTAAGTCTTTTAGCTTTTTGCCTGGCTTGAACTTAGGAACTTTTTTGCCAGCAATTTTCATTTTTTGTCCGGTTGATGGGTTTACACCCCAGCGTTCTTTACGTTTCATTACTGAGAACGTACCGAAGCCTGTCAAAACAACTGACTTACCTTTTTTCAAAGAGCCTTCGATTGCTTTAACAAACGATTCTAGAGCACTTTTTGAAGCGGTTTTTGAAAGTTTTGTCTCTTTCGACATGAACTCGATTAAGGCCGCTTTATTCATATAAATCTCCTCACTCTGATATAAAGTTTTACCGGATAAAAAGAAATCGTTCTAACAAACACGTCACACAATGTCTTATCGTCTAATATGATTCCAGAATTGTTCATCGAAGCAGTTTTGTCAAGCGAAAGAATAGGTAAACACCCGCCAACAAGTGCCTTACAGAATAAATATTCTTAAACAAAAAACCTGATAGTACCAATGATATTTTATAAAGTTATGGTGCCGAGGGCCGGACTCGAACCGGCATGGACTTTCGCCCGAAGGATTTTAAGTCCTTTGCGTCTACCTATTCCGCCACCCCGGCACACATATTAGAAAGAACTTGAGTTTCTTTTGGAGGCGGCACCCGGAATCGAACCGGGGGTCGCGGTTTTGCAGACCACTGCCTTACCACTTGGCTATGCCGCCACAATCTCCATTAGAATCGTATATTTCAAGTAATAATTACGTTATAAAAATATTCTACCAGGATACCAACACTTCTTGCAAAAGCAAGTATTAATGTTGATTCAGCCGCCAAAGCCATCCGCAATCATAAGATACTAAATACTTGAAAAAGCAGAAACTAAAAAGAGCTGAAGCAATTTTACTTCAGCTCTTTTTATACGACTCATTACAGAGGTTTATTTCTAATAAAGTAGTGTTATTTTGTAACTCCCCAGATAGCTGGGGAGTTACCGTTAGCCTTGCTGCGATGTCGTGTATGATCTATTTGGTAGTGTATCTTTTTGTAAAAAGGGCGCTGGAGAATATCCAGCGCCCTTAAGTTTCTTTTTAATGAAGTCGCTTATTAGCGATTCATGTAGGCATAAGCAGTTTGCAATATTTCATTATCAAAGCCGCTTTCAGCAAGTAATTCTAATGCAATCGCTTGATCAGTTATTCCCAATTCAAGTTTATATGGAAACTTAAATTTACCATCAACTTTATCAACCGTAACTTTGAAATTGGTAAAGTGCTTTGTTTCTTTTTCCAATAAGGTTAGCTCGACAAAGTGTGTCGTTAAGAGCACTGAGCTATTGGCAAAGCTACCAAGTCTTTCAGCGATACCGCGAACGCCAGCTACCGCTTCTTTAGGATTTGTGCCGGTTAGCAGTTCATCCATAGCCACAAAGCTAAATTGGTTTGGCGCTAGAGCTTTGATGGAATTAAGTAAGCTTTGAGCGCGGCGCATTTCAGCTTGGAAGAGTGACTCTTTGCCCTCACTGTCCGCTACGTTTAGGTATGTTGCAATATTGTGAAACGGTGTGATTGAAGCTTTAGTTGCAGGAGCGATACCGAGGGTGCTTGCAAATAGTACGCTCAGGCAGACACCACGAAGACATGTTGATTTACCGCCGGCATTTGGGCCTGTAATAATCCCGTTATTTGGTGTGCCTAGACCGAGATTAATATCGTTGGTTACGACCTTTGCAGGATTAAGCATAGGGTGCCAAAATCCTTTGAGATTGATAACCGGTTTGTCAGCTGTGGTGACGTAATCAACAAAGCAGTAGCGTGCATTTTGGTTGTCTTGGTTTTCTCTCATCAGTGTAGCAATGCTCGTGTAAGCATCAATCAGACCAAGAAACTTGTATGAATCATTGAAGTTGTTTTTAAGTAATTCATCTCTACGTTCAAATGCCGCAGCAGCATTACCAGCCTTAAACCAGCTAGATTCTAGGTCTTGTAATACCTTAAGAATTTGCTTTGAATCTTTTTCGCTCAAGTTTCTCAGCGTGTTTTCTTCAAGCTCTGGCAAGATGGCAAGGGCTTGCGGGTGAGCTACAAGTGTCTCAGCTAAATCGCGATGTGTTTTAATCAAGACCTGCGCAATGCCATTCATTTTTTCTTTGAGCTTTTTTACAATTGGTAAGCGATTGCTAAGCTGATAGGTTCCAAAGCCTATGTTTATAGCATGTATGAGCGCAAAAAATATAGCATCTGGATTTCCGTTTATAATATCATAGCCTGTTAATATCTTTAACTGACGCATTGCTTGTCCCCTAGGGGCATGACGATTTTGCTCAAGCATAAACAGTGCGGCTGTGCTTGCACCAATAATAATTGATTGAAAGCCTAAGTGGATAGCCAGTTCTCTGCCAGCTTGCAAATAAGTGCCGCTATGCATGAAAGTTGCATTTTTATTTAAACCTCTAAGAAATGACATGTCAAAAAGCACATCGCGGTAATATTTTTCTACTTCTGCTTGCATGTCGCGAGCAACACTCAAAAAGTCAGCTTCATAAGTTTTAATGGTTTTAAGCGTTGTGGTGACGTGTTGATAAAGCTTTTCGTCTTTCATCAACAGCTTAATAAACGCCTGACGCTTTTTAAGCTTAGTCGTGTTGTATGTTGGCTGTGCAAGCAGTGCTTGTAATGCAATTTTGCCTGAAATGGTCTGTGTTTTATCGATGCACCCTGAGACGT
>CAMATL010000036.1 GCA_945861145.1 candidate division TM6 bacterium GW2011_GWF2_37_49 | reverse complement strand
ATCAAACCTTCTTGGAGAATAAAACAATCATACGACGTAAGGCGCCCGCTCTCGATGTCAATGGTCGAATATTGAACATTGCGAATTGTAATACCATCAACCGTTTTATTCTGGTCCATTTCTAGCGCATCTACAGCTGCATCAGTCATAGCAGCCAAATTGAGAATATCAAATACATACAACCCACCATCCTTCAAGTTGTCGTATATATTCTTCATCGCTATCTCAAAATCTGCTTTTGTCAGGTGCCCTACGGCGTTGAATATAGTGATAACTGCATCAAAGGATCCAACCTTGATGGTACGCATATCGCCATCAAGAAGCCGTACATCTATTTTTTCTTGCTGGGCTTTATTTTTAGCAATGTCTAAAAGGGCTGGACTGAAATCTGATCCCGTCACCTTAAATCCACGCTGTGCAAGCCAAAATACTTGAGAACCTGTCCCACAGGTGAGATCTAAGACTGTCTTGACCCCATACTTGCAGAGAATTTCTTCTATCAAAGAGTTTTTTGCGTCAACATCCCCAGCACTGAGCGCCTCGTAATAATTGTGTAGCACGCTGTATTCAAGCGGAAGACCTAAATCATTTTTTTCCATTGCGCTTCTCCATACTAAGTGACTTGCTCAATCCATTTTTCCAATTCATAATCCAACATTAAGGCACGGACCAGGCCTGCATCAATCGCGTACAATTTCCTAGAAGTCGTCTGTAGTTTTCTAGTAGATGGATTGCACGCGGGCAGAGCAAATGCCAGATACGCATCTTTCAGATATCCAGCATATTCATACAACGCATCATTGCCAATAGCATAACCCTGGCTTTTTAAATCATTATAAAATTTTTTTATAGAAAACGGCTTACCAACCCTCTGCATCATCGCCGATATCATATATTTTATCACGCGTGAATGTTCAAAATTATGCCGCTCTATCAGGTTTCCGTAGATCAAAAAATCAACCTTGGGGAGCTCGCCGTGCCCGTAAATAAGCGATTTAGACTTTTGGGCGATCTTTTCTTTTCAAAGAAGATATCTTTCTTGCAGGCGAATAAAGCTGTTCGCTTCTCGGTGAATATTTAACTCAAAGCAATATAAATACATTGATATTCAATGTATTTATGATAATCTCGTCGCTACGTTGTTATTTTTCACGAAGCGATCATTTTCACAAAGGATGTTGTATGAAATTAAATGTAAAATTTCTCGGGCGTTGCCTTGAGGGGCTGTTTTTAGGCTTAATTCCTGTCATGGTGGTTTATTTTCTGATAAATCATTTATTTCCTGATCTACTTATGGGTGAAAAAATGATGACAGGAATAGAAGAGCTTTATGGCTTTAATCTAAAAAAGCTTTCGATTGTAATGCGAAGTTTGGTTTTCTTTTTTGGGGCCATTTCTACGGCTTTTATGATCTATGGCTTGTGGATTGGTGCTAAAATTGCCCGTCTTTATAGTAATGGTGAAACGCTAAGCGAAGGATCTGCAACGCTTTTTATACAACTCAAAGCGATGGTTTTTTGTTGGGGTTTATATTCTGTAAGTCTACAGGGTATTACCTCGAAGGTTTTAATGCCTAAAATGCCGTTTAACATGGTAATTTTGGGGGTATTTTTTACAGCAATTTTTTTCCTTTTGCTTTACATAGTTGTTGCAGCTTTGTCTGCCGTGGTTACACGTGGCGCTCGATTGCAAAAAGACCAAGATTTAACGGTCTAGGGAGTAATAATGAAGCAAATAAGAGTAACGCTTGATGTGATGATGGCAAAACGCAAAATGAGATTAAATGATCTTGCAGAGCGCGTTAACATAACTGAATCTAATCTTTCGATCTTAAAAAACGACAAAGCAAAAGCAATCAGATTTTCTACGCTTGAAGCGCTTTGTGAAGCGCTAGATTGCCAACCTGGAGATCTGTTGGAATTTAGCGAAAAATAAACTTTTAGATAAACACACCGTAAGGATTTTATGAAAATACAGAACATCAAAGCCATAGCCTTAATCAGAGCGCTCCTCCTCACCGTAGCCTTTATTTTTGCTGGTACTGACACCCGATTATTGAGTGATGCCCCAGAGCTGGTACAAGTAACGCAAGAAGTTGCCAATCGTCAACAAGTAGAAGAGGTAACTAGCGTGGCGCTTGTCGCTCCACAGCCGCAGCAAAATACATTACTGGAGAACATAGCCGCGCAAAATTTGCAAAGCTTGCCACGTGCCGCTGATCCTTCTATGGCAGATGCGATAAAAGATCATTATGCATTTTATAATTTTTTGACTGAGACGATCACAAATCCTCAGCTGCATGATAAAAGAAAACGGGCGTTTAAAATTATTGCCGGTGCTGAAAAAGGTAATAATGCAGCATGGATGAATCAATCAGTGCTTGATAAAACCACAAACCAAGATCTTAACCTTTTGTATGGCAGTAAAGAAAATCCAGCTACGCATTTGGCTAGTATTTTAAGTGAAGGGCGTACACACACTGAGCTTGGCAAGGCTTATCTGTGTGGCCTTATTGCGCGCCCAACTGCTGATATTCAGGTACTAGAAGGGCGCCAGCAAGTAATTCGTACGCTCGTAGAAAATGAAGCATTGTTTAATGAGCTAGATGCTTTATTAAAAGAGATGGCGGTGCATGAATCACTTTTTACCGGCTTATGGGATACCGAACAAATTATGCAGTTTGTGGAGCAAAATTATTCCAAGATGGATGGCATTGGGGATTCAATCAATAGAAGTAGCTTTTGTCTAGAATTGCAATCCTTGCTTGGCATCAGTGCTATGGGTATGGCTGCGGGCATCATGACAATTAGCCCTGCTGTTCTTACGGTGGATGGGATTTCAATACTGTACCGAGGCCAGCCAGTTTCCACTCTAACAGATACTTGCTTTGGGTCATTGGGTCTTATTTTTAAAGCATTTCCAGTGCTTGAAAATCGATGGATTAAGGGTACGTTGACCGTGGGTATGGGAGCGCTCAGCTCATTGATGGTCACTCACCTGCTTAAGGGCATGCATACAAAATTTTTGATTGATGATTTTTTGAAAAATCGTTTGATGCATGTGGCAAGGTATGAAGATGCTGCCAACGGCATTTTACAAGCAATAACCAAGCATGCACCTGAGCTTGGCGGATCGTGTACATTCTTTAAAAGCCTTGAAAACTTCTTTTCAGATCAAATGAACAATGATTCTGACCTTGCTCTGCTCAATGAGCTTTTGCATTCATCAACCTTTGAAAAAGGCTCTGAAGAGCAGTTTGAGCTGTTTTTTAGTCGTGGCAATATGTTGTGTGCGTATTATTTGCTATCAACAATAAAAGATAAATTTGCTGCAACTATGGCTGGCATTGGAGAATTGGACGCATTTTTAACCGCGGCAAAGCTGATTAAAGGGTCTAAAAAAGATGGTACTAGCTGGTGCTTACCTTCATATGTACAGCAGACTGCGACACCGTCTATCCAGCTTGAAGGTTTTTGGAGTCCATTTATTGATTCTGGCAAAGCGGTTTCTAACTCTATTGATCTTGGCATTCAGCACCGTGTGCCAAACATAGTTGTAACGGGGCCAAACTCCGCAGGGAAATCGACTATTCTTAAGAGCATTGCGCTTACAATTATTCTAGGGCAAAGTCTTGGTGTTGTGCCTGCTCAGGCCATGGCGCTGACACCGTTTTCCTATCTTACCTCGTACATGAACGTTGCGGACAGTATCGTTGACCAAGAATCACGATTCCAAGCTGAAGCGCGACGCATCTTTGAATATGGCGATCACTTGGAAGATATTGCTAAAAACCACGAATTTAGCTTTGCGCTCTTTGATGAAATTTTTAGTGGTACATCACCAGCTGAAGGTGCTGATTTGGGCTATAAAGTAGCAACTATTTTTGGGACTTATAGCAACAGTATCAGTGTTGTAGCAACCCATTTTGAAAAACTTACGAGCCTTGAACGAGATACGGCTGGTAAGTTTATTAACTACAAAGTGGCTGTTGGTCAAAACAATGATGGCTCAGTACAGCTTAGTGCTGACAATAAGATTAAGAGGTTTTTCTCTTTGAGCCGTGGTGTTTCGCACCAACGCATTGCCCGTGAGGTGTTTAAAGAAAAAGGCCAAAGCGGCCAGTCTAACTTTTTTGAGAAATGCTTTAGTCGATAGTAAGAGGTTTTTGACACTCATGCCTTTCGAGGTAGATTTAATATTTCGACTATCCTGAGCACCGCTCAAGACCCTTCGAGACGCAGCTGAAAGCTGCTCCTCAGGGTGAGCGGGTTGAAGGATAGGATGAGTTGGAGAGAGTGAGTTTGTTGTTTATCCGCTCATCCTGAGGAAGCCTGTAAGGCTGTCTCGAAGGACATGAGCGGATGAAAGAGATGTAACTAACAAGCGCTAGTTTATGTAAAATGCCGGGATGCCGTAAAAAGCACCCCGGCATTTTATTTTTATATGTGCATTATAACAATGTTTTTAATGGCGGAATAAATGCAATAGTTACTCCTGCCTAAAAACTGAGTAGACTAAAGGTTTGGTATTGATCTGTGCGTAATGATTTTATGAGTTTAGTTGCAATAGGGTGAGGCACAGCATCTTGATTGACTGGGTTGTAGGGTGGTTAGTGTATTATGAATAATAAACTTTTTGACGTATTGCACAAAAATACAGCACAGGCAATCAGTATGCTTACCGATGAAAAAACTTTTCATCGAGGGCGCACCTACTACTCAGAGGGTCGGATTGAGTCTTTTACTTGGGATGAGCAAAACGAGGGGCGCTTAATAGCTCTCATACGTGGCTCAAAAGAGTATCGTGTAACTATTAAGCTTATGAATGAATCCCTGCGATGTTTATGTACCTGCCTTGCATGGCAAATAGAGCGTATTTGCAAGCACATTATTTGTGCGCTGTTGGCTGCTCGCGAAGAACTTAATCCGCCGCCTGCTCAACCAGAAAAACCTTTGCCTGTACTAACCGATAACATGAAAAACAATGGACTGATCACTATTCACTTGTTGCCGGCACATAGACAATATCCAATCAATCCAAGCTTTTTGGTTGTTTTTATGCGAGGCCAAGAAAAATTAGGACCGCGAGATTTTAGCGTATTATCGATTGAGGCATCGTTATGTATGCCAACCATGATGGCGATAAGCACCGAGGATCGATTGTCTCAATTGCTCCATTATGAAAAACGACCTATGTATGGCATCACCATTCATACAGCTGAGGGGCCAGTTGATGTGATTTGGAATGGTGTTGATTCGCTAACCGCAATCACTGAATTAGATTTGGTTGATAACACGGTAAATGCGCGAAGAATTGCTTCGACTGAAAAAGGGGTTCTTTTAGAGAGTTTAGTCCGAATTGGCAATGAACTTGTTGTTGATATGACTTCTAAGGTATTGTTGCCAATTGGTATTACGTTTGCATGGCGCTGGGTTGAATATATCCTTTTTGATAGAAAAAGCCGTAGCAGCGATGGTAATGGATCTGGCGATTATAATGTGAAGGCTGACTTTGACATCATTAGCCAGCCTTTATCGTTAAAGTGTGCAGAGTTTAATGAGCGTTATCCTCTTGAGTACCCAGAAAAAAACTTTAATGCTTTTGCGGCCTTATTTATCATCAAGCGGCTTGGGGATAATGTTACGCCACAGCTGCAAAGCTTGGCATACATTGTTGATGGTGTGATCGACGCAGAAAGCAAATCGATCACTTTAACTTTACAGGCTACTGTTGATGGGCAAAAAACCAGTGTATATGCTCAATTGATGGACCATATACAGATGATTAATGATGATTTGCCTGTTTGGTTGCGTACTAAAAAACGTCGCGAGATGATCATTAAAACGCTCTTTTTATTGGTTTGCGCAAAAACGCCTCAAGAAGCTGATGATATTACGAAGGCTGCCATTCTTAATTTGCGCCGTTCAGTTGATGGTGCAAAACGTTATGTAGAAATTAAGCGTTATTTTGCGGCGTTTCGAAAAATAATCGAACTACCAACTAAAGAAATGCTTATCATTAGTAATGGTGAATTTAAGCGTGTGGCTCTAAATCCTACTGTGCTATGGCGAGCATTGCCGCTTGTTGCATCGGTATTTGGCAGCTCCTGCTTTGATGAATCACAATCGACTCCTTCATTTACATTGCCATTGACGCTGTTTTATCTACAACTAACCACGCTTAAAAAGATTCTTGATGCTGATAATATTGAGCTGCGCCTTAATAATAAGCGGTTAGAAACGTTGGTATTGGATGTTTCTGTAAAAGCATTTAATCGTGGGGGTTCAGATTGGCTTGATATTGCGCCACACATTATGGCTGATGGTATTACGCTTACAGATAAACAGCGCGAAGTGCTGTATTCAAGTGATGGCAACCTGATAGAAACGGCCGATTGCATCAAGATTCTTGATCCACAATCGCAAGAAATTATAAAAATGCTTGCCCGCATGTTTATGCTGCAGGGCGATGGGATAAAAGCTCAGGATAAAAATAGCATTGTACAAATTCCTCGGCTGCGCGTGCTTGATCTACTTGAGTTGCGTCAAAGTGGTGCTACAGTAACGTTGTCTGATGAAGATGAGCAGCTGCTAGCGCGTCTTTCTAATTTTGAAAAAATTGAAAAAATTGCACTACCAAAGCAGTTTGCCGGAACCTTACGTGATTACCAAAAGGATGGTTATCGATGGTTAGCATTTTTGTATAAAAATCGCTTTGGTGCTTGTTTGGCTGATGATATGGGGCTTGGAAAAACAATTCAGGCCATTGCTTTTTTGGGTGGGATAGCTGAGGGTATAATTGCTAATCGCGGTGCGAGTGCTGGGCCACACCTTATCGTGGTGCCGCCAACACTTGTTTTTAATTGGCAGCATGAACTGGAGGTTTTTTACCCTTCACTGCGAGTAATGGCATATACCGGTGCCATACGAAATAACGATTTTAATGATTTTGATGTTGTGTTGACGACGTATGATCGTGTGCGACTTGATATTGATTCATTAAGAACAATGCAATTTCATGTGCTCATTTTAGATGAAGCCCAAGCAATAAAAAATATTGAGGCAGCGCGAACTGCAGCGGTGCGTCAGCTCAAAAGCATTTTTACGATTTCGCTTACAGGAACACCACTTGAGAACCATCTGGGCGAATACCATTCTATTGTAGATGTGGCTTTGCCAGGGCTTTTACCAGCGTACAAATTATTTATGCGTTGCGTTCAAGAAGGAACGCATGACAACTTTATAAAAAAAACACATCCCTTCGTGCTGCGTAGAACCAAGGATGCTATTCTCCATGACTTGCCACCAAAAGTAGAATCAAACGTATTTTTGAATATGGCTGAAAAGCAGCAAAAAGTTTATGCAACAACAATTGCAGAAGTAAAAAGACTTATTGATCAGGCATACGAAATGAAAACTGCAGGGCAAGCAAATATCATAGCGTTGACGGCTATTTTGAGGCTGCGACAAATTTGTATTTCGCCGCAGATGCTTGATATAACAAAAGAATCACCTTCTCCTAAGATTGATTATCTTACAAGTAGTCTTGATAGTATTGCGCAAGAAGGTAATGCTGCACTGGTATTTTCGCAATTTACCGTGTGCCTAGATTTGATTGAACTGGCGCTTAAAAAGGCAGGCATTGCTTACTCTCGCATTGATGGGAAGACATCTATGCCTAATCGGCGCAAAATCATTGAATCATTTCAAGCTAATGATGCAGGGGTAGCGGTTCTTCTGCTTAGCTTAAAAACTGGTGGCGTTGGTCTTAATTTAACGCGCGCTAATTATGTTTTCCATGTCGACCCTTGGTGGAATCCTGCCGTTGAAAATCAAGCATCAGATCGTTCACATCGTATCGGGCAGCAAAATAAAGTATTTATTACTCGTTTGGTGATGCATCACACCATTGAAGAAAAGATGATGACCCTCAAAGAAACAAAGCAAAAACTGTTTAGTGAAGTTATGGAACAAGCGGAAAACAAGACTAAGAGCATGATTACAAAAAAAGACATTGATTTATTGTTAAGCTGAGCGTTATTGCTCAATAGACCTCTTTCTAGGCGGGCTATTGGCGTGTTTTACGTCCGTATCTCTCGATACATTTCGCTACGCATAGAGGTGCTACGCGAAACACTCGAGACGGACGGGCAAGAGAGTCTCAAGACCCGTTCGCTTCGAGTGTTTTGCTCGTAGAGTAAAATGTATCGAGAAGTGCGAACTGGGTAGTTTCAAAAGAAGCTCAATAAATCACTGCTTATCAAAATGACAGATTTTTTCTTTGAGGCTATTAAAAAGCTTAGGCAGTCTAATGGTTACTTTTTTGTATTATATTTTCACTGATTGTTTCAGATTGGAATAAATATGGTACAAAAAGGTCTTGTTTGCCATAGGGCTTGAGAAAACTTAGTTTTTTCTGTACGTTCTCTGCTGTGCTTTTTCTATTTTTAACGACTTTTTAAAGGAATCTCCCGTGTCTAACCGTTTGCATGCACTTATCGAACAAACACAGTTTTTATTGGAGCGTCAGGTAGAGGCTAAAGCGACCTGTTCTGGTGCTTTTACATCTCTTCTAAGCCAAATTGATAAAAAGCTTAAAGCAAGTAATGCCGCCCAATCTAAGCGCTTACATCACGTACATGAGCTTTTGTCAGGTCAAGCTGAACAGCTAATGGAAGATACTGAGGGAGATATCGATTTCCTTAAGACTCAACTTAAAGCATTAACCGACATCACCAAAGTTACCGATGCTAAAAAAGCAAAAGAGCTTTTGAACTCACTTCTAGATCCATCTGAAGAAGTATTATCTACTGAAGAATTTAAGCGTGCCGTCATCGAAGAGCTAGCTGCTTCACAAGAAGGCTTCAATGTTGTGATTGAAGATATGTCAGCTGCGCTTGAAGAAGGCGACTTGGCTAATGTTGAAGTTATGCTTGAGCAATTGGTAATGGCAACTGCTGAAGAAGATGACGAAGACGACGAAGATGATGATCATGACGATGACGATGATTGTGATGATGAAGATGGTGGTTGCGGCAGCGGATGCTCATCTGGTGGTTGTGGCAGCTGTGCAACCGGCTGTGGCTCCGATAAGGGTACCGATATCTATGGCTCCTTGAGTGCCTATGATCGCGATTTGGCTAAAGATAAAAAAAATGAGCCATCTGATCGCAACTAAACAAAACAATATAGGTTTTTAGCATGCTACCTAGAATAAGCGTAGTAAAAAAAATCAAAAAGGTTCGTATTGTGCCGGGATGTATTTCCTGTGGTTCATGCGAAGCGATCTGCCCGTCGGTTTTCGTAGTAACCGACGTTGCCCGTGTCATTGATGCAGCCGATCCGAATACCGAATCAGAGATGGTCCGGGAGGCTGCGGACATGTGTCCGGTCAGCGTGATTCAGGTAGATGAAGAAATTGAATAGTCCTATCTAATGGAGATCATATGTCGCTGTTAAATCAAGTACGGTACTTGGTAGGAAATGGGAAGCAAGAACAGGAGCGGGAAATCTTTGAGAAAGCCAAAGCTTCCTGTATGGTTAATGGAGAGCCAATATTTATTGGTGATCTATTGTTACAAGCGTACCAAAAATTTCCTGACCGGGTGGCGTTACAATCTCCTGATCGTGTAGTTACTTATGAGCAGCTGTACGGCTTAGCTCAACAAGTGGCCAGAACGTTTCAGCGTCAAGGTGTAACAGCGCATGATCGAGTGATTATTTACTACGAAAATAGTGTTGAATTCTACGTTGGTTACTATGCAGCCTGGATGCTGCATGCAGTGGCAACACCAGTCAATACCTATTTGCATGCAAAAGAATTGGCTCAC
>CAMATL010000035.1 GCA_945861145.1 candidate division TM6 bacterium GW2011_GWF2_37_49 | reverse complement strand
CTAAAATTGGTCCTATTTTAGCAATATTTTCAGGCCCACCACCATTGCCCGGCGGAGGTGTACTTGGTGGTATATTTTTTTTCTGATCGGAATCAATTTTTGGTGCCGCTAACTTACTTACCGCTTCCACATTTGGGCTGCTGCACAGACTATTTTGCACCAATGGAATAACTTTTTCAGATACCTTTTCGGTAATATACCCTGTTACTAGAGCCAACCCCGCCGCTACCGCAAAATCTGCTGCATGTGCCAAAAAAATTGCTCCAAGCGATGGCAACAGCATTGCAAAATTGTGTACGAGAATCAGATCTTTGGAAACAAAATAGACGCCATATTTATCGAGTGAAATGCGGTGAATGCCTGTGCGAATATTGCATATCGCTGTGTCAACTTGTTTGATGCTTAATACAAGTAATGGCTTTTTCTTTGCATATGAATAGACGGAGTCTTCGCCCTCATTGAGCTCAACCAGCTTTACCCATGCATCTCGATTAGGGCAGTAGAACAACTGATCATAATCACCAAAAATTTTAGTGCCGCCCTCAAGCTCTATCATATTGTAGAGGTACTTTTCAGAAGTTTGCCTTGCAACAATACGGGCAAGATCAATTTTTCCTTGCTCATTAAGTGAATAGGCATCAAGCCCAGGGTAGATTCTACCTATAGGTTCTAGTGGTCCGTGTAATGTCGCTACCAAGGTATTAGAAACAAAGCCTTCACCAAATAGTGACGCATTTAAGCACAGAAATACTAAGGACAGGACTAGCTTTTTATTCATCACTTGCCTTCTCTACAGCGGTTTCAGATGGGCATAAATCTGTTTGCAATATAACATTCTGTGCCTTCAAAGCAGCGGTTTCTTCTTCTTGAGCCAGTACTTGCGCGTATAGTTTTTTTATTAGTTCATAAAATTCAGAAAAATCTCTGGCGTCATTCTGGAGAAAACGTTTGCATTTGTGGTACACGTGATCTGTTTCAAAACCGCGCACAATAACCGCGTTGGGTGTATCTTTCAAGATTTGCATAAGTTTTTTTATATACTCTGCATAATGCTCCGGAAAAGTCTCTTTAAGAGCGGCAATAAAATTTGGATATCTATACAGTTCATGTTGTGTAAGAAAATAGAAGGCACCTCCTTCTAGATGGTCACGCGCAACTTCAATCTTATCAAGAAAGTCTTTCTTGGTGCAAGCACTAAACCGGGCATGATTAGCTGTATACTCCTCGTCACTTTTTGATGGAGATAAAAGATGAATTGCTCCATCAATTGCTTTGTTAATACCAGCGCCCACAAGCGCACCAAGAAGAATAGTAGCCGGATCAAAGGCCTTGACTAACGGTACGGTAGCAATGGAAAACACTGCCAGCGCAACAATGCTGGTACGTTTGTTCATACACACTCTCCTTTTTTTATTGGTTAAAGAACTTGTCGATAATTCAGCATAACAAAGTGTTTTTGGCAAGTGTTTTTTGTCTATGAGTTTGAATGGGCTCTGTTGACTTTTTAACGCAACCATATCATTACTCCAAAAATATTTTGATGTTCTAATTTTTTTGCATAAATAAATATCACGTCGCGACTTTAAAAAAATCATTATTTTGTACCAGGAAACTTCATTAATATACTCTTCTTGTATGGTAGTATCTCTTAAAATTTGGTGAATTTAAGACATTTTTCTTGATACTGTCATGTATAAAAATCTATTTTTTTAAAAACTCAACAGAGCCTAGTCATATTTTTTAATGCCATACTCGACAATTAAAATAGCTAAAGGCTGCGAAGGAATTAACTTTCGCAGCCTTTAGCTATTTTAATTACAGAATTAAGATCTACTCAAAACAAGCAGTAACCTGTGCAACTAATTCATTAAGCGGCACTTTTGACATAAGGCCGGCCGCGAATTTGTGACCGCCGCCGCCAAATTTTTGCGCTACTACATTCACATCTGAGCGCTTGCCGCGAAATGACACTTTGCTGCGACCTTGCTCATCTTCATAAAAGAGCATCGTTACATCTGCACTCGCAAGCTGTGCAATAAAATTTTCAAGCCCAGCCAGCGCTTCAACATTCAGCCCCAATGTGCACAAATCTTTTTGATGCACAACTAACCAAGCAGCCGAACCGGAAGTATTGTGAGCGACGGTAGAAAGCGCTTGGCCCCAGAGCTTGATAGCCTGTTCGTTTTTATTATGCTTGAGTTCTTGTGACAGTGTGCCATAGGCTGCACCACGCTCAACAAGGTCTGCTGCAATGCGCAACACCTGAGCATCAACAGATTGAATCGAAAAGCACTGAGTATCATACAAAATACCGTACAACAAACACTCAGCTACACGCAGATCAATTAAGTCAGGGTTTAGTACCATAAGGATGCGATACAGATAATCGCAAGTACTTGGTGCTATCGGATCAACAAAATTAAGTGTCGGCTTAATTGAGGAGCTTGCATGATGATCAATATTGATGGAAGGGATTTCTTGAAATTCAGCCGGATAATATAAACGGTCATAATTAGCGGTATCGCAAATAATAATGAGATCTGGCGTTTGTTCATGACGATTAATCAAAACTTTATGCGGTTGACGCTTAATAGCCACTTTCAGTGGGGTTGGGTAGACGGTCTCAACCGATTTGCCAAATTTTTGCAAAATATGATCCAATGCTGCACAAGCAGAAACACCATCACCATCAGGATTATAGTGAGTAAGCAAGGTAATTTTAGTTGCTGTCTGAATCATATCCCACGCTCGAGATACTTCATCTTGATCAATTGCATCGAACAATTTTTTGACGCTCATAACTACAAATACTTTCGATAAATCATTGTCTATATACTTTGAGTCAACGGATTAAAAACATTCAAGAATGCTCTCGGATTGAAATTCCTACACAAGGCATATACCCGCCGACGTCGTCCCCGACTCCGATCGCGGATCCAGCCTGAATATAAAAATCCGCTAAAAAAATAGAGCTTACATTTAAATTTTACATGCCAAGTTATAAAACACACATTCTATAAAATAGTGAGTTATATAGCCTGGATAACCGATCAAGTCGGGCACGACGTCGGCAAGAACATGTCTTTTGTAAAACTAAAAACACACCAACGCCCTCGCATAATTCTACTTCACCAGATTTATGCCGCCATAAAATTTAATAGCTGGTTATAGCACGCGTCATTTAATTTGCCAAATAGAAAGAAGAAATTTTCGCGCAAATGTTTTTTACAAAAAAATACTCATGAGCAAGGCAGCTGCTTATTTTTTTCAATCAAGCGTTTTCATTGAAAATTGATAATGCATTATTTGACAATTTTAAAAATATTACGTACGATTCACAGCATGACTTAATTTTTAAATTGAACTTTATGCGAACCTAAATTAATGTATTTAATGCAAGCTGGATTATTTTTCCAAAAAGCAATGTAATTGTATACACGCGCGCTTCTCATGTTGAATTTTTCGCGCGAAATATGCACAACGCCATACTGGCTAACAAAAAGGATTGGAGATATGTTAACATCGGTCGAGCAAGCGCGAAAAAAATCTGACAGTAGCGCGCTTGGTAAGGTTCGGAATTATAATGAGATCATTGATCATCTCAGTGCACTAAAACCTTATGAATATAGTGAATCTGCAGTAATGCGCATGAGGCAGCTCGATAAAGCGCTTGATACCCCTTCCTCAAAAATAGACCTTATTCTTGTCTGTGGTACTAATGGTAAGAGTCTTACCATTCATTTCGCCGCAAAATTGCTTAAAGAAGAGCAATTTTTAGTGGGGACAAGCTACTCAACACATCTTCTTAACTTCAATGAACGCATCGCTAGTAACTTTGAACAAATTACAAACAAAGCGTTTGCCGATGTTCTTAACGACGTCATTAACGTTGCTGAACAAGAACATATCAGCGCAACAGCGTATGAATTGCTACACATGGCTGCGCTCGTACAATTCACCAGAGAAAAACTAAATGTAGCAGTACTTGAAGTTGGTTACGGCGGCAGACTCGATGCATTATGCTCGCTAACACCAAAAATAGCGGCTCTAACACGCGTTGCTGATGACCAAGTAGGCATCTTGGGATCTGATCTTGACCATATCGCCTTTGAAATGCTTGAAATCGCTAAACCTGGTTCATGGTTTATCTCAGCAGAACAAAGCAAAATTAGATTACAAAAAATGAAAACTATTGCCGATGAGCACAAGGTGCTCTGGGCGATGCCTATCCGTAAGCTTTCTGCGCTTCCATACATCTATGAACAACTATATGGCCGCATCGCATCACTCGGCGAACGCATTGCGCAAATTTACGCAGAAGATATAAAAAGTAAATTTTCACCATTTCTACGTGGCAACCTCCTGGCTACCGAAAAAGGTCGCCGCGGTCGTCCGACGTTGGAAGCAAAGCGCAACTCTGAGCTCAATCCAATCAAGACCCTTAAAGGTTTTTGGACTGAGCAATTTGATCTACTTAAAGGACGCTTTGAATTCTTAGATAAAGAAAAACCAAGCATCTTACTTGATAATGCAAGCAACATTGATGCACTCAACAACTTATTTCTTGGTATCCGCTTGCTGCATTACCAAAAACCACTCAAGGGCTTGAATATCGTTATGGCACTCAGCAAAGCAATCGATCCTACTGAAGCGCTTAAACTTGTAAGATACTTGCTCAAAAAAGTTAACGGTTCAATGCTCTTCGTAGAGTTACCAGCTAACGCAAATGGTATTGAAGGACACAGTGCCGAGTTGTTGGCAAGCATAGCTAAAGACATGAATGTTAAAGCTCGCGCTTGCGTAACACTTGAAGAAGCTTTTGATTTAGCAAAGGCAAGTGTTGATGAACGTGATGGCCTCGTGGTTATCAGCGGATCACAAGATCTAATATCTGCATACTGGCACCTACGCGGTATCAAAAAGTTCTAGTTTTTATTGAGATTGCACAATGAAAAACAGGCCGGAGAAATTTCTCCGGCCTGTTTTGTTTTCTTGCTCCGCTCATGTCCTTCGAGACAGCCCTCTCGGGCTTCCTCAGGATGAGCGGGATAAATTTACAACTCAAACATCATCTATTAAGGGCTAGACATTCAGTCAAAAACTACACAGCCCACGCTCATCGTGAGGAGTAGCATCAAGCTGCGCCTCGAAGCACATGAGTGATTGAGTTTTTACAACACAAGTGTTTTTGCTGGCTTGTTAAGTGCTTCCGCTTTGCCCTGCATAACAACAAATTCTTTATCGAGGCCCTTAAGGTATTCAAGTACTACCCCAGCATGCCTTGGATGGCGTAATGCGTAATCAAGATTAGCCTTTAAAAGCCCTAGCGGCGTACCGATATCGTAACGTTCGCCCTGAATTTTATAAGCAAAAACTTTCTCGCCAGATAACAACAATTCTTGGATCGCATCGGTAAGTTGAATTTCTCCACCCGCACCAAGATGCTGTTGATCAAGTACAGCAAAAATTTTTGGTGACAGCACGTAGCGTCCAACGATAGCCAAGTTTGATGGCGCTTCAGACATTAGTGGTTTTTCTACCAACTCTTTAACCTGAAAAAGGTTAGGCGAAAATTGCTTGCGCACGCCAATGATCCCGTAACGCGAAACTTCATCCATCGGTACTTCTTGTACAGCAACTACATTGCATTTTTCTTGTAAGGCAATCTGAATAAGCTGAGCCATGGTTGGCGTCTTGCCCATGATGATATCGTCAGGCAGGAATACCGCCACGTGCTCGTTACCAATCACATGTTTTGCAGACCAAACCGCATGACCGAGACCAAGTGGTTCTCTTTGGCGCACATAAATAAAATTTGAGTTGGTGACAAGCTTAGAAATGCCATCCATCAGCTCAGACTTATTTTTAGTACGAAGGAAAGCCTCAAGCTCAGGATGGATATCAAAATGATCTTCAATTACGCTTTTGTTGCGACCGGTAACAACAACAAAATTTTTAATGCCCGATTTTATACCTTCTTCAACAATGTATTGAATCGCAGGCTTATCAAAAATCGGCAGCATCTCCTTTGGCAGGCTTTTTGTCGCGGGCAAAAAGCGCGTACCAAGGCCACCGGCGGGTATAATCGCCTTCATTATCATACTTAACTCCCCTTTTTCTCTCTTTTTTTAAGATCTTAAAATTGCTCCAAAAATTTCAGCTTACCGCCATATAAATGGCGAATATCATCAATGCTGTATTTCAGCATCACGAGGCGCGAAAGCCCAAATCCAAAAGCAAAACCTGAATACACATCAGGATCAATACCACCGGCCCTTAGGACGTTTGGATGAATCATGCCGCCAGGAAACACTTCCATCCAGGTTGATCGCTTGCACACAGAGCAGCCTTGGCTACAAAATGGACACCGCATATCAATTTCAAATCCTGGCTCTACAAACGGAAAAAATCCAGGTCGTATCCGAATGTCAAGTTCATCTTTTTTAAATAACTGCTTTAGAAAGGTTTGTGCCGTAGCAAACATGTGCGCAATAGTCACATTTTTATCTATGAAAAACCCTTCGCACTGCATAAACATAAAATCATGCGTAGCATCTACAGCTTCATGACGGTAGGTTCGTCCCGGTACAATTGCTGCAAGAGGCAGCTCCAATGTTTGCATTGAACGCACTTGCACAGGCGATGTATGGGTGCGCATTAGCATCGATTTTTTGTTTGTCCAAAAGGTATCATACATATCGCGTGCTGGGTGGTCTTGAGGAATATTGAGGGCGGTAAAATTATAAAAATCAGTCTCAAGCTCAGGCCCATCAAGAATCTCATAGCCCATAGAAATAAAGATATCTTCGATCTCTTCAACAGCTTGTGAATACGGATGTAGCCTGCCATGGACCGCACCAGGCTTGTAAGCAGTCACATCAAAATTTTGTTCTTTTTCAATAGCTGTGCGCGCCTTGCGTTCAATAAACGCTTGCCGTGCTTCTTCAATCGTCGATTCCAAAAAGCCTTTCAGCTCTTGCAATGCAGGCCCTACGGTGCGGCGATTATCAACGCTCAATTCTTTCATGCCAGCAAGCAACCCTTGCAGAGGGCTTTTTTTGCCCAAAAAACTTATCTTTAGATCGTCAAATTCTCTAAGCAATTGAATTTTTTGCAGGTCCTGTTGAAACGCCTGTTTTATCGATGATAGCTGAGCAAGTATTTCTTCCATGGATAAACCTTAGCACACTAAAAAATCTTCTCTTCTCGTACTGGTCGCACCAGTCGCACTGGTCGAACCAGTCGCGCTGGTCGCACCAGTGCACGCACAATTGAGTAAGAGCCTAACAACTTTTGTTGTTTTTACCAGTGAAAAATGTTTAACGCAATTTGAGCGTCAGCAGGGCAAGAACAGCTAAAATCATAGAAATAATCCAGAACCTAACCGTGATTTTAGTTTCCTGCCAGCCCATTAATTCAAAGTGATGATGAATAGGTGCCATACGAAACACACGCTTGCCCCAAAGACGATATGAAGCAACTTGGATTATGACGGAAAGCGTTTCCATTACAAAAATACCGCCGGTGATCGCTAACAAAAATTCTTGCCGAGCCATCAATGCTGCAAAGCCTAGCGATGCTCCCAATGGCAGAGAGCCAACATCACCCATAAAAATTTGTGCGGGGTAGGAGTTGTACCACAAAAATCCAAGGAGCGTTCCTACAAGCGCCGTTGCCAAAATTGCAATCTCTGCGCTGCCTGCATAGGGGATGTAGAGATAACTAGAAAAGTGTTTATGACCAGCCAAATAACAAATCAGCGCGAACGAACCAAAATTAGCAATCAATGGACCAGTAGCCAGGCCATCTAAGCCATCAGTCAAATTAACTGCATTGCTCGTACCAATCAAAACAAACATCCCCCAAGGAATAATAAGCCACAACAACTCTGGAGTAAAAGATTTTATGAAGGGAATACAGAGACTTGTTGGCGGCGCTAAAAACCAATACCAACCACCAACCGTAAGAAGGCTAGCTAAAAGCTGTAGTCTAAATTTGAGACTACTGGAGATCCCTTTGCGCTGTTTGATTTTAAGATAGTCATCAAAAAATCCAATCGCCCCAAAGCTCACAACACACCAGATAAATAACCACACGCCAATATTGGCAAGATTAGCCCACAGCAAGGCATTAATTAAAAATACCCCAATCATGAATAAACCACCCATTGTAGGTGTATCATTTTTAACTAAATGTGTATCAGGAGTCCACTCCCGCGCTTTTGATCGAAAAAATTTTTGTGAAACACGAATAAACCAATTACCAAAAATAAATGAAACCAGCAGCGTACTCAAAAAAGCCCCAATTGCTCGAACACTCACGTAGTGAAGAACATTGAGAAAACCGTAATGCGGCTGCAGGAGCTGCGCCAAGTGGTACAACATGCACAATCCTTAGTTCAGTTAGAAAATATATATTTTGCAAATTTTTACAAATCTAAATATACCAAAAATTTTTCTTTGATTCACTAAATCAAACAAGCATGCTTAAAAAAAACTGGCTAAAATGGCGCCGTCGGCTACCATCACAAGACCATACCATTGAAACATCATAAAAAAGGAGCTTTCTATGCGTATCTCTTTGTACAAAAACTTAATCCTTTGCTTCGGCCTACTTGGACAATTGAATGCCTCATATTACTATGAAAAGGCAACCAAGAACGACTCAGAAAGAGTAGCCGCCTTTTGTTTTGAGCAAAATCTCCCGATGGAAGCTTTTTATCCCTACCTCCAAAGAGACCCCAATAAATGGCTCTACATGGCTATTGAATTAGAAACCGATTCGCTGGCTGGAATCGCTGCTGGCAAATCAGACCTCACCTCATCGCATGTATCACTCGACAGCATTCGCACCACAGATAAAAAAGGGCTGACAGAGCTGCTTTTGCGAAATGTTCTTTTTGATTTAAGTAAGCAGGGATTAGTAAATTACAGCTTTCCCGTCCAAGAGCTTTTTCGCAATGGCATGCGCGCGTTGAGAACTGATATTGCCTCAATGCTTGGCAACTTCAACCATGACGCGATTAGATACGTGCTTTACCCAGCAACACGTTTTGCAAGTCCTGATGAAGAAACGCGCGCAGTGCTACGTAAATATTGCCAGATGTACTACACATTTTTTGCCGGCGAACCATTTTTTTATAACGCTGGTTTTACCAAAGCAGACCTCGCAACTATTGATAAACGCGTTGCAGGCTTAGAAAAAACATATGCCCGACCTGGCAGCGCCATAGTTGTCGCATCCTTTAAAGAT
This sequence comes from candidate division TM6 bacterium GW2011_GWF2_37_49, assembly GCA_945861145.1. Taxonomy (GTDB): domain Bacteria; phylum Babelota; class Babeliae; order Babelales; family RVW-14; genus CAMATL01. The sequence goes on along the minus strand of CAMATL010000035.1, from coordinate 1,385 downwards.
ATTATTATTGGCATCTCGGCTATTACGCCGCTATCCAACGCACCTGCAGAAAAAGATGATGCTGAATATTTAACCGGCATTTATGATTTTTTAACAAAAGATCAAGCAAGCATAGCTCTCTCATTATCAAGCTGCGCCTATTCAACTAATACCCTCATAGAAGAAGGGTTTCGCAATCTCAATTTAGGAAAAACACTTATTTCACAATTAACTAATTTTGCCAAAAAAGAAGGGTATCCAGGTTTCGCTTTTTTAGTAGCCAAGGATAACTGGATAGAACAAGCAGCTATCAGAAATGGTTTTACGCTTGGTCAAACACAAATAAAAACTTATCCGACCAATATGCCTGATGGCTCGGTACAAGATAAGAACCATGAATTTGCTTATCTGTATAAGTTGTTTGAAAAGTAGCTACTAAAAAGGGCGGGTGCGCGAAATACGCACCCGCCCTTTTTTATTTAATTACAAAATTATAGCAACTAATTGCTATTCACAATCGAAGCGAGAAATGTTGGAACGCCAGCTTGTATTTTCTGAGCAAGTTCTGGATTTTGTTGTGCTAACAGCCCAAAGCTTCCAAGGTCCTTCTTCTTAGTCGCAGCTACTAATTCAGGAGCTTGTAAGCCCACAGGGGCGGCACCGCCATTACTCCAATTCATTAGAGCATTAAGAACTAATGGGCTAAAAGAAGTAGCCAAGCGAACCATAGTATCTTTAGCATTTCCGCCACCGCTCAAAATTGACTTAAGCTGATCAGCTGTTATACCAGCCTGGTTTCCAGCGGCAACACCAGCATTGCCACCAAGCAAGCCAGCAAGAAAATTTTGTGTTGCAGTTATGATGCCGTCATCATTTTTCAATGTTAGTTCAATACTTTCGAGAACTTCAATCATAGAACTAATTGTAGCAACATACAGGCCTGCACCCCTACGCGGCAGTATATATGTTCTCCAGCTGTATATATCGCTAGGAGCAACCTTAGTAACTAGGCTTCGCAAATGGCCAAGCAATGCATAGTGCTCACAATAAAAATCAAGCTCTGATGGGATCTGATTAGCTAAAAAACGCATAACTAAATTTTCATAACGGCTCACATAGGTATGCAAGCTTGGCAACATAGTCGCTTCATTAAACTGAGGATCTTGCAACAACATGCTATGTTTAAAATAAATAGCTTGGCTCGTTTTATCAGCTAGCATCCCCTTTGTAGCCTGAAGGCGCACAATAAAGCTGCGCTTTAGTAAAATTATTTTACTAATAAAAAGGCTTGCCCAAGGACTCATACCATTGTCAGCTACATCAGTTACTGCTTGTGTATGAGGCAAAAACGCCGCCATAAGAACATCAGCCTGATCTGCAAATCTTTTTACTACAGTATTTTGAGG
>CAMATL010000034.1 GCA_945861145.1 candidate division TM6 bacterium GW2011_GWF2_37_49 | reverse complement strand
ATCACCACGATGCCCGGGTCTTGATTGTGCAACATGTGCGCAGCTCGTGATGCAGAAACCCAGCCGCCAAAAAATAAAATGCCAATCCCAAGACCAACCCACGGGTTAAACATGCCAAAAAATGGCAGTGCAAAATACGCAACCACCGTGGCAATAATACTCGCCACCGTGCCAGGTGCTGGCACGCGCACCCAGGCAAAGCCCAACGTTGCAATGCCCAGCAAGGCTTTATCAATGGGAATTAACATTGTACTTTTAATAATTAATAATTCGATGGTATCGCGGTAACGAACGAGGTAATCAACAGCCGTGTACAAGGTCAATGCTGCAATGGCCCAAACAATCCATAAAAAAATGTTATGTACTATCTGCAATGGCAATGGGATAAGGCCAAGCCGTGTAGCCACCACACCGTAACCACCATAGAGCACAATAAATTGCAAAACTGTTTTCGACTTTGCCACGTATGAGGTCTGCCAGGTAAAGCCTCGCGCCGCCACAATGCTACGCAACCCCGTCAACAACACATCGCGACTCGCAAAAATAAGAAATAGCGCTGGCGTGATTATGCCGTCATAAGCAAACGCCGCAAAAACACCCAGTACCAAAATTTTATCTGCCAATGGATCAAGATATGCACCAAAAGCAGAGACGTTGCGCAAGCGGCGGGCAAAGTACCCATCCCAATAATCACTCAATGCTGCAATGGTAAATAGCCCAACAGACACCCAAAAGGATGTTTGAGTCTTCTGCATAAGCAATGCAATGATCACCGGCGTTAATACGATGCGTAGCATTGAAATAAGATTGGGCAATGTCCACAATGACACAAGCTCTCCACAAGTATAATTTTCACAATTATTGTTGTGAAAATTATACCAGGTTTCCGCAAAAAGAAAACGCTTTGCTGTCGTTAAAAGCTAAAGCCAAACAACGCAGATACACCTAATACTTGTGCCACATTTTTACCCGCAAACACCAATGAGCCCAGCACGCTCAAGCGAAAATTTTCTGTAAAATGATACCCATAACCTAGGCGCAGCTGATGTGCAATTTCGTCACTATTTACCACAAGAGGATCGGTGTGGTAACTGCCCGCAGGCTGCACACCCAGCACTTGATCTTTAAGCTTTATGTTAAAGCGATACGCAAGATCCAGATACCCGCCGCGACCAATCACGCGCTCAAAAATATTACCCACCTGCAGCGTCATGCTGTGCCCCAAGCGCCAATTCACATCGGAGCTAAAATCAGAAAAGCCGCGTACAGTTGCTTCAATTTCATCATTAAAATCATTAGCTGGTGCGGCGCCAGCATATTGCACCCAATTACCCAGAGCCATTCTTTCCTGTACCGTTGCGGTACCACCTTTTGACACCAAGCGCGGCACGCGGCGTGTTGCTTTGGATGCCAAATTAAAACGACCATCAGCATGAAAATATGGATTAAAATAACGCTGCTGCTCCCACAATAAATCAATGTTGGCGGCGAGCGCCACATTATTCACACCAAGCTCAACTGGCCACACACGATTTGCATCGGGCTGCGTGGTTGTTGGCATGTAGAGCTGTAAGCCAATTTGTGCTTGCTCAAGGCTATCAAAAGGAAGCTGATACGTAGCCCCGACAAAGCCCTGCCCCAGACCATAATTTGTTACACGCTCACCAATTTTTGATTTCATCTTCATGTCGGTAGCAAGCGCATCAATAAACTGCGACAATGAATAATCTTTAAAATCGCCGGCTAACACAGCCGCACCAACTTTACGTTGGAGCAAGCCATCATTTGCAAGGCTCAATTGATTGCTGCCCACCGCTACCGGCAACCCAAAGCTCAAGCGCAAGCTATTTTCAAACAGCGCAACGCTGGCACCCAGCTGCACCTGCTCACGGTGCGTAAACGCTTCAAATTCTACGGGAAGAGGTGCGAGGCGGCCAAAATCAGTAAAATTATGACCAACAGCAATATCAGCTAAAACCGCTGGATTATTATTTGACAACCGCACCACAAGCGCTAAATCTTGCAACTGGATATCTTTTTTACCAAACACACGGCTCGCCAGATTTTCGCGGCTTCCGCTCGATCCATAAGAATTTTCTGCTGCATCGACTGAAAACTCAACTTCTGCTGAGGCTTTGCTCAAACGACGAAGCGTTGGCAAGCCTGTCAACGGCTGCTTGAAGGGGTCATAGAAGTATAATGAGGCGTAAAGCTGCGGCGATAACCCAATCTGAGTAATGCTTTTTTTCCCTGCCACTCCTTTACCGGGACGGTACGTGGCTACGGCTTCCTTAACGAGCGCATCAATCTCAGCATCACTCACCACACCGTCGCTACCGATCTCTTGCTGCTCGATAAGCGCAGCACTCTGACCATGCTTACTTGCGCTGAGCGCACAACACACATCAAAAGTCACTACTCCAAACAACAGAAAAATTAATTTTATTAAACATTTCATAAGGCTACTCTCCGAGATCAAAACCATCAAAGACCTACAAGGCCAGCGTGACAGGCTGGTCCTACCAAGGGAAGATCTGAGAGAAAAAGCGGCGTAATGCTAATCGGTTGTAAGCTGCTGCTTAATTACCTCATCAGCAATTTCGCGGCGCACTCGTTCTTTAACATAAGATTTTTTGAGTTTATTAGCTTGATTAAGCACTTGCTTTTGCTGTTTTTCTACATCATCTACACGCTTAGCAATGACATCAATGCGATTCTGTGTTTGTGAAAGCTTTAGATCAAACTTCTTGACAACAGCATCAATTTTTTTATCAAGCAAAGGATCCGTGCTTTCATACTTAATTTTTTTAAACTCAGAAGCAAGCCCTGTCCGCATATTTTTTAATTCTGTATTAACAACTACAGGCGCTGCGACAATCTCTGGCTCTACCGCAATCGTAAGACCATCCTCCTCGTTCGAAACCTCTTGGACATTATCATACGACTCATCACCATGATCAATATGATCAATTACAATATCATTCTTTTTATTAAGAGAATCACTCCCGATCTGAGCAATTTTTTTTAACGCTTTTCTAAAACGACTCATATCAACAAAACTTGCTGAATCCTTATTTTTATTAACAACAGAGGCCCGATCCTCATATTCATCCACAGCAGAGCTAACCGCAACAGCTTCTTGCCCATCAATTACATCGACAGCCTTATAAGCTCTCTCTATCTGAGCATTCTCACTACCCATCAATGGACCAAGAGTCAAACAAAGCCCTGCCATAAAAAAAGCTACAACAAAAACGCGCGAAATTATTTTTTCTACTATTTGCATATCCATGCCCCTACTCACTCCAAAAAGCTGCCTAATCCCAGAAAAACTTTCTCTTCATTCAGTTCAAACGCACGAGTCCGAGGCATCTCTAATTGTTTTATAGTACTACCAATTTCAACAAACATGCCCCGCACAACACCAAAAATTTTTCGTGCCACAGGGTCTTCCGAAGTAATGGTTATGCCGGGGTTAAGAGCCAGGCATTGCCCTTGTGTTAATTGTTGATCAGCTTTTTCTTTAGGTAAAAAAACCCAATCTTTAAAATCAGCATCCTCAAAAACAGTAGCCCAGCTAAATGATTGCTGCTTATTAATCAAGGCACGAGCTAAGGCGCCAAGCGAACACGTCCGGCCAATAGCGCCATGAGGCTGCATACGAGCTAGTGGATCTAAGCCTTTACAAGACACAAATCCAGAGCCTGAAATAGCCGATTTAGCAACATCAAGTAAACACGGTTCTATTTGAGTACCAATAGTAATCAAACCACCAGAGGCAACCGCTATACGACCACCACTATTTATGGTCATTTTTTTACACGTAGAGCTAAGAGCAATTGTTGAATCTTGTAAGCAGAGGTTAGCGCCAGCTCCAACTTCAATAAGGCCTTTTTCAACTATGGATAGCCCATAAGAACCTTTTTTGAACATTAACCCTGAATCCGCCCCAGGAGCAAGATTAAGTATTGCGCCGCCACGTACAATAAAATTTATATAATCTTGATCCAGCACGCCAATTATAAGTTGTTGATGATGTTTAACAGACAAACAAGCCGACTGATCAAGCACAAATGAACCAACACCACCAATTCTTATGCCTTGAGATCCAAGAATACTCGCTTGTGTTTGATCAGCTATCACAATGCGTGCACATGAAGGCTGTTTTTCGAACAACAGCGTACAATCGGAAGCTATTTCCAACGCCCCAGAACCCCTACACTCAAATGCCGCACCAGCACTGAGTACCAAACGCTTAGAGACAGGATTCATAGTCACCAAAGCTCCATGCGCAATACGTATAATCAAGGTGGCATCCGGTTCCGCAAAAACAAGCTCTCCTTGTATGTGCATACCTACCGGTACTACAAGCTCATTGTGCTTGCCTCTGATTTCAATTCTATCACTAGAGCGAAATGTAAGCGGTGTATTTGAGCATATCACTCGAGCATTGCCACCCAAACACAAGGTCAACGGCTTTTGGCCAATCTTTAGATCAGAAACTTCTTGACCTCTCACATTGACAATGCCTTCTAATCCGGGCAATTCTTTCGCCGCAACACGTTCTTCAGCTGCGCGTTCCTTGCTTGCTCTAACACGTTCAACCCTTGCTTGCTCTATGTCAGCAGAAAGCTGCTGTACAAGTACCTCTAATTTTTTCATATTTTTGTTTGATTGAGCTGATTTTTGGTTGGCAAGAGATGCAGCTGGCTTCACCGCTTGTTGGAGATAAACTTTTGCTGTAGGTACTTGCGGCAAAGGCGACAATGCTTGCGATACATTACTGGTAACCCCAAGTTGTTGTATTTTTTCTGCATTAGCCATGACAAGAAACCCTGGCCACGAAGCCTGACTGCTAACTACCTGAACAGATGCAAGCGGCCCTTCAAGATGAACGACCGCAAAAAATTTTACCTGAGCACAAAGCTGAAATAACGTCAGCAGAATAATCAACGAGCGATTTATATACATTTCCACATCTCCACATCAGCTTTTACTATTCAAGTACTACCTTACCATCAAGGCGTAACGTAGCGGCGGCCAATACATGGACATTCACACGCGACGCTACCACTAAGCCATCATCAAGCGTACTACCCTGACTCGATAGCGTAACGACATTATTAGCAAAAATAGTACCGCGCGGAATTTGCAAGCCAACTCGTGTGGCATGCAACGTTGAACCATCCATATGTAAGGTTGATGAATCGGTAGCAAATTTTAAGTGCTGATTTTTCAAACCACCCTGATCGCGTGAATCATAACTAAACGTCATGCCATAATCGAGTGACAAGATAGCGCTATCCCTAATAGTGAGCGGAAATTCAGATCGGTATGTAAATTTTCTATCCACACCACTTAATAATACATCTTGATAGATGTTTAAGTACCCACGGGTAAATTCAAAATCACCGGTATGGATCAATTCAACATTTTTAAAATTAATGGTTCCGTGACGGTTAAGAACCCGCAGATTACTAAGACCTGCCACACCACCAAGGCCAAAAATTTTCATATTTTGAATGGTTAACGTACATGTGGATATCAACGCGATTGCGCTAATATTTGATGAAATATCAAGCGTATTTCCGCCACCATCAAGGACTATATTTCTTGTACCACCAAAAAACCAACGTCCATCTAAAATGATAAATCCTCTAGATATATCACTTTTCGTCGGCGCAAGTTGGATAATCACGTCATCGCCAAACATTATCGATCGACCAACTCCAGAGGGAATGTGCTGCGGTGAAAACCCTTGCAACGTAACATTACTAAAAGTTATTCGTTTCCTTTCTGGAAGGGTAATCACCTTATCATCAGTACTAAAACTAATAACTCGGCCCCCACCATCAATATAAGCATTATCAGTCACAATTAATTTTTTTGTTGCTGTAAGACTAAGATCCTTACCCAGCACTAAAGTGGCAGGTCCAACAAAAAAACTACCTCCAGCCCCAGGCTCCACATGGGAAATAGCACCACCATTTATAATCCCAAAATTTCCATCAAAACCATTAGTCGTAAAGGCTCGTGTTGGCTTGATATTTTGGGTATCATCATACCCAGAGGTATCATACCACAAGGTTACACCATCAACTGAAAGCGTTCCCTTATTTGAAAAGGTTAATGTCTTATTTTTAGTTACAATCGTTGTAGGGCCATCAACATAAATGTTACCCATCGTGACTGTATAATTATTATCAAGCTCTAACTGAACGTCAGAAAGCCTAAGCTGCGATGTTGGGCTGCCAAAAGAAAATCCACCTCTACTCCTAGCACCCAATCCCTTAATTTTAATATTACTCAATGCTACCTTAACGCCAGGACCAATTGATAGAGTCCCTCCAAGCGAAAGGTCGAGTATGTTTCCATTTCCTGTAATATTTATCTGTTTTGATGAATCGGTTGTACCAATAATCCAATTACTCGATAAACGTGTATTTGCTTTAAATTCAATCGCCATCGGCCCGACATGAATCAATGTTCCCGTTAATGCAATGTCTGATCCGCCAAATGAAAGTATTTTATTATTGCCATTGATACAGCCACTACCCGTAATCTCTTTGCCATCAGCCAGGGCTAAGTGGTCATCAAGAATGAGGGTGCTACTATTCAAACTAATAAAACCATTACACATACTTTGCAGTGCAAGAGTTAAAGAACCGCCAGCAGCGATTGTAATGTTTGGATTTGTTTTTGTATCATCACTAAAAACAGGCTGCCCTTCAAATCGATTGCCGGTGCCACTCACATACAAACGAGCAGGCAACGGCCCTGCTTCAATACGCATAACTTGAGAACCAAGTAATTGTAAGCGTTGCGCTACTGCAGCCTGTAATCGGCCAGATATAATGGCGGGCACATTATTTACCAACAACCGACCACCATTAAAATTAATTTGGCCACTCGTCAAATTGCGCTCAGACGAAGTGGTTAACGTCCCATCCCAACCCTGTATCGCGTTAGTCGTAGAAAATTTACCACCAACTAAATTGATGCCCGATTCTTTACTACCAAAACTCAGCCCAGCGTGAACAAAAAAACCTTGCACTGCTAGCCCCACAAGGAAAAATATGTAACTCCAGTGCTTTTGCATATCTAATTCCTTTTTCCGTGTAGCAACATAATCCACAGTGACTATTATGCCTTGACAAAAAAAGGCACGTCAACTTCTCTTAGTAAACCATTAAATTATGTACTTCAATATTGAATTAGAAGCCCGGATTTTTATCCGGGCTTCTAATTCAAAAAACATGCAATCTATGCTTGAGGTTTATGCTCAGCTTCACGTAAAAAAGCACTTACTTCATGAATCACCTGCGCAGGCGGAATATTTTTGACGCAATTCTTTCTACGAGCTGCCATCAATACACGTGAGCACTCTTTGTCCCAAGGTACCTGTTCTGGATTTTCATTACTCATAAGCGCCACCACTGGCACTTTAAGAGCTGCTGCAATATGCATAACAGCAGCCTCTACAGAAATCACCAAATCACATAACTCGATAGTTGCCGGTAGCTGGAAAAAATGCTCATGTGCTGAAAATAAAATCACCTTGCCATCACCATGCTGACGCAATGCTTGCTGCACCCCACGCATCTCACTCGGCACTGTATTAAAAATAAAATATGCCTGTGAAAAATAATCTTGCGAGCGCAGCATAGTTATCAAATCAAACGCAGCATCTATGCTCCAGCTACGTTTTTTATCTTTAGCAAAGATATTAATAAAGACTGTACGCGGTTTATGTTCTATTCCATTAGATGCACTCGTTACGCCCCACTTAAGCAAAGACAATTTAGCGTGAGTACGCCAATCACGAGGAATCTCCATGAAGGGGCGCCGCTGCACATTGGCAAGGCGCACTCCAAATAATTGCTCAAACCACAACGCATATAAATCGGTAATGTGATACCCAGCCGCTAGGCCCACAGGGTTACGTAAACACCGCGCATCAAGATTGCGGTACAAGAAACGCTGTGAAAGCTTATACCATGCTGGTTGATCAGCAATTCCAGCTACAAAAGCTCGCGGCCCAAGGCGGCGAGCAAGCCGTGCATATTTGTGGCAACGAATCTGCGCAAGAGAGACAACAATCGGGTAGTGCTCGATCCGTGCCGCCATAATTGAACATTTCAGCATCCCTGGCGAGTAGGTCTCACTATACACTTTATCAATAAATGAACAGGATCGCAGCCAATCGTACAATGAGTATCGACGCAGCCCTGCCCATTTCCACCATTTTCTAGTTCGACGAATTTCGTCAACCCAGATATGAATTTTAATGTGGGGGTACTGTTCATGAAATTCTTTAAAATAGGTCTGCCAGTGCAAAAAATCACCAATTGCCAGGTGCGTGATAAATAAAATTTTATCTGCCCGTGCAAGCACATCGGCTGGCACCAGTTGTTTGTGCATGTTTTTTTACTACTCACTTAAATAATGTTTTGAACCTGCTCACGAGCCTTTTCAAGCTCTACCTTAATATCCACCCCAACAGAGCTGATATCGTAGTTAGTACATTTTGCCATAATCGTATTGGTCTCACGCAAAAGCTCTTGCAAGATAAAATCTAGACGTTTACCTTTTTCTATCTGCTCATGAGCCAAAAGCGCTTCAACTGCGGTTAGATGGCTATTAAAGCGTGTAATTTCTTCATGAATGTCGCTTTTGTTCAAAGTTGAATAGAGATCATCCAATTGGATTTTAAGCTGATCGGATGGGTCTGCTTGATATTGAACAAGCTTCTCATCAACCGCTAGCTTTAGATTTACCATAATCGTTTCAAAGAGGCCTTTAATACGAACAACTGACGTACGACATACGCCAAAACGAGTATTGAAATCTTTGCGCAATGTTGTACCCTCTTCTGCTCGCGTCTGCATAACTTTTGCTGCAACACGGTCAACAAGGGAGATAATCAACTGCTCATGCTCTTCGTTAAGCGCCGTTTTTGACGATACAAAAATATTAGGCAGCATGAACAAATCGCGCACGGTCAACTCAGATGAAATACCGTGAGCATCACTAATGGTTTTAGCCGCCAAAAGATAGGCCTGCACATTTTTGAGCGACGGCTCAAGATTTTCAAACGCTTCGTTATCTTCACCAAATTTGACGGTAAGATACACGCGACCACGCAATAATTTTTTTTGTAGTACATTAATAAGCTTAACTTCTAGAGCGCTTAAAACGTTAGGCAATTTGCACACCGCTTCAAAAAACCGAGAATTGATAGTCTTAATCTCAATCGCAAGGCACACACGCCCCATGCCGGAAACTTCTACAGTGACTAATTCACTGCCAAAACCTGTCATACTATATAACACTAAATCACCTACGCTAGATTTGTGTAAACGTTTTGCACATCATCAAGATCTTCAAGAGCTTCAAGCATTTTGAACACTTGTTCTTCTAATTCTTCATTATTAAGCTCAAGGGTGCTTTTAGCAATCCACTCAATTTGAGCATGTTCAATTTTAACGCCAGCGCTTTCAGCAGCTTTTTTTACTGAATCAAGATCAGGGATTTTGCAAGTAACAACTACTGACTCATCTTGCTTGGTAAGATCATCAACATTAACTTCTAGCAATTTCTCAAGTAGTGAATCCTCAGACACAGCGCTGCTACCACGCACTACGCCTTTGTGTTCAAACATCCAGGATACCGCACCGTTTTCGGCCAAGTTACCACCCATGCGCGTAAAAATATGTCGCAGGTCTGCAACCGTACGGTTCTTGTTATCACTCAGTGTCTCAATCACAACGGCAGTACCATGCACGCCATAACCTTCATAAGTATGGGGAGTGTATGACTCACCGTCCAACCCGCCAGAACCTTTTTTGATTGCGCGTTGAATATTTTCGGCAGGCATATTTACTGATTTAGCTTTTTCAAGGATGAGCCGTAACCGTGGGTTACCATCTGGGTCGGGACCGCCCTCACGTGCAGCAACCGTAATTTCACGCACAAGCTTGGTAAAAACCTTGCCGCGCTTTGAGTCTTCTTTTGCTTTTTTGTGTTTAATCGTTGCCCATTTAGAATGCCCTGACATAGCAGCTCCTCTTGATATAAAAAATAGAACAATGTTGATCAGTATACTGCTAAAACGATCAAGTGCAAAATCAAAAAAAGATACCACAATCAACGCTTCCACAATCTGCCTTGACAGCCAGAAAACCGTGTTGCATTCTCTACGAATTGGCAATAACTTTAAGGATTTTAATGACAATCGAATTTAGAAGAATAGCTGCAGCGTTATTCCTACTCGGCCTGGGCTATCCCACTCACCTCGCTTACAAATATTATCAACGCTGCACGTATCTACCAATTCGTTACCCACATATTTCTGCCAACGGTTTTCGCCACACTGCTGACCACTTTTTTGATCAACCGCACAAAATTAAAATTTTACTTACAGGCAAATCATTTTCGCCCGATGCGGTGAAAAATGGCGATACTATTTTCATCAAAAATCATCCGCAGTATTTAACTAAATTTTTTGCCAACGTTCATCCTTATATCAATGAAAAATATATTCTTATATCCCACCAAGGAGATATGACCACTCCCGGTGCTTATGCTCACCACCTCGATAGCGAAAAAATTATCGCTTGGTACAGCTGCAATGTTGGGGCCGATGCTCATCCGAAGATGAGGCCAATCCCCCTCGGCGTTATGGGCATATTGATGAAAAATTTGCCAAGGAATTGCGAAGAAATATTGGGGCGAGTACTACTTGATATCAAAAAAGGCGCTATCAATAAAACAAATCTTTTTTACTTCAACGTAAATCCAAAGACAAACATTTTAGAACGAGGCAAGCCGCTAGATTTTCTTAGAAATCAAAAATTTTGCACGATGGCCAAAGGCAAACCTTATGAACAATACCTACGAGAAATGGCAACGCATAAATTTGTGATAAGCCCACACGGCACCGGGCTCGACTGCTACCGCACGTGGGAAGCACTAACGCTTGGATGCATCCCCGTTGTTAAAAAATCCAGCCTCGATGTTTTGTATGAAGGCCTGCCTGTGTTGATTGTTGATAATTGGCAGGAAGTAACAGAAGATTTTCTCGAGATCAAATACCAAGAAATGCAGCAACAGCAATATCAGCTTGAACGGCTTTCTATCGGTTACTGGATTGACGTGATCAGAAGGCATAGAGATTCCCTCTCTAGAGAGCAAGAAAATCAAGCTATTCAAAAAATTCAAAATTAATACGAAAGCCTCTTGCCACATGATTAAACCAAGTTATGCATTTACCAGTGACAACGCAGCGCCGGCACATCCTCGTATGATCCAAGCAATCGCCGAAGTAAACAGCTGCTATGAGCCTCCTTACGACAATGATGAATACGGAACACAAGTCAGTCAGGCTTATAAAAAATTTTCTCTCAAAATGAAAGAGGCCCGTGGAAAAAATTCCATGGGCCCCATTTTATTAATTATTATATTGCCGGCTCTAGCGCTTCCAGATATCGGTATTGGTAAATGGTTCAGCAACAGCGTCATGCATAGCTACGTCTTTTTTAAAGAGCTGCAATGCAATTTCCTGAGGCAACAACATAGCTCCCCTAAGAGTGCGCAACTCAATTCCCTTATAAGATCCGTTGGTTGCGACTAATCGCTTTATAATATTCACCAACGATTCCTCAGTAGTAAATTTTTCTAACTGTGAGGCAAGCGCCGCAACAATCAAGGCGTTGCGCCGTAGACGAGGTAACGCATTGCCAAGAGCAACGTAATCTTTTTCTTCATAGTAAAGACGTTTACAATATGGACATCTTGGCAACTGCAAAGAAAAAACAATGTGAGCCGGCCCACTACTTCGGCCAGAAAACTCTATCCTCAAATCCCCCACAATTTTTTCTAGTGTTAATACTCTAATGCAGGGTTCACATAAAGGCATTGAAACATTGCATGGGCATATATTTTTATAAAGCGCTCTATCATCAAATGAACAAATTGAACAGCACTCCACTTCACCGTCCTCGAGAGGAAAATCTTTTAATATAAAAAGCAGCTCGCCAGTCTTAGATTTTTTCATAGCAGCAAGGCTAGCTTTCATTTTTTTGTAAAAAGACTTGTCAACTGCTTGTCCAATTAGCTTAGGATCAGAAGCAACCACTCCAGCCTGAGCAGCCTGCATAAGACCGTAAATTCTTTTATCACATGGAACAAATCGCTCATCTCCTGCATGTGAATGCTGAGCAATGCACCCTTCTGCAAAAGCCAGCGCTGCCCTTCTCCCTACTTCAGCAATTTTATCTTTAAATAGAAAGCTAATAGAAGCTCGTTCTTCATCGTATAAATCGGCAGCTTCGAGCAATTCGCTAAACGATCGCGGCAACAAAGCAACTGCATACTCCTGAGGAAACTCCTGCAAGGCTTGAAGCTCTTCTCTAACAGTTTTTTTAAAGTCCGTTGGCTCTAAAATCCCCACTAAAAAACTTTCTTTTATGCTTTCAGCTATTGCGCTCAACGCACGGCTATCACCATCCTCACTCAAAGCATTGGAAAGAAATATGGCAACATTGTC
>CAMATL010000033.1 GCA_945861145.1 candidate division TM6 bacterium GW2011_GWF2_37_49 | reverse complement strand
AATGTACCAGGCGATACGATTTTTGCAAAACGAGACTAAATAGTGGCATTTTTGCCTAATTATTTCAGTTTGAATGGCAAGCGACAATGAAAATATGGTTATTTATGCCAAAATGAAACACCAAGAACAACACCATAGGTGCTGTTTCTAATATCTTTACCGGAATGACAGAACTTTTAGTCCATATTTTTCTGAGAACTCTCAGCTTTAATCTGTGAAAACTCAACAGAACCTAGTGTTTTTGATCAAAATTCAGGATTTCTTAGAACAAATCAGCGTTTTTCAGCGGCAAGTTTTGCAGCAATCTGCTGCACCATCCCTGGGGTCACCTCTCCCATAAGAATTGCTTGTGGGCTTGAACACATCAAACCATCCTTAAAGAACACGACAACAGGGAGCTTAATTGCCTCAAAGCCTGCTGTACCGACACACTTCATAGCGATTTGATAGTTTTGGTTATCTTCGGCATCAATATTTTGAAAGATATCAACGGCAACAAAATCCTGTTTTTTTTCATCTTGCTGCTGTTTGGCAAGCGGTAACAACTGCTGCCAAATAGATTGCGACAACGAATCACGCTGCGCAAAAAAGAAAACAACCACAGGCCGCGCATGCGAAGCCTGTACTACCTTTTGATTAAAAGCCTCAGATCCATTAATGCAGGCAAAGCCATCACGCTCTTCCACCGCTTGCATAATTTGCGTTGCGTTTGGCGTGGCTGCAGCGACTACCATTGCTTGTTCAACCCTTGACTGCTCAATAACTGATGGCAACAAATCAACGCGCGCCACATAGGCCGCAGCGCACTGACAAATAATATTAACGATAACAATCGCCCAGTAATTTTTTTTGAATAGCATATTTCCCCCTTAACCCAAATATGGCCACATCCCCCTTTACATTAATTTATTATTTTCAAATAGCACAAGTATCGAGAAAAACGGCCTTTATCCTGTATCCTGAGGCGAGGGAACATTAGATCTCGCTCGAAAATAATGTTGTACCCGCTCGAACAACCCTTCGAGACGGATCTCCGATCCTCCTCAGGGCGAGCGGGATTTTAAAAGCAAACTTCTTCCGCTCATACTGAGGAGCTGCATAGCGGCGTCTCGAAGTACATGAGCGGAAGAAGTTTGCTTAAATTTTTAGCGCCATACGATTAACCAGCTCCTGCTTTAATGCTTGTGCAGGCTTGTAGCAAGGGTCAAATGCAAGCAGCGTCACCACAGCATCATGCGCTTGTGCGTATCGTTTAAGGTAAAAGAGAGCAACCGCACGATAAAAATGTGCATCGCTGTACTCAGCTGCTAAATTCACGGCTCGATCAAAAGCGGCAAGCGCCTTATCAAAATCATTTTTACGCAGCCAGTACTGCCCTTGATTGCAATACACAACTTCTGGCGTGAGGTATGACGGCGTCGCAAGCGCTTCTTGCCACTTGGCAAAAGCCTGATCCTCATGCCCAAGCTCTGCCAAAGTACAGGCATAGTTATTCAAAGCTTCTGCTCGCTTTGCCGGCGACGCAGCCAGTTGCAATGCTCGGTCAAAAGCGTCGATACTGAGCTGCGGCATACCAAGCAACAAAAGCAACGACCCCTTGAGTGCCCAGAATTCTGATTTTTTATTATCCAGTGCTAACGCTTGCTCCAGTGATCCTAAGGCCTTGCGCCAAGCCACATCTCCTGATTGCTCTAGCTGCAGCACTTGCAAGCTTTGCTTGTACCAAAAATCAGCGCTAGGAGGTGGTTGCTTTTTACCGCACCCTACAAAAAAAAGGCTAATCATGCCTATAAAAAAAATTCTCTTTTTCATATCCACTCGTTTTTTAAAACTGGTATACTTACCTCTTGGGACGTCTGCTATACTTGCGTGAATGTAGAGAAAATCTTTTTCCATTGCAAACAAACAACTTAGTTAATCGCTTGGGATTCTTGTGATAGTCATTTGGGACGAGTTTCTAAAAATTTTGAAAGAGGAAGCCGGGAGCCAGCTCGTAGAGACTTGGTTTAAATCCGTTCGGCTCGATACATGGAACAGCAGCACTCAGCATGTTGTTCTTCGCGCCCCAAATCAGTTTGTACGCTCATGGATACAAGACCATTACGTTGAGTTAATCAAAAAACATCTTGGCCGTCTGCTCAATGCTACGGGATTAAAAGTAAGCGTACTGTGCAAAGATGAATCTGGTGATGCCAAAAACATCATTCCAGCATCTATGGCGACACGAGATGATCTTACCTCTTCATTTTTGACACAAAGCATTGCCAAAAAAAACGGCAGTCCGCCCCGTGAAAGCGCTCCAAATAACGCCTTAATACCGCGCGACACACGCACATCAATCATAAGCAAAGACCGCAAGCCAAAAAAACGTGAGGGCTCAAATATCAACCCTGCCTACACATTTGATTCATTTATCGTTGGGCCAACCAATTCTCTCGCCCACGCAGCCGCCTATGCAATTGGCGAAAATTTGGGTAAAATTTACAACCCACTCTACATCTATGGCAGCACCGGCCTAGGCAAAACACACTTGCTGCACGCCATTGCCAATGAAGTAAAAAAACAAAATCCATCCGTAGTCATTGCTTATGAAACTTCAGATAATTTTATTAATGAATTTATTAATGCTATTCGCTTTGACCGTTCCGACCAGTTCCGCAAACGCTACCAACTGGTCGACCTTTTCTTGCTTGATGATATTCAATTTTTTTCGAATAAAGAGCAGACGCAGGAAATATTTTTCCATATCTTTAATTCCCTGTATGAACGACAAAAACAAATTATTCTTTCAAGTGACACCTTCCCGCAAGAAATCAAAGGCTTACAAAGTCGCCTTAAATCTCGCATGGAATGGGGATTAGTTGCCGATATTCAAATGCCTAACCTTGAAACCAAGATAGCCATCTTGAAGAAAAAAGCGGAACTGAATAATATTGAGCTTGAAGATGATATTGCTAATTTTATCGCCGAGCGCGTGCTCTCCAACATTCGCGAACTTGAGGGTGCATTAATCCGCGTGTGCGCTTTTGCATCGCTAACCCATACACCCATCTCGCTGGACATGGCACGCAAGGTCTTGCTCAACCTTGGTGCGGCCCAAGAACGCAAACGAGAAAATATCGCATTAGATAATATTATTCGCGTTGTCTCTCGCCACTACGATGTCAGCCCTGTCGACATCAGGGGTAAAAGCCGCCATAAAGATATCGCGGCCGTACGCCAGGTCACCTTTTATCTTATGAAAAAACTAACCTATAACTCGCTGCAAGCCATCGGGACAAGTATTGGTGGCCGTGACCACTCAACCGTCATCCATGCCGTACAAAAAGTAGAAGCAATGGTGGCTGGTGATAAACATTTTGAAGCAAAAATAAAACAGTTGGAACATGAGATTGTAAGTAGCTAAGCTTAAGTAGGTCGTGAGCATTACCGTTAACCAGAGGCCACGCGCACGGTTCAAGGAGTGTAGATGAACACAAGATCTCTAAGTATTCTGTCCCTTATTAGTTTAACACTGTTGCTGCATGGCTGTGCTGGCAAAAAAAATACCAACACCCCAGCCATTCCTATCCAACCACCTACACTCGCCATGCCTATGCTGCCGAGCACCAGCAGCCCAGAACCAGCAGCACCACCAAAACCTGGATCAATAGACATTACCACCAAGCCTGGATTTTTGGGTAAAGTTGTCGATAGCCTAGAAAATGACAACGCCGTAATCGCAGAACTAAATAAAGATTTTGATAAAAAATTAGCCAACACCAATAAATACTATGATTTTAAATTTGACCTTCACAATGTAAGTGGCGTCTCTCTGTACACCACCTGCTTTGCCTACATCAAACCCCGCCATTTCAATCGCTGGCGCTGGCGTAAAACCGAAGTTAAAGAAGTGAAGCCTGGCGCAACAATCCCAATAAGTATGCGCGTCCTGGATGACCATAAAGACAAATTCCATATTTTTGGTGCACTTGGCGTTTTTTCAAATCGTATCGAAGCTGAAGAATCAACCTATGAACTTTTACGAGATGAAAACAAGTTAGACCTAGACCTTCTGTCAGAAATTGAAAACAAAACCATTGTCGTAGGGATTGAACGGTATGGATTTCGTGAACCATTTTATGATTATGACTTTGTAGACAAGCAAGCCAAGAAGCATGGCGCGACTACAGAGTTAGATTTTTTTGTACAAAATCAGACCGGTAGAACAAGTTTTATAACAGGCTTTATCTATTCTAAAAAAGCCAAAGGCCGCTGGATCGCCGCAGAAGACGAAAAAGATGACATGAGCGTCTGGCGCTTTTATAAAACAAAGGTCTTACGCCTAGAGCAAGGACAAACAGGGTATATTGATATAGATAGTATTATCCCTAAGCGAGATCGTAGCTTTGTCCGCGGCTATCTTGGGATTTTTGATGAAGATCACGAAAATGATGCACATAGCAAAACCTTTGAGTTGCTTTCTGAAGCAGAAAAAATTAATCTAGGCGTGCTTACCAGACGGCAAGGCCGCACTATCATCTTAGAAGTTGAGCGCTATGGCATTGCCAATGATATTATCGATTTTACGGTAAAGCCGATTCGCTGGATTGATTTTAAAAAAATTGTGCGCTAACTACTGATGCAGGATCAATGATAGTCTAAAGATGTATTCGTTCAATAATTACGTTTGTGGATCCTGGATCGGAGTCCGGGATAGCAAAGTAAGATAATTTTTTGAGTTGCGAAAAAATATAAGGCAGCGCTCTTTTGGCTGTTTTTTTTAATAAAATAATATTTTTAGTCCTGCCATCCCGGACTCCGATCCGGGATCCATGATATCTGGAAATTATGAAAACAACATTACCCAGCCAAGAAACCTACCACAAGAGTGTTTTACCCCGAGAAGTTTTGGAGCAATTTAATCTTAAGCCACACGGCGTCTATATCGACGTTACTTTTGGTGGCGGCGGACATACGCGCAGCATCCTCAATGCAGAGCCAACCTGCAAGGTGATTGCCTTTGACTGGGATAAAATTGCAATAGATGCCAATGGCGCTCCACTACAAGCTGAATTTGGCGACCGCCTGCAGCTACTGTGGGGAAACTTTGCACATTTTGATCGCCTCATGAAAAAAAATAAAATTACAGGGGTTGACGGCATTTTAGCCGACTTTGGTACCTCACAAAATCAAATTCATGAACGTGATGGGTTTTCGTTCCGTAACGATACCCCACTCGACATGCGCATGTCTCCAGGACACCAAAAAATTTGGGCCCGAGACATACTCGCCAAAATCCCTGAAAAAGAACTCGCTAAACTTATTTTTGAATATGGCGAAGATGCTAACGCAAACAAAATTGCACGAGCTATCGTTTTAGCCCGGGGCAAACGCCGCATCATGACCACCATGGATTTAGCTGAAATTGTTGAATCTGTAATTCCTTTTAGGCACGATAAAAGATCCCACCCAGCGACTAAAACCTTCCAAGCGCTCCGCATCGCCGTTAATCACGAGTTGGACAACATTATTTGCTTTCTTAAGGCAAGTGTTCCATACCTCAATCCTGCAGGCCGATTGTTGTGCATTAGTTTTCACTCGCTTGAAGACAGAATTGTTAAGAATTTCTACAAAGAACAAAAAGATACACTTACTACATTAACCAAACGCCCGATCACCGCGAGCGAAGAAGAGCTTTTTAATAACACATCTTCTCGTTCAGCAAAATTGCGCGTAGCGGAAAAATGTTTACAGGTATGTAATAAGTAGTTGACAACAAGGCGTCCAAGAATTACATTTATGGACGTGTTTGGGTCGTTGATAGAGTTCAATCGAAGGTGCGCATGGGCCAACCCAGCAGCGCTCAACCTAGTTGATGGCAAGGAAGCTACAGATGGAAATCACCGAAGTTAAAGTTTACCCGGCAAATGAAGGTAAATTAAAAGCCTACGCTACAATGGTCTTTGATAACTGCTTTATTGTTCGTGATATGAAAATTATCAAAAGCGATAAGGGTTTATTTGTCTCAATGCCTTCTCGTCGTAAAAAGGATGGCTCTTTTAAAGATATCGTACATCCTTTAAACGCAGATACGAGAAAAATGATTGAAGAACGCGTAATTTTAGAGTATAATTCTACGACTGGTGAAAATGCGGTTCTTGCAGAATCACCGGACCAACAGATCTAAGAATTTATTAGGTTTATTGGGGCGTCGCCAAGTGGTAAGGCAGCGGGTTTTGGTCCCGCCACTCGGAGGTTCGAATCCTTCCGCCCCAACCATAAAATTAGTTATAAAACAAAAGAGGCTCACTTTTAAAAGTGAGCCTCTTTTGTTTTGTAAAATTATTTTTTAACGCTTGCCTACGGGAGTAAAACGAGGTTCGTCTTCAACACTAAACCACACAACAGGGCTCTTGTCATATTCTGCCTCATTAAGAATAATTCTGTAAAAATGTCACATTATTCTATTGGTGAAACAATATCAATTGATTATAATTACCATCAATACAAGTAGCATTCTAGGCTGAATCATAAAAAAGATAGTAGTAATGGAACACTCGATGACCTCATTCGAAGAAGCGTTTTTTCATGCCAACACAACGTACGTCCACCCAACGGCACTCGTCGGCCCTCACGTCGTCTTAGAAGACGGTGTTAAGGTTGGGCCCTATGCCATCATCACCGGCAATGTCACCGTCGGCTCGGGAACACGCATCTACCCGCATGCAACCATTGGCTTTCCAGCAGAAAGCGTTGGCACGCGCATTCCGCATGGCACCATTCGCATCGGCAAAGATTGTGAAATTCGCGAGTT
This sequence comes from candidate division TM6 bacterium GW2011_GWF2_37_49, assembly GCA_945861145.1. GTDB lineage: Bacteria > Babelota > Babeliae > Babelales > RVW-14 > CAMATL01. The sequence continues at coordinate 5,824 of CAMATL010000033.1, read as the reverse complement.
TGTAACGGTGCATGCTTCAAAATATCCTGATGGCGAAACGCGTATCGGCGACAATGCCTACATCATGAATTACTGCCACGTGAGCCATGACGTTATCCTTGAGCATAATGTTGTCATGATTAATAATGTACAGCTTGGCGGACACACCTACGTAGAACATCATGCGTTTCTTATGGCCAACAGTGCTACGCACCAGTTTGCTCGCATTGGGCAATACGCCTCGCTGGCGCCGTTTAGCGGGATCAGGCAGGATATCCCACCCTTTTGCATATTTAATGGTGTCCCTGCAGGATTTTCAGGCCTCAACTCAGTAGGGCTACGACGCGCAGGATTTACAAGTACAAGCCTGCAAGCGCTAAAACGAGTTACTACATTATTTTACCAACAAAAATTAGGCCTCGAAGCTATTCAAGAAATCATCGCTACTGATCCGCTACTCACGCACGACACGTGCATTCAGGCTTTTATGACATTCATACAGCAAAGCCAACGGGGCGTCTCACGCAAATCAGCAATCAATAGCACAACATCTTTTGAAGCAGGAATATAAATCATGGTAAAACTTGGCATTATCGGCCTGGGACGCATGGGCACCTACCACGCGTCAGTCAGCGCCACGCTATCTTCTGTTAAGCTCATTGGTATTGCTGATATCAATCAAGAAAATCTGCAAAAAATAAAAACTCCCGGTGTACTGAGCATGACCGACTATCGAGAGCTGTTGCCACTTGTTGATGCCGTAATCATAGCGCTGCCCACCGACCTTCATTACGAAGTAGCAAAAGAAGCGCTAAAAGCAGGCATACACGTACTCATCGAAAAGCCGTTGACCAGAACTATCGCTCAAGCCGAGGAGCTTTTTGAGATAGCAGCACAAAAAAATGTAACCCTGCACGTAGGCCACGTAGAACGTTTTAATGGTGCGCTTCAAGAATTAAAAAAAGTTATTCAAAACCCATACCTGATCGAAATGCAACGCGTCGGGCCTTTTAGTCCTCGTGTAGCAGCCGACAGCGTAATACTTGATCTTATGATTCATGACCTCGATCTTGTCTTAAATTTGGTACCAAGCCCCCTAGCCCAATTTAATGTTATCGGTACAAAAATTAGTTCGAACAACTGCGACATCGCGCACGTACAGCTAGAATTTGAAAATGGTACGCTTGCAACTATTTTTTCTAGCCGTGCATCACAAATCAAAAATCGCAGCATGGCTGTGCATCAAGAAAAAGAATACATTCACCTCAATTTCACCACGCAGGATCTTGCTATCCATCGCGGTACATCATCAAGCATCCAAGTAGGTCAAGATCAACTGCGCTACAAACAAGAAGCGCTTATCGAGCATGTTTTTGTGTACAAAGACAACCCTCTCAAACTTGAAATCGAACACTTCATCAATACGGTAAAAACAGGTGCTCACAGCAATAAACCGGTTGAAGACACGGCAGCACTGCGCCTCACCTTCGCCATCGAGGAGCGCTTAGGATTAAGATGATGGTTGGATACGCGACTTCGTCGCTACTCACCATGCACGGAGCTGATTTTTTAATTTGAGAAAATCACGCACTACAGAACAGACGGGGTTGAAAAAAGATGATTGGAATTATTGCCGGCACAGGCAGCTTACCCATAACTGCCTGCCAGGCGCTTAAAAATCAAAATAAACCATTTTGTGTCATTAACTTATTTCCGCAAGAAAACGGCGCGGCACTTCTTCGCGCAGCGGGCGAGGCTCCAGTAATCGATATCGCTTTTTACAAAGCTAGCGATATTTTGAACCAATTAATCAAGCAAGGCGTTACGCATGTGCTCATGATCGGCAAGGTTAATAAACAGGATTTTTTCAAAAATATTAAACTCGACTGGCTCGCGGTTAAGCTGCTTGCCTCCGTCATGTATAAAAATGATCGCGATCTTCTACAGCGCATTGTTGATGAGTTTGTCACACACGGCATCACCGTGCTACGCCAGCATGATGTGCTACCAGGGCTACTGACACGGGCAGGAATTATTACCGGCATGGTCGATGAAGCAATGCAGCTCGACATCAATTTTGGCATGCTTGTAGCAAATAATATTTCTAAGCTCGACCTTGGGCAAACCGTAGTCGTAAAAAACAATATGGTACTCGCCGTAGAGGCAATTGAAGGAACCGATGCCTGCATCAAGCGAGGCATCAGCCTAGGCAATAGCGGCGTAATTATTTGCAAATCGGCGCAAGCGGCTCACAATCCACAATTTGATCTACCCACCTTGGGTAGCGCTACGCTGCAAGGGTTACAACCAGGACAAGTTCGTGCAATCGCGTGGCTGGCATCGCACACGCTCATCGCTGACTACGATCAATTTGTAGCAGCAGCAATAAAGCTTGGCATTACGCTGATGGCTGTATAAAAATTGAATTTTCTATAAAAAAATCTTTCTTATCTACTTGCAACAATATCAAGAAATAATGCTATAAATTTTGCCATTTCATGCTACGATTATCTCCCCAATTTTTTTTATTTTTTTAAGGAGTTTTATATGAAAAAATTTGCAGCGTTAAGTTTGATTGGTTTGGCTTTTGCAAGCAATTTAACAGCAATGGATGGTGCTAAAAAGCCTTTCATATCTAGCAATCCTGCTGATGCACAAGATACGGCCGCACAAAGAGCAAGTAATATTAGTCCTACAGTTTTTTTTGTAATCAGCTATATAAGCGCACCATTTCTTTTGCCTGAAACAGCTGCTCGTTGCAATTCTTTGCAAGAATTTCGCGCCCTAGTGAATAGCCCTGGTTTTTCAAAAAAAACTATCGCAATTACGCTAGCTCGTTTTGATGAAACACTAGAAATTGAGCAAGATGAAGATGGTCTGTGGTCAGTTACTATTGGTTCTACAATCTTCAACATGCCAGAAAATGTAGTTACTATGACAATTAGCTGAGTAGGTTCTGTTGAGTTTTAAGAATTAACCTAGTAATCCATTCCTGACAAAGACTATTGAATCAACAGTTCTGTCATCCCGGGGTTTTGGGGCCCCGGGATCCATTCTTAATATAAAATTCCAATTCGAGCATAAACTCTCAATAATTTCAAAACTCTCGCTGGATCCCGGGGCCCTACCCGGGATGACAAGATCTCAGCTCTCAGCTCTTCTAAGAAAAATTTATTTTTTTCTTATTTCAAAAACTCAACATAGCCTAAGCAAAATCATTCGTTCAAATAAAAAGCGCCGAGAAGGAATTCCTTCTCGGCGCTTTTTATTATAGTTCAAATTATATTAAACAACTCCAGCAGGAAGCGCTGGAGGAAGAGGTGGTGGTGGAGGATTACCACCGCCGCCATTAAAAAGCCTCATTACCTTTGGTGTAATTGGACCATAATGATTGTAAGCTGCGTTCGCTAGTGGATCTACAACACTACTAAACGCCATGCCCGCAAGCTTATTAACTGAATTATGCTTTACATCAGCCCAAAGTTTTGAGCATATCCAATCAACCGTTTCCATAGTCGGGTCTTCTTTAAACGCCTTCCCATAGATGCTAGCATTAAAATGAGTAATAAAACGTAGTGATGCAAAGCGCGTTAGTGTCATGTTCATTAATGCTTCGCGGTAAGCTCGCTTGTCATAACCAATTTTTAGAAAACCATTCTCTAAGAGGTAACCACGAATAATTGGTTCCAATGTTTGCGCTACATCTATTGCTGGATCAGGTGATGGCCATAACAGCATTTTAACGCCACCTACAATCTGATCAATGAAAAGCATCTCTCCAAGCTGGAGGTGCGACCCAATACTATCAATTAATTTTTCACTGTCACCGTTACCGATACCAACCATATCACCAAGCTTGCCTATGCCTTTAATAACCTTGCCAGCACCAGCAATAAGTTCATCATGGAAGTAATCGCCCATCATAAACCCTGCATTGTAACCAAGCGTCCTACTCGCATACAGAAAGAGGGATTTTTCGGCGTACAAAGCTGCGGGTGACATGCCTTTACGAGCAGCATTAGCAGCTGAATCAAGCCCGTATTCTGCACGAATAGCACCTTCCCAAGTCAACGCAGCAACGTTTCTTCCTGCAATGATGTCATCATCTCTTTGCTGGTCCGTAGCTACCATACCGCCACGCAACAGCGACAGAACAGGGCTGAGCAATACCATTGGCATAAAAGCCTTCATTACATAACGAAGCGCGCCAGGATTAACAATGCCCAAGGTTATATCGTCAATATCAGCCATTATATCTTTATCTAAATATTGGTAGCATGTTCCTTGTGCAACAAGACTAAGCAAATTTACGCCCTCATCAATAGTATCAAACATTGCATTACGAAATATCTTAAATTCAGCAGGCCACAATGATTTTACACCAGCATCTGGTTGATTGGCTGCATTAAAAAAACCATTGCGATTAAAAAGACCATTGTAAAAAATATGGTAATAACCAAATGATGCAGCCATACGCTCAAATTTACTGCCTACATGTGTCGCCTTCATAGAGTAACCAAGCGGAGAGCCCATAAGCACAGGGCCAGCTACAAGTATCGCTATATAATCTGAAACTAATGCTTTTGTTGTCGCACGCTCATCGGCAATTGCGCCCTTATTTAAGAGAATGTCATAGTACGATGAGTTGCGTGCAATAGCTTGCGCATTAAAAAAATAATTTGCGGCAAATGTTCCAGTAAAGGCATAATTAAGCAGCCAAGGCATCCAATTAACTGCCAATCCTAGACTCTTTGCATTTCCAACTCCCTGTACTGTCGCAATTTCTTCATGATAAATATCTAAAAAATTATGCGCAAAGGTATATGCATGCGCAAAAAGCTTAAAGAACGTATAATAATCATGGTTAATGTCTTTAGTGGTAAAGCGCTGCTTAATCGCCTGGTAAGCATCACAGCTACCTTCTTGTCGCTTAAGCTCCTTTAACCAATAAAAATATGGGTTGCTGGCGTATAAACGGTGAAGATCTTCTTCGCTTAATAGAGCATTTATCTTTTTTAGAACTTGCGCGATGTGTGTAGAATTACCGTCAGAATCTTCTTGCGATGCTGACGATGATCTAACAGCTCGCGCAGTAGATTGCTCAAATAAGGCAAATAAATCTTCTTGCAATCCAAACAATTCCCTCATTACAGCCAAATGCTCTTCTTCAAGATACACAATCGCAACTTTTGCCAACTCATGAGCATCTTGTTTAACAACTGCATCAAGGTACTGCTTAAAATAGTCAAAGCTTGGTTGCTCAAGATTAATTTTTCTAATTTCAACTTCAGCAGTAGCCAGTGCTAAATCAAGGCTAGCAAGCTCTTCAAACGTATATGGCTTTGCTATTTTATTAGCAGGGCTAGCTCCTTGACTAGGAGCTGAAACAAAACCTGCAAAAACAGTTCCGAGCAACTCGCTAATTTCTTTTGTTTTATTTACGCTTAATGTATCGAACATCCGGCCCCAAGCGCCTACTCGTAGTGCCGCCAAACCTTCTTGTAAAAGCGGTCGCAATGCTGCAATACTCGCGGCTTCGCCCTCTACAGCATCACCAAGTATTAACATTACCTCGCAACCAAGCGTGTACATACCATGAGGCGCATGAACGCGCGAAATAAAATCTGTATATCGCCCCATAAAAGCGTCTAATCGAGCTTGCATCGCTGGCGATAACATTTCTTTCATTTTTTGAGTCTTGTTAGCACCAGCAGTCAACAATTTTAATAATTGCTGAATAGCTGGGTTGTTTTTATGTTTACCAGCAACATTCTCACCCATTAATGCACTAGCTAAATCAGCTCGCATGTCTGTAACCGAAGAAGCTGAATCCACTTCATTGACG
>CAMATL010000032.1 GCA_945861145.1 candidate division TM6 bacterium GW2011_GWF2_37_49 | reverse complement strand
CTGCAAACACAATGCTCAATGCAATTGCCGTGGTCAAACAAGATAAGGCGAGCGTTACGTTAGCAAGCAGCCCACCCGTCTCACCAAGTACAAGCCGTGCAAGAACAGGGAAAAGCTGCGCACTATTTGTCACTGCAACTAATTGAGCTCCCCAGTAGGCAGCTACGACACAAAACCCTGCATACACAAGCCCCAACAACCCGCCGCCAATCAGCCCAGCCTTAAGCCCTACAATTACTAGCTCTCTTGACGAAAGCTCTTCTCCCGGCTCTACACCTCGACGCAGGCTTGCAAAAATTAGGCCGGCAAAAAAGATAGTGCCGAGCAAATCAACCGTACCTAAACCGGTACTCAATCCCGTATTAAATGCTTCGGTTACGCTTAACCCAACCTGAACAAAGGGGACGGGATTAAACAACCCAATCACAATGATGGAAAGGAGCAATGTTAACTTTAGAGGCCCCAAATATTTGCCAAGCAAATCAACCACAGACGTACTACGTATGGTACAGGCCAAAATAATACTAGCCGCAATCACACTAAAAATTGGCAAGCTCAACCACGATGCATACGGCGCCAACGCTGCATGCGATAACGCAACACAACGGGGGATAATGACAAACGGTCCAATGAGCGACAGGCAAAGCAAAATTACAATATTGCCTGGAATTACTCCAAGCTTGCCCATGAATTTTTTATAATCACCATCCGCAAGAATAGTGGATATCAATCCAATGAGCGGAACCAAGATGGCAGTAAGCATAAAGCCAAGTAGACCAAACAAAACTTGATGACCAATATCACGCCCTAATTCCAAGGGATACGCTACATTGCCTGATCCAAAAAGCATTGCAAACATTGCAAAGCCGCTTGCTATTATTTTTGATTTTTTCATAGTATTCCTCATGGCAACATGAAGTCATACACCCAATCGCACATAAAAACATTCGCGATTGTTAATAAACGGCATAAAAACCATATGCCAAGTTTGATAAAGAGCAGGTTGCGGTCTTTCGACTGGCAAAGCTGCTCTTTTATAAATTAAAGTCTATGTACAAAGAAATTTAGACTAAATACTTCAACGCAAGTGAAACTGCAAAAGTAAGCGCTACAGGTATTTTAATAAAATCCACTTTCCATAGCTTGTAAATCATGTGTGTAATTGCCAAAACAATAAGCCCTGGGTAGATAAGCACAATTATTGGATAAGCAAAATTCATAATTCCGCTAAAGCCAAGATTCGACATCACCGCTGTAATACCGATAGTAATAAGTTGCGCGTTAAAGTATGTAGTTTTGCCACGCAAAATTTCTTTATGCAAGTACCCAGCAAACACAAGACTCAATGCAATTGCCGTGGTCAAGCAAGACAACGCCATCGTCAAATTTGCAAGCAATCCACCAGCCTCACCAAGTACAAGCCGTGCAAGTACTGGGAAAATTTGTGCCCCATCGGTAACTACGACCAATTGAGCTCCCCAGTAAGCCGCCACTAAGCAAAACCCTGTGTACACAATTCCCAACAAGCCGCCGCCAATAAGTCCCGCTTTAAGCCCTACAAACATCAATTCACGCGGTGTAAGTACTTCACCAGGTTCTGTCCCTTGACGCAAACTTGCAAAAATTAAGCCTGCAAAAAATATAGTGCCTAATAAATCAACCGTGCCCAAACCAGTATGTAGCCCGGTATTAAATGCATCAACCGCAGTTAACCCAACTTGCACAAACGGTGCCGGATTAAGTAAGCCAACCACAATAATTGAGAGCAACAAAATCAATTTTAAAGGTCCTAAATATTTACCAAGCAAATCAACCACAAAACTACTGCGGAAGGTACAGGCTAAAATAAGAGCTGCTGCAATCACGCTAAAAATTGGCAAACTAAGCCAAGAAATATACGGGGCAAGAGCCGCATGTGAAATAGCTACACAGCGAGGGATAAGCGCAAATGGCCCAATGAGCGCCAAGCAGATCAAGATCACAATATTTCCTGGGATCACACCAAGTTTGCCTAAGAATTTTTTATAATCGCCATCGGCAAGAATAGTTGAGATCAAACCAATAAGAGGAACCAACACGGCGGTAAGCACAAATCCAAGAAGTCCAAACCAAACTTGGTGACCAATATCACGGCCTAATGTCAAGGGGTATGCAACGTTACCAGCTCCAAAAAGCATTGCAAACATTGCAAAGCCGGTAGCTACTATTCTTGATGTTTTCATAGTATTCCTCATGGTAACATGGTGTCAAACACGCATCTACGCGTTAAAAAGAGTGTGGCAATCCTACCACATTTTTTACATTATTTAAATTGAATTTAACAAGCCGTGAATATTTTACGTACGGGGCTCCGCTCGCGCCACAGCTTTTCGCGCTGCAGCAACTCGCTCCATGACTGGATTATGGGCTGTCCCACCAAAAAATTTGCCTACCATGCCGCTTTCAGTAGTACTTTTGGCGGGTACCCGTAATTTTAGCATAATCACAGCAAGCGCCAACAAGATCACGACCGGATAAACAATGAGCACAACAGGTTCAACAACATGCATCAAACCATCAAACCCGACCAGCGACATAATCCCGGCGAGAAAACAGGTACCCATCAAATAGCGGCCGTACGACCACTCCATCTTTCTAAAAGCATGCACAAAGTAACGCGCCACTGCAGCCGAAAGCACCATGGCAGTTGTCAAACAAGTGACTAAAACAATAACACCTGCCACCCAGTGACCATAACCTCCTAGTACATGCGTAGCCAGTACCGTCAGCAATTCATCCGACCTTACTCCCTGCAAGACGCCTGAAAAACGTGCCGCAGAAAAAGCAAAGCCCGCATAAACAAGGCTTAGAGCGAGCCCGCCAACACAACCAATCATGGTAGATTTTTTAACAATGCCACCTAGCGCCGCTTGGTTAGATCCATAAATAATCCATGGCATAGATATTGCCATTAACCCTGTAATCACAAGAGCCGCAAGTAAATCCATGGTTTCATATCCAGCGACCATTCCCTCAATGAAAGGGAACGCCACCGTAGACGTGCTAACCGCAGCAGGCACGGCAAAGCACTTAAAAACTAAAAACCCAATTAAGCACAGCTTTAACGGCCCAAAAAACCGCCCAAACGCTTTAACAATAAACGACGGTTGATAAGCGCACGCAAAAATTACACCGCTTGAGCATAGGCTAAACACAAATATATTGATGGACGGCATGAGCGATTTAAATGTGCCATACGACAATATTATGCATCGCGGTATCGCGCACAAAGGCCCGATCAATAACATAATTAAAAAAACCATAACGGTTCCAGGAATCTTTCCCAGATACCCAAGCAACCGACTAAAATCACCGTCACACATTACCGTTGCTACAAAACCAAGTACCGGCAACGCCACAGCAGTTAACGCAAAACCAATCAGTGCAATCCACACCTGACTACCACAATTCTTACCAAGCATTAATGGAAATACAATATTTCCAGCGCCAAATAGCATGGTAAACATCGCCAAGCCAAGTGAAACAATCGTTTCTCTCTTCATAGCTCTTCCTTGGCAAAAACAACTTTAGATATCCTCATTGGATTCATTGTTGTAATTATTCTAAAAATTTTATTTATTTAACAAAAATGATTATGGCTTACGCCACAAAGGCGCAATTAGAAAAAGCCGAGCGTGTAAACGCCCTATTAGTATAGGCGGCAACGACGCACATTATAATGGCGTGACAATACCGCATAGTTGATAGTGTCGATAGAAATACGAACGTGAAATTTTTTGACCCTAAAAGCGCCCCCAGAACAAACCCATTTACAGCACCAACTCCCCTCTCTCTCCCAGATCTTTGGCTCGGTATCCCCCCCGGCCCATGGCATAATACCATTGTCTTCCTTCACCTATGAAAATCTATAAAATGACCACCGTCCAAGGGTAAAATAATTTGTCTCGCAACGCAAGATTTTAATGAAAAGGAGCGCACTCAAATGAAAGGGAAAGGGAAATTCTAGAATGAAGTGCGACACCTGCCATTATATAATTCAGAACAAGTATAAAATTGGCATTATTCATTAAATAAATCCTGTTGTTCTGCCAGATTTTCGTGCAAGATTTTTCTGCGCAACATGATAATTTTTTTAGGTGCTATTTGCCGGCCCCGTGGCGACTTTATAATAAATCCCTGCCTGAGTATTTTCTAAAAAAATATACCTGATCAAAATATCGGTTTTACAGCGGTTCATTCATTAAAAAGACACCATTTTTGTCAGAACATTGAGCATAAGGACGTAATGCTCATGAGCCTTGTTCGCGGTAAAGTCAGCAATTTCTTCTTTATAGATATGCGACGTTTTATTGCGGATTTTAATCATTTCGATTATTGATTCGCCCTCTTGTGCCGTTAAAAGTTTTATACGTACGGCATGCCTCACAATCTCGCTAGGAGAAGTTGTTTGCATAGACACATTTTCTACCTCTTCAAGATACACCTTCATGTACTTCCACAAATGGTCAGTGCAATATTCAAAACTTTGAATGACAGCACTTCTTAGCCCGATAATTAGATCCTCTTCATAACCACAAGGCAAGATCAAAAGATTACGTTTATCATAGGCTGCAACAGCTCTCTTTAGAGAATGAAGCATTTGCACTATACCGGCATATTTATTTTTTATGTTTTCCATGCTACTAAATCTTTCTTGATAGCGAGATAAAACTTTTGGTCGACCCCATGCAGGTCAATTACGTCAACGAAATACGGCAACGTTGAATTCGTAATATCATCTTCTATGTCCCAAAGAATTTTAAACTCTATTTTTTGCCCCATATCAAGAGCTAAATCAATATCAGAACCGCTGTCAGAAGACCCCTTTGCTCGGGAACCAAAGAGATAAATTTTTGTGTTTGGCAAGCGCTTAAGAATAATGTTAATGAGCATAGATTTATATTTTTCTGCCACCATGAAATTTTACTCAAAAAAAGTGTTCTGATCGTTTAATGCCATAGCTATGGTTATAATATTCACGATTATAATGTCAACCGCAGAAATTTTTACCGCTACTCATTAAATAAATCTTGTTGTTCTGCCAGATTTTCGTGCAAGATTTTTCTGCGCAACATGATAATTTTTTTAGGTGCTATTTGCCGGCCTCGAGGCGACTTTATAATAAATCCCTGCCTGAGCAAAAATGGCTCAACCACATCTTCAAGCGTATCGCGATCTTCACCGGTCATAGCTGCCAGCGTTTCTACACCAGCCGGCCCGCCATCAAAATCATGCAGAAGTGCCTTCAAGTAAAGCCTATCAATTTTGTTCAAGCCATCATCATCAATATCAAGAAAATTAAGCGCGTAGCGGACAACTTCTAGATCAATAATTTTATGTTTTTTTACCTGCGCAACGTCACGCACACGACGCAAAATTCGTTTTACAATTCGTGGTGTACCGCGTGCACGGCGACCAAGCTCAAGCGCCGCCTCAGGCACAATTGGCATGCCAAGAAAATCAGCATTTTGCATAGCAATTGAAGCTAGTTCATCATGCGTATAAAAATCTAACCGCTCCACAATACCAAAGCGTGTTTGTAGCGGCGCTGATAACATACCGGTCTTGGTAGTTGCACCAATCAGGGTAAATGGCTGTAGTGGCAACCTAATTGACTTAGCCCCTGCTCCCTGACCAATAATCACGTCAACGGCAAATTGCTCCATCGCGGTATATAAAATTTCTTCTACGTTTTTTGGTAGCCGATGTATTTCATCAATAAACAATACTTCACGCGCCTGCATGCTCGAAAGAATCGCTACCAAATCTCCCGTACGCTCAATGACCGGAGCACTCGTAATACGAAAGCCCACATCAAGCTCTTTAGCCATCACGCGCGCCAATGTAGTCTTGCCAAGGCCAGGCGGCCCAAACAGCAGCAAATGATCCAGCGGCTCTTCACGCATTTTGCACGCCTGCACATACACCTTTAGCTTTTCTTTGATCGCTTCTTGACCAAGGTATTGGTCAAACAGAGAAGGATCAAAAGAAAGCGCTCGATCCTCTACCGCTTCTTGCAGATTAAGGATCTCAAAAGGATTGGGCATCGTCATAATTTATCTCCAGTTCAATGTAATTCTTACTTTGCTAAATTTTATAGCAGACTCTGGATCCCGGGGCCCTACCCGGGATGACAGAACTGTAGTGTCAAATTTAATAACGCTGGCACTTCTTATTCTATAATAACCGCTCTTTTAAATTGATTTATATCAAGAGCTGCAACTTCCTTGTCATCCCGGGTAGGGCCCCGGGATCCATCCAACTCACTCATTCCTCTTTTCTAATGGCCTCAATGAAAACCCAAGAGTTTAAAGAGGGACATTAAACGATAGACTTGACGCAATAAAAAATGGCATACCGTTACATATATTTTTAGGATAATATGTTCGAGTTCTTTTTTAAAAAAAGGTTGAGGGAGTAATTCATGTATAAAAATTTTTTCAAAGCAACAACAGGCATCATATTATCCGTCTTCATGGCCCACTGCAATGTTGGGCAAAAAGATGTAGTAACCCAAGGAGACTCGAGCATGCTTTCAACAGCGCCTACAAATGTCACAACTATTCACGAAATGGCTTTTGAATTTGATGAACAAATAGGCACAGCCTTCAACACGCTCACCGCACAAGAGCGCATCATGGTCTATTATTTATCTCGTGCAGCCGCCGCGTGTACGCCTATCTACATAGATCATTCACACCGCCACGGCCTACGCATTATTGATCTTTTTAATACCCTAAATCAACGCGCAAGCGATTTAACCGCACACCAAAATTTAGGCTTTGATGCCACAAATTTCAACCACGAAGTAAGTGAGTTTTTGCACTACCTCCTCGCCAATCATGGCCAATATTTCCAACGCGAACATGGCGACGAAAAACGCTCACCAGAGCGCATCGGCCTAAAAACACTCACCAAGCAAAATATAGTACAAGCATTTGATGCGCTGGATTTACCTGAAGATGCCGCTTTTGTAAAAGAACACAGTACAATTATTTTTGATGCCACCGTCGAGCCAAGCCTTTGCGTAGCTGGAAGCATTGAAAAAAGTGCCGTCAATTTTTACGCCAACGATTTTACCGAAGCTGATTATCAAGCACTTCCTGTTGAAGCACGCAGCAAGATTAATACTTATTTTGATATCGCCATTATTGACGGCAAGCGCACACCGATGGTTACACCATTTGCGGTAGGCCAACGCTACAGCGAAGAATTAATCGAAGCATGTGGCTGGCTGACCAAAGCACACACACTCGCGCTACAGCACACTCAAAACTTTGATACACATTTTGCAAAAAGCCTCGACTTGATGATCCAGTATTTAACGACTGGCGATGAAGAGCTGTTTAAACAACATTCTATCGAGTGGCTCAAGACTACCAGCCGCCTTGATTATTGTTTTGGCTTTATCGAATGTTACCACGACCCAAAAAGTGTGCGCTCATCATTTCAAGCAGAAGTCACCGTCAAGACGCTCGATATTTCCAAGCTCAATAAATTACTCCCAGATATCGAAGCCAAGCTACCATTTCCATCAAGCTTCAAACGTGATGGCGTTGAAAACGGTACCGCAAGCGTGCCAAACGCATCGATCAACGTAAAATTATTTGGTTCTGGCGGCCTTGGCCCTGTGCAATGTACCGCGGCATACTGCTTGCCAAATTATGAAGAAATCCGAGCAACGCATGGCTCCAAGCAAATCATCTACCCATCAGGCAAAGGCTTAGGCCAACGCCTCAGCCCTGATAAATCACGCAAGCTTTTTAGCCTGCATGAACAAGCTGAATGGCTTGCAAAGAATGATCCTGATGGCAAACTTTCACGCGATATTTGGGATGTACAATGCATCCTGCACGAGACAATCGGCCACGCAAGCGGCAAGCTCGCTACGCATACCTTCAAAGCGGGTGACAACCTTACCATCTGCGGCGTTACACACAAGGTAGGTGAAACTATTCCTGTCACCAACAAAAATCTTTCTGAGTTTTTATCTGGTTACGAAAGCGCACTTGAAGAAATGCGCGCAGAGATCGTCGCCCTGTACGTCAGCACCGAGCATCTTGATACGTTGCTAGAAGCTGGCTTTCTTACACAGTGGCTTGAGGTCATGACCAAAGACCAATTGTATGACCGCCTCACGATAGGCATGGCCAAAGCTGGCATCAGCCGCCTCATGCAGCTAAGCGACAATGCTACCAGCATTACCGGTGCTCATGCTCAGGCCAACAGCACCATTACCAATTACCTTATCGGTCATGGCGGCCTGAAGATGGTTGAAGAGCCAATCTCACTCGATGGCAAAGATTTCACGGTACTGGGCTTGGCGATCAAAGACCGCGCCAAAACGCGCGAGCTGGTCAAAGAGCTCATGCTTGAGGTACAACGCATTAAGTCAACCGGCGATGGCCAAGCGGTAGCCCATTTGATCGACACCTACGGCACCAAGATCCCAAACATCAATTACCCGCGCTTTTTACGCGAATGTAGAGAACACTTGGTAGGTAAAATCAAAGCATCCGTCACCATTTACCCTGTATTTGAGCCACTGGTTGACCATTTTGGACAAGTAATCGACTGTAAAGCCACCTGGCCACATAATTTCATCGAAGGCTACAGCAAGGCGCACCCACAGATCATTCAGCCCTAGTCGCCAACCCACGTGACAAAGCCATGAAAATATGCAAATCTTATCCACCTTTTCCGTTGGGGGAAAGTTTGCATATTTTCATGAAAAAGAAAGTATTATTAAAATGAATATCAAATCCTTATTGTTTCTATTTGGCATCTTTAGCGTAGCAGCCGTAAGCGCTAACTCGCCAGTCATAACACAAACAGAGCTTATTGATCTCGAGCTAGTAAGCCGTAACACCGGCGACGCTGGCGGCGTGTTGCCTGTCATCGACCGCACCATTACTCAAGTCGGCCATCATGCTTTTGTTGCACTGCTCAGCAACCCGATCACAGACATCAAGACATTGCAGACTCGTCAAGAGCTGATTAAGAGCTTGCAAAAGCCTGAACTGAATGCAAAAATTCGCGAGCAGCTTTTGATCATCAAACAGCATGAAGCAATACTAAGTAGCTGCTTTGATAAAGAAGCGCGCAATAAAATCGCGGCATCATTGGAAAAAAGCTACTATCAATTGGGTAGACTGCAAGGCCTTAATGATTCTGCTATCGCACTTGATATTATGCATATATACGAATTATGCTCCTTATTCGGACCACTCATTGAGCATGTAATTATGCATTTTGTGGTTGATTTATTAGAAGAAAAAATAAACAACTCTAAAATCAGTGAAGAAATAACCGGTCGTCCTGCTGGGCAACCAAGACACAATCATCTACCCGGAGCTGCTTGTGTTGTTTGCGCGCTTCAACCAAAACCAGAAAGCGCCCAATGGATGCACCATTTATTCAACGCCTTTAAGGCTGGGCATTTAATTTTCCACTTATTTAATTTCAAAGAAATGATTGACCATTTGGTATACAAAGCAGACGTTATTGATGTTGTTCATCAAGAAATCATCAGCGTTAATGCATGTATCCACGCCTGTGCTGTCATTGGTGATATACTAAAAAATGAACCTTTGGCTGCAGCAAATATCAATGCTGATCTTTTAACGATGCTTTGTGAACATTGCACAGAGCTCGTTGTAGGTAGCATTGATCCTCAGTTTGCTGCCAATGATAATAATAACTTAGGTCTATTTTCACGTGTCGGCCCAACGCTTGCAATGTACAAAGGCCTTGGCGAACAAGCAGATCTTGTTAACCAAATCATGCAGGCAGCTGGTGCCGTTGATGCAATGCTTGGCGCTAGCACTCTTTTATCTGAGCAAGCAGCTCAATATTCATTTGCTCAGTATCAAGAAGGCACAGCTCCATACATCAAGCTTGATGGTTTTATTCACCCTCAGCTCACGGGAACTGATTGCATACAAAACAGCTTTGTTTTAAGCAAAGGCGCCAATACCGATAAGCTCGTGATCACAGGCCCAAATGCGGCAGGTAAATCAAGCATCACCAAAGCAATGGTTGTTAATCTTGTACTTGCGCAAACATTGGGCATCGTAGCTGCTAAAAATGCATTACTTACACCGATGCACGGCATCATTACCTACATCAACATCAGAGACAATTTGGCCGGCGGCGCTTCTGCATTTGCAGCTGAGCTTATCCGCACAAATAATATTTTGTCCAAGCTCTCTGCGCTCAATGGCACAGCACCAACACTTGCACTGTTTGATGACTCGCTCTTCCGCACTACGCAGCCAATTGAGGGCGAAATTGAAGCTTATAAATTTATTAAAAAAATCTGTAACTTTGATTCAACTATCGCCTTAGTTGTTACCCACTTTGAACAACTTACTAAATTAGAAACTGAGACACGCGGCCTCGTGCGCAACTATCACATCGGCCTAGATAAAGATGCACAAGGCAACATCATCAGCACCTATCATTTGCATCCAGGCATCAGCCCGCGTGATGCAATTTTTAGCATCGTTACAAGTAGTACCTATCAATGCAAAAACTGCATCGAACCTAGCTAATTAATTAGCTGAACTAGTCAAATTTTTACAGGGGCATTTCGTTATGAAATGCCCCTTTTCTTCTGCTAAATTCAAACAGCTCAGATTTATAAATCAAGAAGCACTCTGACAAGCACTTCTACCTGCTCCATAGTCTCATCTGAAACCGTGCCCAGTGATGAACCGGCAAGGCGTGATACCGATATCGTACGGATTTGATCAGTCATAATCCATGAATCTTTAAGCGCTGCATTTGATGCTTGCACTTTAATTCGCCAGTCAATTTTTTTCTCGCGGGAAGTGAGTGGCGCTACAACAATCAGCTCAGATGGGCCCGCGTTAAACAAATTATTTGAAATAATCAGGCATGGCCGAGTTTTAGCCTGTTCTCTACCTTCTGTTGGATCAAGCCTTACCCACCAAATCTGCCCTCGCAATGGTTTATTTACCATTGAAGCCATCTCCACCAAGACCATCCATTAATGCTACATCCCACTCTTCACGCTCTTCTAATTCAGCTTGCCAAGCTTTTGCATCTTGCTTAATCGCTGCATACTGCTTGTTAGTTTTTTCTAAAAAAAATCGCCGCGCCAGTAGATCAACAGCTCTATCTAAAAGCTGCTGCTTTGTTTCGTGTGTTTCTTGAGAAAGCTTATCGAGCTGCAAGCTTGCCGCATCACTCAAACGTATCATCTTAGGCATCGCCCCTCCGCGTTAATTGATTGATATACAAATAAGCATACAAAATTGTATACGCCTAAGTCAAATGCTTAACAAAAAGCTCTCTTGCGCCAAGCAATTTTTAGCATCGTTGCGAGTAATACCTATAAATGCAAAAACTGCATCGAACCTAGCTAATTAATCAGCTGAACTAGTCAAATTTTTTAAAGGGGCATTTCGTTATGAAATGCCCCTTTCTTTTTTAACCTAATTCATGATTATTTTTCTACTCGCTATTCTTCCGGAGCAAGAGCCTCTTTAAGAAACCAAGCAAGCCGAGAATCAAGAGTTGGCATTATTTCACGAGCGGCCTCAAAACCTTGCCCCTTTTTAAACAACGCTTTAAACAAATCTAATGCGGCTTGTTGAGCAACGTCATTCTTGATTGTAAGACCTTTCTCCGCAGCTGCAATTGCAGCTTCAAAACTCTGTTCCTTTTCAACCAATACTTTAAACAAGCCTAGCGCTAAGCTTTGAATCTGAGGAATTAACACTTTAAATCCTTGATCCGCTGCAATAATTGCCCCTTCAAAGCCATACCCCTTCTCAACTAATGCCTGAAACAGGCTCATTAAAGCGGTTTTAATGGGATAAGTCTCATTAGTAAGACGTTGCGTAGCAGCAGCAATTGCCGCTTCAAAACCTTGCCCATTTTCAACCGCTACTTGAAATAAACCTAGCGCATAAAACTGAAAAGAATCATCCTCACTCTTCATACAGTCTGAAGCCACAGCAATTACTTCTCTATATTCCTGTAGATTTTCAAGACTCAAAAATTTTTCGTTAATTAGATTAACAACTGTTTCACATCCAAGCAGACCAGCCCGTCTTAATGTTCTTATGATTCTTTCCCTTGCTACAGCATCATCAGGCAACGTCGGAAATACTTGATGGTAAACAGCCTTAAGTGTTTTATTATTAGCAATATCATCCAACGTTTTAAAAAAACTCCCTACCAACTCAATGGTTTCTTCACGCTTAAAATCCAACTCAATAACAAGTTCATGATTACTTAATTTTGTGAGAGCAAGATGTAAATCGTTGCCCTTAACTGCAGATTCATTAAGAAGCAGAGTCAATGCTGCACCATCACCCCAACGACCTCGCTCGCGCTCAACGCCCCCACAAAAATGAAGTGTAATATTTATAGCTTTTGTTTTTAGCGTATAGTGCACTTTGATTTGGCAGCTATGACTACCAAGTATCTTGTTATAATAAAGAATAATATCGCTACTATGCAGCTCAAAACCGACTAATTTAGCACCATGCCTTACAAAAAAAGCTTCTGTCGCCTGCAAAAGCGCCGGTCGTTTAAGCTTAACAGCATCGGCAGAGGCAAGCACACCACAATAATTCAACAATGATTGGTGCATGATGGTAAAGACATCTGCACCAGTGGCAGGCTGTTTATTAGAGC
>CAMATL010000031.1 GCA_945861145.1 candidate division TM6 bacterium GW2011_GWF2_37_49 | reverse complement strand
AATCGATAAAGCCTTGAAACACCGCATTAATTTTGCTTTTCAAAACTATTACGTCTGTTCCAGCTTCTACAGCTATCAAAGGGGGTTGTAATACAGGTGCTTCTACTGGATTAATTATTGCTGGCTGCTCAGGCATACCAGCAATTGCTCGTATAAGAGCTCGTTTTTCACGCTTAAGCTCTGCAATACGATCTACATTGCTTGGATCAACAACTTCAAGATCTGCATTAACACGAGCCAAATCTTCTTGAGGCTCGGCTATCACAATTGAAGCCGCACCCTGCATAAGCGCTATAAAAAACGCCACTTTAATTTTATTAATCATAACCCCCCCAGGGTACTACTGTTGGTGCGCTTTTAGCGCGCACCAACAATATCAATTTTAATTTAAGGTAACGCTTGATGCTGCGTAACTTTTACCAACACTTGATGTTGTACTGCAGGCAAAAACATGCCCAACAAATACTTAACCATCACAGAGTTTTCGCCAGCAACTTCTGATCGACCAATAATTCTAGCCAATCCATCAACAAAGTCTTTATGCATTGGCTCAAATACTGAACCAGCAACCGGTTGTGATACTTCTTGGATAAAGCGTTTTGCCAATGAAAGCTTTGGCTTGGTAACGCGGCAAATCTCTTGTACGTCATTCGACGCAAACACAAAACCTAAATCACGCTCAATCGCACAAAAGTCTGCCATACGATCGGACGGTAAGGCACCATTTTCTTCTAATGCTTTTTTATACATCGCAAGCTTAACTAAAGACTCTTGCTGTTTCGTTCTACGATCAACCTGCGCAAGCAAGAATTTCTTGTACACGCCAAGTCGAGCTTCACGGGTCAATGAATCTATAGTCATTGCTTCATCTTTAATCGCTGCAATCTCTACCAGTATTTGTGCCAATTCTTGTTCATACACTCGCAATACGGCATCACGCAATGCAAGCTTTTCTTCTACGGTCAGCTTGGTTGCAGCTGCAGTTGCATCATTAACATCACTTGCTGCAAGTTCAGCTTGTAGCGCTTCTAAACGGCGACGTAAATCACCATCCACAACAGCACCAGCTTTACGTTGGTTGGTTAATGCTAGCAAGATTTGCTGCATTTCAACGTGCTTTGCCCCAATTGGAAATGTATCCAATTCTGCTTCTAAGGCTACAATTGCCGCTTCTAAGCGTTTAATGTCTGTATTAAGTTTTTGTACTTCTACGCAACCAGCTGCAATCTCTGTATTAAGATTAGCAACCACGCTTGCATCTGTTTCTAAACGAGCAACATATCGCTCTGGATAGCTTTCTAAGACTTGCGATGACATAGTTTTAGCCGCTGCGCGATTCTCTGCAAGCGTTGTAACTTCTTCTTCAAGCGCAAGCTCTTGTTTATCGAGCTCATCGAGAAGCTGATCACGTTTTTGTTTTGCTTTTTCAAACGGATTACGTGCTATTTCTAGCGCTTTATCAAGACGCTCTTGCAAGCGCATACCTGCATTAGAAACTAAAAAGCTTTTTAGTTTTTTTCGTTCAGCTGCATCTTCAAGTAAAAGCTCACTAGCTTCAACATTGTGGCCACTTTGGGTTTCAGTACGAATGGTATCAACATAGCAATTCCATGCTGAAGCAACCAATTTCACTGCAGCAGCAAATGTTTCAGATATATCAAAAGACGCTTTATCGGTACAGCAACAGACCACGGTCAATGTACCACGAGGGGTAACGGACACGGTTCCTACTTGTTGTACAACAGCAACTGCATCAACTGCGGAAAATACACCTTCATTAACAAGATCTTGCGCACTATGCGCAACTACCTTACCAACAAGAAAATTCAATGATGTTTTTGTATCACTCGAATTATCATCTTTTAACAGCGCATAAAAATCGTCAAAATCAATTGCTTGCATCTTTTGTACAGCAGTCAAATGATTTTCTAGCTGAGCTTCACAGTCCATTTCGCTCAAGACGCTCTTTGCAAAAACAGCAAATTTTTCAGCTTCTTCATGGTTGTTAAAGACAAACGCAAATGTTTTAACCCCAGCAGAAGCTTCCCCTTTAGTTGTCTGCAAAAGCTTTTTTGTTGAAGTAAAAATTTGCTCCGCTATCGGCAACAAACCAGGAACTACGTCGTTAATTGCTGTAACAAACTGTGCCGGAATCAGTGAACTGAGTAATGCATCTGCAGTACCAATATCTCCTGAAACTACAAGCCTGAATACCAAGCGCGCTATTTCATTTTGGAAAAATTTGAGATCACCACTTTTAACGGTGTGATCAATCAACAACGCAAGCTTAAGTAAAAACACGCCGCGCGGCTTCACAATTGGGGAAATACCCAATTTTTCAAACACTTTAATATCTCCGTTGGAGCTATTAGCCATTTTGCTAAGTTCATTTTCAACAAGTATTCTGCCAAGATCAGACAAGCTTGTTGGAACCATAATTGATGACGATGCGGCGTCTTCCTTTAAAACCAATTGAATGGGCAGGGTCGGAAGTGGCATCATAAGCTCCAGGTCAAGATCTCCAGAGCCAGCAAATCCAAAATTCGCAACTATTTCATAATTCGTTTTTGGTACAGAAAGACGTAATGACTTGCTCGTCGTATAGTCTAGTTCACCTGCCGCAGTGGTAAGATTAAGCCCTTCATAGCGACCAACGCTAAGGCCGTCAGATAATAAAGCTTCAGCAAAAAGACTACGCTTTTTGCCACTTGCTGCAGCAAACGACTTTTCAAGTGCGTTGCCTTGCAAAGGCTGCTCCACTACTGGTACCATTGCCATCAATTGCTGGCAAGCCACCAAAGACAAGCATGCTAGTGCGTGTGTAAGTTTTTTATTATTCATAGAAAAGCCCCTCCAAAAAAGACTATTGAATTTCATATTTCGTGACGCTATTTTTCTTTTATACGCAACGTCATATTTCAAACTGTCCAATGAGTATAACGAGCGCAGAACCCGACGCAAAACCCCCCTCTACGGACTGAAATAATTATTCGATACGTCCCTGGCAATGATGCAAGCTGAATAAAAACAGGCCTTGCAGGCGGGCTTTATTAGCAGTATTCTCCATCAGGCTTAAATTTTTTAGAGAAAAATAATGAACACTAACAACGACCCAATCAACTATCACAGTAGATACTACTACCAAATACCGATCAACATTGCTTTTTTGGCCGCGAGTATTTTATTTACCCTTATGGTTCAGCGATATGAGCACCAAATAGGCGGCGGCATTGGACGGCCTTTACTATTTTTACTCATTAATGTAGAGATTTTTATCGCAATCTTACTGGCTGCAAGTATTATTCGCCAAAGCGTCATTCTCTTCTTGGAGCGACGCCAGAAGCGTCCGGGTTCAGTTTTTAAGAAAAATCTGCTGTTTTCTTTTATCTTTCTTTCAATTTTACCAGGAATCTTCATTTTTTTGGGGGCCAGCAAGCTGGTGGTCAAACATCTCGATCTTTGGTTTGGCGCTCGCATCGAGCAGGGGCTGACCAGCGGCCTCACCGCCTACCAAGAATCTACCACCTCGTTACGGTTAAGCCTCAATCAAGCAGGCGCAACGCTTTTCGCAGAATTTGATACTCAGCACCCCCTACCTAAAACGCTTGATGGCTTTGAAATTCATTGGTGGCCAAAGCATGCTGATACATTCAATCTGGCTAGTGAGGTTGCCCAATGGCGTGCTTTTCGCGAGCTCAACGACCGTCCAACCAAAAAGCTCAAAGCTGATTTTCTGAGTCTTTTTTTGGCCACGGCGAGCAACAATACGGCAATTGTAGATTTTTATGGTTCAACCTATTGGCTCAAGGCCTACCCTAAAGGAATGCTTGCCATTATTCATCGGCCGCCCCCTCTTTTGCGTAGCGCCTTGATTAAAGTTCAAAATGCATACTCTGACTATATGAACGTGCGCGAGGTGAAGCACGTATTGAAATTTAATTTTTACCTCCAAGCGATTCTGCTCCTCTTCCTTGTATTGGTTTTAGCTATTTGGTGCTCATTTTACCTTGCTCGCGGCATCAGTGAGCCGATCCAGCAGTTACTTGAGGCAACCAATGCTGTGCGTGCCGGTAATTTACAAGCACAGGTACAAACTACCGGATCACCTGATTTACAAGCGTTGGCCGAAAGCTTTAACGAGATGACTAAAGCTTTAGCCGCTAGCCATAAGGCTCTGGCCGAAAAAAATGCCGAACTTTTAAGCCATATGGTAAAAATCAATACCTTCAAAACCTGGCAAGAAGCAGTCAAACAAATCGCTCATGAAATCAAAAACCCGCTTACACCAATCCAGCTCACTACCCAACGACTACAGCGCAAGTGCTTATCAACGCTCCCTCAAGAAACAGCCGCAATCTTTGATGATGGCTGCACTATGATTTTGGGTCAGGTGCAGGTGATAAAAAATCTAGTTGCTGATTTTTCCTCATTTGCAGCGCCCTCTAAGCTCGAGCTTAAGCCCTGCTTGCTTGGGCCAATTATTGACGATGTGGTCAAGCTATTTCAGCTGAGCTATCCAAGTATTACGGTGACACACATAAAATTACCCTTAAAGATGGATCCCGGATCGCAGTCCGGGATGACAGAAGTAGAAAATCCTCACTCTTTGCCACCAACCAATTCTCTTCAACAAGAACCAGAATCAAAAGCAATTTCTAAAACAAATCCAACTGCAATTTTTGTCATCCCGGACGCCGATCCGGGATCCAGTATTTTTTCAACCCTCATTGCGGCTGCACATAGTACCAGCCCTCTCATGCTCGACGCTGATAAGATCAAGCGAGTCCTGGTTAATCTACTCACCAACAGCATCGAAGCATTCAAAAACTTCTCCTGCAAAAACCCCTCCATCACCATACAAGTAACCAGAGAGCGTGAAACCACACGCATTATTGTCACCGACAATGGCCCCGGGATTGCACCAGAAGTGTTGGATAAATTATTTTTACCGTACATTTCTACCAGCAAAAAAAACATGGGCCTCGGGTTGGCGATTACTCAAGAAATTATTATGCAACACGGCGGAAACATTGCCGTTACATCATCATCACTAGGAGCCATTTTTATTATTGATTTGCCAAATATCAACGAGCAAAATAATGCACTGCATGAATCTTGAGAGGCCTTGCTCTAAGTCAGGAAGCAACTCTATTTGTGACGTTGGGCTACCTTGGAAACAAATAAGGCCACCAATGCCTTTTTCAATAAGCAATCGCTTGATTTCAATTTTACGCCCATCCAGAGCCTGTTGCCTAAAAAAGCTATCGGCGCCAGCAAAAATTTGCGCTTCGCGTTGTGTTGAAGCGGCGGCAAGCATTATCAGCTGCCCAATTTTTTGCCGCGTCGATAGCTTTACAAGTCGATCCTCTACCCAGGCATTAGGCACCACAATATTTGTCCGAAGCTCCGTCGCCCGTAAGCAACTCAAGTTTATTAATGAGCATAAGAGAACGAGCAATTTTTTTTGTAGCAAAGACTTCCCATTCTATTGCTAAAATTGTAGGGGAAAGAATCAATTGACCTCAACAGCTCAGGAGACTTAATGAAAAAACTAATCTTAGTCGCTCTATTCGTTAATTTTACGCACACGATTGCATCTACCAACTATTGCGACCAAAAGAATGACCCCATAGCAAAAGCTATGCAAAATGCTATTGGGAAAAAAGAAATCCCCGGGGGCGTAGTACTTATTACGCATCAAGGCAAAACAATTTACCAAAAAGCTTTTGGCAAAGTTTCTCTAAAACCATATAAAACTACGGCCAAAGAAGGCAGTATGTATGACTTATCTTCGCTAACTAAGCTTTATACCGCCACTCTCATCATGCGATTGCACCAGAAGAGAGTGCTCGATGTCAAAAAGCCGGTATCTTTCTATATTCCATCTTTTCGTCGCCTAGATAAGGCGGCTATCACTATTGAGCAATTACTAACACATCGCAGCGGACTGCCAGCAGAAAGCAAGATTTCTCACTACTCAACCGACATTGAAGCTACTATCGAGCATATCGCAGCTGTTCCGCTCAAAGCGGCTCCTGGTGAAAAATTTATATATAGCGATTTGGGACCTATCGTCGCAGGATTTTTGGCTGAACAAGTCACTGGCAAGCCACTCGGCATGATACTAAAAGACTATGTCCTTCTCCCGTTAAATCTGTACCAAACCTTTATGTTCCCACCACCGCGCTTTTTTGAACAAATTGCACCAAGTAATTCAGCTGATGGAAAATTACTCCATGGCCGAGTGTATGATCCACGAGCCTACGCGATGGGTGGTATCGCAGGCAATGCAGGTCTTTTTACTGTGGCTGCTGACGTTGCCAAATTCGCGCAAATTTTCTTACAAAAAGGCATGTTTGAAGGCTCCCAATTTTTAAGTGAACAAAGCGTTGCCATGATGACAACAGCTCCAAGTGATATGCCCGTTAATGAAAAACGTGGCATTGGTTTTGATATCGATACCAAGTACTCAAGCCCTCGAGGTGAGCTCTTTGCAAGAACCTCATTTGGTCATACAGGCTTTACTGGCACCTCGGTATGGATAGACTCAAACTCACAAACAATAGTTGTTTTGCTCACCAATTACTTACACCCTGATGGCAAAAATTGCTTACACCCTGATGGCAAAGGCAACATAAGCTCGTTGCGCCATGAAATTGGGACCTTGGCTGCTAAGATAGTCCAAAAGCCAGCAGCATTGAAAGCTAAAAAATAAACAGCAATGCTCTGCGTTTTAAACGGTGTTTTCAACGTTATTGGTTAACAATCAGAGTTGCTACAAAAAGGATTCCATCTTGAAGAATATTTCATACTGCTTACACCAATCCTATGAATTAGAATGGATTCCGGATCGCCCCTCGATAGGGGGTCAGCATGACAAGTCAGGTCAGATTTTTAGTTGTGTCATTCTGAATTTATTTCAGCATCCTTCCTCGGCGTTAATCAAAATTAATATCAGCAGCTAACAACCGGTGATACGTGATGGCAAAATGATGCGTATAATCACGCAGCGCCACCAACACTTGACCGGAGAATGTCTGTAGATCAAGCTTCTTGCCCTCGGGAATGCGCTTAGCAAAAACCGTCTCTTCTCGCTTGGCTAGCGCCGCAAACTCTGCGCCAGGAAACAAATCGTCTACAGCATGCAGCTGCCCCTTGCCACCATCGATCAAGATAAGATCGGGAATATCAAGACCATCTCTGTAGCGCCGCCCAACAATCTCTCGTAACGATGCATAATCGTTTTGACCAATCACCGTCTTAATTTTGAAACGACGAAATTTATTTGGCTCTGGCTGCCCATCAGTAAACCGTACACAAGCTCCTACCATGAAGGTGCCTTGCTTATGAGAAATATCAAAGCAATCAATGGTGCGCGGCTCATACGGCAGCAAAAATAATTTTTTGAGCATCAGTCCTAGCGATTGGCGCTTTTTACGATCCTGCTCTACTTGGACCTTGGCCAATTTCATAATGTGCGCGTAATGACCTTTGTGTGGCTGCTGAATATTTGGCGCAAGCTCAAGGTTATGCAGCGACTGTAAAAATTGCTGAAATAGATTCACATCTTCACCAAAATCAATACTGGTCATAATCACGTGAGCAGGGCGCCGCTGGCGGTACACGGACAAAAAATATTCTTGAATAGCTTCAAGATGTACTTGAGCATCAAGCTGAGGGTAAAAATAAAAATGCTGTCGCTTTTTGAGCACACCATCACGCTCTTCAAAAAAGAAAAGCTCCTGACCATCATCACTGAGCACCCAAATATCTTTTTTAACATACAGTGCTGTGCCCGGCGTCTTGGTGTCAAGTGCATCAAACACTCGCTCAAATGATTGATAATATTGATGTAACTCTCGAGAACGCTCGAAATGCATGGTTTTATTGGTAGCCGCAATTTCATCAAGTAAGTACTGTAAAAATGCTTGCCGCCCTTTTTGTAATGACAGCTGCGCCAGCGCTATGCGCTCTCGATAACCCGTTGCATCAAAATCAGGCTTACACGCCCCCGCACAGCTGCCAAGGTGGAAGTATAAACAACCGCCAGCTACTTTTTTGTTACACATTTTAAGGCGAAAGGTCCGTATTAAAAAATCATAAACCGATCGAGCATGCCCTTTTTCAAGAAACGGCCCAAAGAAAACCCCACGCTTTTTTTTGCTACGCACGAGCTCAAGCACTGGCAATGCATCACTAACACGCGGCGCAATGGTCAACCACAAAAAAGGTTGGCCATCTTTGAGCAATACATTAAAGCGTGGCTGATGGCTCTGCACCAGCTGAGCTTCTAGCAGCAGCGCCTCAAGCTCAGTCAGCGTCTCTACGCAATCAACCGTAACCGCAGCAGCAAGAATTGCATTAGCTTTAACATCCACACCAAGGCGCTGCACGTACTGATTTACACGATTACGTAAATCTTTTGCTTTGCCGATGTAAAGAATCTGACTATTCAAATCCTTAAAAAGATAGACCCCTGGGGCACGCGGCAACTTTTTAATTTGCTCAAGTAGTCCCTGGTCAACCGTTATATCCATGCCTACGCTCTAATCCCTTGTAAATTTTTAGCCTGCTTTTCAACGGCGAGGCGCCATGCAGGGCCCGCCATCATTTGATCAACAACAAAACCCGATTTGCTTGTGTTTAGCCATCGTGATTGTAACGGATACATGGCAAACAGTGTACTGACAATAGCTTGCGAAATCTCGAGTGGCTTTGCGATAGTCCTATCGGTAAATTTAAGTACAGCTCCTCCACAAAGCTTATCCATATAACGCGGAGTACGAGTTGTTTTGCTTGTTGCCGGTGTAAAAGAGGTAGCTTCAAACATAACGCCTGCAAGCTTTTGATCATTGAGCTGCTTGGCCAGTGCTTGACCATCAACCCAAGGAGCACCAAATAATTCAAATGGCGTTTCAGTACCGCCACCTTTACTGTAGCTTGTTGTTTCAAGCGCCACAGTTATCGGGTAACAAAACAATGAGTGGAGTGTTTGCAAATTTGGTGATGGGGCCACAAAGTGATGACTCAAATATTTTAACGCCTTAGCCTGCGAGCCTTTTGCACCAATAACGGTTAATTTAGCCCCACATTCTTTGGCTGATTTTTTAGCAATTTCCCCGATAGTCATCCCGTGGATAAAAGGGATTTTTACCTTGGCAAGAAACGAAACATAATCTTTATCAAACTCTTTGCCACTGGCCCCCCAGCTTTTAATAGGGTTTGGGCGATCTAATACAAGCACCGGTATTTTTGCTGCAGCGGCAGCTTCAATGGTGTTGGCCATGGTTGAAATATAGGTAGAACAACGCACACCAACATCTTGTAAATCAATCACCACCAAGTTAAGCCCTTTGAGCATTGCCGGGCTTGGCTTGCGCACAGCACCATGCAATGAATAAATGGGGCACCCAATTGAGGGGTGCTTGGTATGTTCAATAAATGCTGCAGCCTCTTTGCTTTTATCAAATCCATGCTCCGGAGTAAAAAGAGCCTCTATCTTAAATTTTGCACCCTCGCGCCCAGCAAGCCGCTGTAAAACATCCACAAGATGCTCTGGCTGCGTATGCTGCATGACAATGCTGGCACTTTGGCTCAAAATTCCTACGCGCTTATCCTTAAGGTACCTGTTTGGCGCTGCACATAAAATATCCGCCCCCGTCTTAAACTTAGCGCTCGCTGCTTGCGCTATCGGCACTATCGACCAAAACGCTAGGCCAAAAAGTACTTTTACTAGCCACTTCTTCATAAAACCCCTCACTGTCCCGCTGTTTTTTATGTACTGTCTCACAAAAAAATATATATTAACCGGTATCGGGAAATTTTGTTTTCAAATCACCTTAAATTGTAAGGTCTTCTTCATGCTTCATAAATTAATCAAACCATTTATCGGTCTTTGTATTCTTGGTATTACATACAGCATTGGCAATAAAATCTATCTTTACTACACCCATAATAAAGCACCTATCGTTACGATTGATGGGCTTAAGGTTGATGGTTACTACAAAGGTAGCACAGAGGGCAAACTGGTAGCAAACAACCCATACAAGATCGCTACAACTGAGGCAGTACTCGATGGTAAGCCTTTTGCGGGCATCCCATCTAAAATGGGCAGCCGCAAATTTTCACATGCCTTTACTATCAATACAGAGCAGCTAGAAGATGGCGAACATACGCTGACCGTACTCAGTACAGATGCTAGTCGCCGCGCAAATACTAGTGATGTTTCAATTACTTTCAATGTCGACAATAAGGCTCTCGCAGCATCTTTTGTTGAAACTAATTACCGCATTGATCAAGGTAAAACAGCTCACATCAAAATCCAAACCAATAAACAGGTAGCAAAAATTACACTAAAAACCTTAAATAAGGTATTTAGCTGCACTCCTTGCACGCCGACAAGCTTTTCATATGAATGCTTTATCCCGATTGATTGCGAAGATGCACCGATGCAGTACGACATAGCAGCTGAAGTAACTGATCATGTGGGTCAGAGCTTAAAGCTATCGGGCAGCCTTGAAATCATTCAATTTAATTTCCCTAAACAACGGGGCTTTAGCGTTGATAGCGAAAAGTTGTCAGCTGAAAAAGAAATCAGCACTAAAGATCAAGTCTTACAAGAAGCGCTCGATCGCTGGGCCAAAGAGTCTCTTAAGCAAAAACAATGGTATGGTAAATTTGAGCTTCCTATCCAGGTCCGTCGCATTACCACGCCGTTTGGTGAAGTGCGCATTACACCTGAGCGAGGCCGCTACATGCATCGCGGCGTTGATTTAGTCAATATGCCTCGTAGCATTGTATGGGCTGCCCAAAATGGCAAAATTATTATCAAAGACCGCTTTGCCATGAGTGGTAACACCGTAGCGATTGACCATGGTCTTGGCATTGTAACGCTGTATTTCCATCTTGATAGCTTTACCGATATTGAAGTTGGTGACCCTATTAAAAAAGGCCAGCCAATTGGCAAAGTGGGTATGACTGGTTATGCCAATGGTTACCATCTTCACTGGGAACTTCGCGTTAATGGCACTGCAGTTGACCCAATGGAATGGACAGAGACAATTTATTAAACTTACTTTTTTAATTTTTAAAGGGGCGCTAGAAAACTTTCTAGCGCCCCTTTTTCTGATCAACAAAAAACTCAACTCCCCAGGTACCAATGCAACAACTTAAAATTAATAAATTATACGATCCACTGAACGTATTTAAATTAACATGAGTATGGAACTAAAGTCCTGTCATCCCGGGGTTTGGGGGCCCTGGGATCCAGCGAGAATCTTGATCTGATCGGCAAAATTGACAAATATTTGTGGTTTTTCAAGTCTGTTTTGTAGTTGAATTTTATATCTAATGTGGATCCCGTGGCCCCTTCCCCGGGATGACAGGAAAATTGCTTCCAATCGAGTAATTTAAGTTTTTTGTCACCACGGTTAGGGTACCTGGGGAGTTTTGAAAATATTAAGTAACTCTTCTGAGATTAACTGTGAAACTTCAAGATTTGGCGGCACTAATTTTACCGTATCTGGACCAATCATAAAACTGGACATCGTAGCATAGCCAGCATAATAAAGAAGCGACAGAGCGGTGATCGAATCTGGATCATATGAATTATTAAGCGTATCAAATCGTATTTTTAGCCCACTCGGTCCAATTTCTTCAAAATAACCTTCTTTAATTTTTTTAATCAAAAAACTTGGCGACCCAGATGCAAACCACTTTTTAAGCATCTGATTCGCGGCAAAAGTATGGTTCATACCAAAGGGGTTGTATACACCTGGTGAAAGCGCTCCTGTATTAACATTTACACCAAAGTGATACCCATTGTATTGATCTCGCAATCGCTCTAATGTCTCTGCATGAGAAATTTTAAGAGATATCGCTAACTCATGAATTTCTTCACTAAAATATGATTCCATTTCTTCTTGAGTATAACCCAGCAATGTACCAGCTTTTGGATCAAAGGTTAGGTCATTGAGATTATTGAGGCTGGAAAAAACTGACGTCTTGGCAAATTTATACACCCCCGTTAAGAAAACAAAACGAACGCTTGCTTCCAAGGCTTTAAAAGTACCATAAAAGGATCGCAAGGCAGAGTGGACTTCTTTTTGAGCCTCAGGCTTGCCAATCAGATCCAGGATAGGTTTGTCATACTCATCAACTATAATCACAACGCCAAGCCCCGTTTTTTCATATAAATCAGTAACAAGATTTGAAAAAACCATGTCAATTGGCATGTTGTCAGGAACATGAAGCGCATAAGGCTTTGCTATTTTTTTTAGTTGATTCAATAATTTTATTTTCAGATCAACGGCATCATTTTGTTCTCCCGCCATGTCAATCATACTCAAATGAATAATCGGATGTTTTTGCCATAACCAATCGCTACCATCCAACCAAAGCCCTTTAAATAGCTCGCGGTTACCAGAAAACATTTCCTTTAGCGTTGAACAAAGAAGTGATTTACCAAAACGACGAGGTCGGGAGATAAAATAGTACGTATCAACGCCTATGCAATCATAGATCTCTTTTGTTTTATCAACATAAAGACCGCCTAATCGACGAATTTCTCCAAAATCTGACTTGCTCGTCAAAATTAATTTTTTCACACGTTCTCCCTCTATCATGATTGGAAATGCTGATTGGTAGGATACCATATGTTGTGGTTTGTTTCCAACCTCATCACCAGAGAATCTTGTTAGTCCACCTCATAGCACAATGCCTCGTTGCCATTATTTAAAAAGCCGAAAGCCATCTCCAGGCGGCACAATGCAAAGATAGCCAATCCATAAGCCTCTCCCAATGAGTAAATAAAGGGGGGGGCGGCGCTCAAAACCTGCTGCAGATCGTCTCTATTTTTAAATAAAATTTTATTTACTTCTCTTAAAAGAGAGCCTTAGTATTGATCTCAGCTTTATCCTGGTGTAGAGGCTGCTGTCACCAGCTCCTACAGATAGAGGATAATGGCTAAGTACAAAATCGTTCTAACACACACACATACAAGAACTATCGTCGTGAACAGAGTATAGTAATGAGGTCTTTTTACTGAGAAAGTGAAATATGAACAACATGCTTAAAGGTTTACTCGTAACCGCGCTAGCAATCAGTGCATCGCACGTGAGTGCAGCAACCAATCAAGGCTTTTTGTCTGTTCCTCGCGCCCAAAAAGCAAGCCTTTTGCTTGACAGCGCTATCGCGCATGATCTTGAAAAAACCAACCACAAGGACCGTTTGGGCGGCAACCTGATGGTACGCGGTTACTACAGCCAATCAACCAACAAAAAAGCTCTCGGGCAATATTTTGGTATAAATAATTCAGACTCATTCAAGGCCGCGTGGGGCGCATCTACCAATGCAAATATTAATGGCACAATGGTAAATGCTGGCTACCTGGTACATGACAGTAACGCCGCGCTTGGTAATTACAACGTAGGTGGTGTTGGTGGTGCCGGCAACGCTGTGGTAGCACCAG
>CAMATL010000030.1 GCA_945861145.1 candidate division TM6 bacterium GW2011_GWF2_37_49 | reverse complement strand
CTGTCATCCCGGGGAAGGGGCCCCGGGATCCATCCTATAATTAATATTGTTTTTATTAGGATTACGTGGCGGTGGCGCCACAGACCACCAAAGCGGTGTGTGGCCACCGCCTTGGAACCAGGCCAGCAAGCGCTGCGCCTTGCAACCGCTCGCGTCGCTTACGCCGCGATGATATGGCTGTTATTCGGCCCCACGTGACGGGCCTTCTACATGGGGCTATGTGCCCCATACCCAGATTATGTTGGGGGGATTGCGTATCGGCAACCCCCCACACCCCCCACGATTATGAGGCTGTGCCTCATATCTCCCTAGCGCTCGAACAGTTTTCGCCTTCCCTCGATACGATTGTTTCACAATCACTCCCAGCCTTCGCCAAGGCTATCCAGCCGTCGCCAAGGCTATGGCGGACAGGTGGCGGACCGGCGGGGTGACCGGGGTTGAGGGGCCTCCTTCGACTGGCTCAGGATAAACTACCCTTCGACCGCTCACCCTGAGGAGCGACTTGTCGCGTCTCGAAGGGTCGTGGTGAGTGATTTTCACGTAGTGAAAATTGTATCGAACCATACACAGCCCCATTGGAACGTATTTGAGAGAAAAATTAATTTATAATTATAGGATGGATCCCGGGGCCCCTTCCCCGGGATGACAAGAGAAGAAAAAATTAATTAATAAAAATATTAAATATAAGTACTGCTGAGCGCTAGGAGCGGTCTCACGGTGCTCCATGATGCACATTGTGCTGCACCGTTCGTGCGGCATAATGCAGCAGCAAGGAAGCCGTGGAGAGTGCGATTTAGCGCGTTTCATTAGGGAGATATGAGGCACAGCCTCATAAACGTGGGAGGTCCAGGAGGGCTGTCGTTAAACAGTCCTCCTGGAATGTATTTGAGTGGAAGAATTAATTATAAAAAGACTGGATCCCGGATCCAGCCGTCGCTCTGAAGAGCTATGGCGGACGCGGTCGGAGTCCGGGACGACAGCTAAAATGTAAAATTTTCTCTGTTTTTCAAATTCATCAAAAATAACAATTAACAAAATAGTGCTTATAAAAATATTCTAAAAAGCTTTGTAGGGGTGCTTTCACACCCCTACATAAAATCAAAATCAAATTAAAAAATAATTTAAAATTAATTGCTTAGTTCAGTTGCCAATTTGAGCAACGAATCAACCGTTTGTCCAAATTGCTGCTTACCATCAAGGTCTCTTAAGGTAACGGTACCTTGATCCACTTCTTTTTGGCCAACCACAACCATCCATGGGATCTTATCAAGCTGCGCCTTGCGAATTTGCGCACTGATTTGATCATTTGAATGTTCTAGCTCTACCCGCAATCCACCAGCACGCAGGGCATCTGCTACGCTCTTGGCATAGTCGGCCTGCTTCTCGCTAATCATAAGTACGCGAGCTTGTACCGGTGCTAACCAGTGCGGCAAGCGGCCTTTGAAATGCTCTAAGATCACACCGATAAACCGCTCGAGTGAACCATAAATCGCGCAATGCACCATCACTGGGCGTTGACGGCTTTGGTCTGCGGCAACATACGTCAGATCAAAATTGATTGGCATGTTGAAATCAACCTGCACGGTACCACACTGCCAACGACGGCCCATATTATCTTCAATCTTGATTTCAATTTTCGGTCCATAAAAAGCGCCTTCGCCTTCATGAACTTCATATGCCATATTATGACGCTCAAGCGCGCCCTTCAAGGCGTTGGTCGCTTTTTCCCAGCTCTCGTCACTACCCATTGATTTCTCAGGGCGTGTTGAGACTGCGTACTGAATATCTTTAAAACCAAAAGCTGCATACAATTTATTGGCTAAGACAATGCAACGATCTACTTCCGCATCAAGCTGGTCGACGGTAGCGTAGATATGTAAATCATCTTGCACAAAAGCCCGTACTCTAAAAAGACCATGCAGCACGCCGGATAATTCATGGCGATGCACATAACCAAATTCAGCCAAGCGTAGTGGCAGCTCACGGTATGAATGAGGTTTTTCGCGATAGACTAAAGCTGCCCCTGGGCAATTCATCGGCTTGATGCAGGCATGCCCTTCATCGATAGCGGTGAAATACATGCCACTCTTGTAGTGATCATAGTGACCAGACATTTTCCACAAATTCTCATCAAGCATGAGCGGTGTACGAATTTCTTGGTAATCATTACCACGCAGCTTGCGCAAGTAGTCGATTAATCCGTTGTAAATCTGCCAGCCCTTAGCGTGAAAAAACGGCATCCCTGGGGCTTCATCATGAAATGAGAAAAGATCAAGCTCCTTACCTAGGCGGCGATGATCGTAACGCTCAGCATCTTCAACCATCTTAAAATAAGCATCCATTTCTTCTTGTGATGCAAACGCTATGCCGGAGATCCGCTGCAGCGCAATGCCATCACGGCGAGCGCGCCAGTAAGAGCCGGAAATATTTGTTAATTTGAAAAACTGTACGCCACCAATCGCGTCCAAATGGCCACCGCGGCAAAGATCAGAAAAATCACCTTGGGTATAGACGCCCACCGTTTCATCGGGAATGTCGTTGATGATTTCTAGTTTAAAAGGATTGTCTGTCCAGAGGCGGCGTGCTTCATCTTTTTGTGTTTGTTTGCCGGTGATCGCATAATTTTTGGCGATCAGCTCGCGCATACGTGCTTCAATTTTAGCGAGATCATCTTCTTTAAATGATTGCCCCGTAGTTGGCAAAAAATCATAAAAAAAACCAAACTCGGTCACAGGACCAATGGTTGGCTTCGTACCAGGAAAAAGTTGGAGTACGGCTTGCGCCAGTACGTGCGCAGCAGAGTGGCGAATATTATGTAGATGCGATTTTTTATCAGCCATAAAGCCCTCAGTATTATTGGTATGTTTTTATACACTTAATTTCGTGACCGCTCATTTCTTGATCAAGCCAAGGATGGGGTTTGCAGAATCATTTTGAAGCTCAAGCATAGCAGTATCACCAACAATTTACAGGCCTAAAATAAGAAGCAAAAATGACAAAGAGGCGGGAATGATTCCCGCCTCTTTGTTTACTCACTGAATAGTCGAGTAATTTTAGATCTTTGTTTGATTATTACTCAGCAGCTACTTCATCGGTTGCTGCTGGAGCAGTATCAACCATTACGGCATCTGTAAGCTCTGCTGTAGGTGCTGATGCATCCAACATATTTTGATCTACTGCAACATCAGCTGCGTTGACTTTTTTATTCTTCTTGTTTTTCTTTTTACCTTTTACTGGGCCATGAGCGCCTGCTGCTTTTTTGCCTTTTTTAGCCTTCTTTGAATGCTCGCCTGCGTGCTCGCCTTCAGCAGCACCTTTTTCAGCTTTTTTGCCTTTTTTAGCTTTCTTTGAATGCTCGCCTGCTTGCTCGCCTACTGCAGCACCTTTTTTAGCTTTTTTGCCTTTTTTAGCTTTCTTTGAATGCTCGCCTGCTTGCTCGCCTTCAGCAGCACCTTTTTCAGCTTTTTTGCCTTTTTTAGCTTTCTTAGCGCCTTTAACTTTAGCGTGATTAGCACTCTTTGCTGATTTATGCTTAGCATGCTTAGCTTTTACAACAGCATTATCAGCTTCTGCTTGAGCTTTTGCTGCTACCACAGCGTCTTCAGCCGCCTTAACATCTGCTGCTGCTTTATCAGCCAATGCTTTAGCCTCAGCCGCCACTCTTGCTTGTTCTGCTACTGTCGCATCTGCAGTTGCCTTAGCTACAGCATCATTTAGAGTTGCTGCTTCCATTGCTGCTGCATTTGCTCTATATAAAGCTTCTTGAGCATCATCTGCTTGTTTTTGTGAATCTACTGCAGCTTTAATTGCTGCAGCCTGAGCCTCTGCAGCTGCTTGAACTGCTGCTGCTGCTTTTGCGGCAACCGCTACTTCTACTGCTTTAGCATCTTCCAAAGCTTTATCAGCTACTTGCTGTGCAGCTACAATCTCAGCATCCATTGCTTTTTGATTAGCAAGCGCAGCTTCTAGCGCTGCAGGGTTTGTTGTTGCATTAACTTGGGCTGCTTTTACTGCTTCATCAACTGCTGCATCAAGCACCGCTGCATTATAATTCACATAGAGAGAATAAGCAGCTTCAGCGCCCTTTATTTCAGTTTCAGCTATTGTAGCAAAATTCAATGATTTCGTTTTTTCCGAAATGGTCGCAGCGCTCGTAGGATTTTGCGCATCAAATGCAAAACTTTGACGACCAATCACCTCATTAACAGCATTTAATGCTTGTTGTAATTCTGCTACTAGGGTTTTGGCAGCAATGAATTGATCCCCTGGTTGGGCTGCATCCACAAAAGCTTGTGCTTGCGTTAGCTTTGCTTGCACCGCAGGAAGCCTTGCGGCAATCGTAGCCATTTTTGCTACTACCTGCTCAATAGTTCCTGGATCTGGCATTGCGGCGTTCCAGAATACTACTGCATTACTTGTAAGTCTTACTGCATTAATTGATCCATTAACCAACACCAGCAACACTGCCCAAACACTAAGTTTAGACATTTGCTTTAAAATTCTTGATAGCTTCAACATACGAATCTCCTTTTTAGAAAAATTCTTAACAACATGTCTTTATTGTAATTAATTTCAAACTGAAATATCAAATGTTTTGATTTTTGGCTAAAAACTCGTAAAACACTCTTTCCTCTCTTCAGCTCTTAGAACTAACTCGCCAAGAGACCAACCTGTCGCGAAAAAGCACTTATTTAATTCTTTTCTTAACATTCTCATCTGTATCCTCATATTCTGAGGCCACGTAAGTAAGAGAAAGCTTGCCAATAATAAGCCGCTCAAGCTTTAAATAACCCCACGGAACGCACTGTTGCAGTAAAAGCAACCTGCAACACGCGGGCCTACAAAACAGGCAAGGTTATAACGATGCTAGAACAAGAAAATAAAATAAAAGCGCTGGCAGCAGGTGCTACAAAAGAAAAACCCTGCAAACATCCTCACGAAGAAGGTACTGCCACTCGATTCAATCGCATGTTTGTGCTCGATACC
Source organism: candidate division TM6 bacterium GW2011_GWF2_37_49 (assembly GCA_945861145.1). Lineage (GTDB taxonomy): Bacteria > Babelota > Babeliae > Babelales > RVW-14 > CAMATL01. The sequence continues at coordinate 9,276 of CAMATL010000030.1, read as the reverse complement.
AATGTGCTGCTACACGATGCACGATCTCTATTCAGCTTTCAGGGCGTGGTGGTAATCATCCCGTTTGTAGTACTGGAAGAACTCGACACCTTTAAACGTGAAAATGACGAAAAAGGCCGCAACGCACGGGAGGTAATCCGTACCCTCGATGAGCTACGCTCACGTGGCTGCCTCAGTCAAGGGGTAGACCTTAACCATGGCTCGGGAGCCATGCTGCGCGTACTACAAACACCGGAATTAAAAGATTTTTCACGAGAGACCGGCTCAACCTTCAAAGACAACATGATCCTGCAAACAGTCAAAAATTTGGGCGATGATGGTAACGAGGTAACCCTTGTCTCCAAAGACATCAATGTTCGCGTTAAAGCTGATGTGATGGGCCTGGATGCAGAAGATTACGCAAAAGGCAGAGTCGATTACGATGATTATTATAAAGGCTGGCGCCGTGCCCAAATATCAGCGCAAGAGCTACGCCTCATGAGCCAAAAAGGACTTACCAAGCTTAGTTATGATCACCCGCTAAGCTTGAACGAGTTTCTTATTTTAGAAAGTGAACATAACCCTGAAAATTACCGCCTGTTCCGCTTTCTTGGTGGCGAACAGTTCAAAGAAGTACCACCCTACAACATCATGCACGTATTTAGTGCACGCAATGTGCAGCAATTGATGACGATCGATTTGCTCATGGATGACAGTATCAAACTGGTCTCTCTGGTGGGGCCTGCAGGTACAGGTAAAACTTTTTTGACTCTACTCGTCGGCTTGTACAAAGTAACGTACGAAAAAATTTATCGTAAACTTTTGGCAACCAAGCCTGTCGTAGCTCTCGGTGCAGATATCGGCTACCTGCCTGGCGACATGCAAGAAAAATTGCATTACTGGATGCAGCCTGTACACGACAACATTGAATTTATCGCAAGCCAGATGCTGCGCGGCAATAATGAACTATTTGGTGGCGGCGGACAAAAAGAAGGCACTAAAGAAAAAAAGTCTAAAAAGAATCACAAACACGATGAAAAGCCTCGCCGCAATCATGATGAACGGCCTCAAGCTGGCGGGGACAACCAATTGGTTGCGCAGCTGCAGCAACGCGGGATTTTAAGCCTTGAAGCTATTACCTACATGCGTGGGCGATCGATTCCTTATCAATTCGTATTCATCGATGAAGTTCAAAATTTATCACCGCACGAAGTTAAAACCATTATCAGTCGAGCTGGTGAAGGGACTAAAGTTATTCTCGCTGGTGATCCATCACAAATCGATTCACCATACTTAGATTTCAGCAGTAACGGATTGACGGTATCTAGCCAAAAATTTAAGGACCATAGTATTTTTGGTACCGCGTTTCTTGAAACAAGTGAGCGTAGTGAGTTGGCTAAGATGGCAGCAGAGTTATTATAATTTTTTATTAATTTATTTTTCGCACAAATATTATCTAAAGGGGTTGTTGATCAACAACCCCTTTCAACCCCAAATATATTTTATATTTTTTCATATGAATTATTAGGATTACGTCCGGTGGCCGCACAAACCACCAAAGCGGTGTGTGGCCACCGCTCTGGACTCAGGCCAGCAGGGCAAGCCCTTGCAACCCAATAAACCGCGCTAAATCGCAGTCTCCACAGCTTCCTTGCTACTGCATTGATGCCGCACAGACGGTGCAGCACAATGCGCATCATGGAGCACTGTGAGGCTACTCGTAGCGCTCATCGGTACTTATTAATTGTGACTTGCAGTCGACTAAATTTTAGAGTGATGTATTTGATAAAAAGACTGGATCCTCGCCTTCGCAAGGACGACAGATAGGGACAAATTTATTTTTAGCTAGCCGCAGGCCTGGATTAATGAGTACCAAATAAGAGCTATCGAACGGTCGCACGGCGCTCCGTGATGCGAGTAGCATCACAGGAAGTTGTGGCGAAGTGAGTTAGCTCGCAAGCAGGGATATGGGACGGCTAGTCCCATAAACACGGGAGGTCCAGGAGGGTTTTTGTTCCAAAATCCTCCTGGAATGTATTTGAGCTATAAAAAATAACTTTAATAAAAAATTGGATAAAAAAATAAGATGATTATGAAACTACTTTAATAATCATCTCTACAGTTTGATCAATACTAAAATCACTACTATCGATAACGGTGGCACCCGCAGGTATTCGTAGCGGTGCAATCGCTCGATTCTCGTCCCGTTCATCACGCTCAGCCAAATCATTCCGTACAAACTCAAACGTAAGCCCCAACGCTTGCACCTTGGCATCAAGCATGCGACGTTGCGCTCGTACATCAAGTGATGCTGTAAGAAAAATTTTGTGCTCAGCGTCAGGAAAAACCACCGTACCGCAATCACGGCCATCGGCAATAACATCATGCTGCTTGGCAATATCACGCTGCACGTCTAGCAAAAACTCTCTGACCACCGGCAAAGCACTAAGCTTGGATGCCACTTGATCAAGACCTGGTGTGGCATAACATTTAGCCACGATATCTTGACCATGCACAAAAACGGTTGCTCCGTCTGCCGAGTATGCATATGCAAGCGTTGGCAATGCATCAAGCTGATCGCGTGTTATAAGCTCAATATCATCATCGTATCGACCAAACAAAGGGCTTGTAGGATCTTCATATACTAAATAAGTAATAGCTCTATACAAAAGCCCCGTGTTCAAATAAAAAATACCACGGTCTTGAGCAATTTTTTGTGCGACTGTACTCTTGCCGCTACCAGAAGGACCATCAATAGTAATAATCATTAGCTTCTTTCAAAAAAAATTTTAATCTCTAGCGCTTAGCGTAACGAAGGTAGCACAAAGAGCCAACTCAAAAATTGATTATCATCAACTTAAATTTTTTACACGCTGCGATTGAAACAAATAGAATTCTTTATTAGGATGGTGCTCACAAAATTGGCACAACGCCAGCATTTCACAATCTTAGCGACAAAAAAGATTTTTGTTTAAAGGACCTTGTATGACTTTGTTTAATAAATATGTGGTGTTAGCACTTACACTAATCAGTACCAGCATGCTAGTTCAAGCGAGCAACCAAGCCCATTACTCTCCCACTACAAAACAACGATCCAGCAGAGGCTTTACACTAACAGAAGATCGACTGACCGCTATAATTATTGATCTTTTTGACGAAGCTTTATTAGATGGCAACAATATAGAAAACAAGCTTTACGATAACAACAAAGATGCAAACGATACTGATTATGTTGCGTTAGAATTTGAAATTTGCACGCTACCATCAGCAACGACCGAAGGTAGTCCGAAAAAAAATTCATCATTTAAAAAAAGTGTATATTCAGCACAAAAAAATCTTTCGTTATTGATTGCAAAACTATACATTCGCCGCTGGGAAGGCATTACATCATTAAATTTCTTACAACATCCATCTTTAAAAAGAAGTACGCTCCCTTCCCTTTTACAAACACTTGAAGTCTCTAAATGCAATATCACAATACTCAATGTTACTGTTGATACATTCTCTGGTTATGCAATAAAAGCTCTTGATCTCCATAAAAACCTCATACGATCCGTTGTTAATCAGGGTGGCCGCAATCCACTCAATGATCTTGACAGGCTCAATCTCAACTGCAACCAGATCATTAGTCTTGGTGAAGTTTTTGCTCAAGCCTCAAGTTCTCTCAAAGTACTTAATCTTCAAAATAATTGCCTCACTAGCCTCCCTGCTTGCTGTTTGAGTGGCCTAGGTGATCTTGAATATCTCAATCTCTCTAACAATCTTTTAAACGATGCCGGCCTTTGTGTAGGATCTTTTGCAGGCATTCATGCAGATGCTAGCAAGGACCTTACTATTGACATGAGTAATAACCTCTTAGAGGTTTTCCCCCCACTACAAGAGATAAGGGATTACCTTACAGAGCTCAATCTTCACGGCAACGCGCTACAAAGCGTTAGTCGAAAAGGCTATCAATTACCGAAATTACGCAAACTTGGTCTTATCTCTTACATGAGATCTTCAGATTTAGACGAGCTTCTTGTAAAAAAATTAGTACATAGAGTTAATACAGAAATCTGTACAATAACGGTTGCTCCAGGCTTTAATGATAATTACGAAACAGCTTGAACTTGCACTAGTAATTGCTAAAGATTAAAGTTATTCTTAGTTCCTCTTTTGTCTAATTGGTATAAGAAATTATCTATACTACCAGCAAGGATTTTCATGTATGCAAAAAAATATCTTACACTTACAGCAATAATTGGTCTTTTTTTTACCACCTCTTCTTTATTGCCAGCAGAACGCAGATTACCTCTAGCAAAAAGCTTTACGCCGTCTGAAGGGCATCTTGCAAGTACAGTTGCGCAACTTTTTGAAGAAGCTCTAGAAGGCAATGAATTTGGTACTACTTATACCAGTGGAATCAATAATGATTCTTTTGTTCAACTCTCGCTAGAAGCTTACCCACAAAAATTAGTCACTCCCCGCTATAAAAGCACAACACCGGCAGAAGCGCTCTCAGTTGCTAAAACTTCTTATAAGGGTTACAGAACCGATTCTCTTGAGTCTGAAATGCCTTCAGATGATTGCCGCGATGATGGATTGGCACCTCTGCGCCTGCGTCAATATGCATCGCGTCACCACGATGCAGTTTTTCCTTTTGCAATCAAGCTACATATCCAAAACTGGCAGGACGTAACTTCATTAGATTTTCTGTATCACCCTGCACTTAGGACGCTTGAAAATTTTGGTGAGTTTCAAACATGCCTTTACTCATTAGAAGTTTCTGATTGCGCCATCAAAACAGTTAATAGTAGTTTATTGAGCACCTTTAAAAATTTAACATCTCTTGATTTACACAACAATATGATTTCAAACCTCGTCAGAGATACGGGTGAAGAAAAAAGCGCTTTAGAAGATTTAGATTTAAGCGACAATATTATTCAAGAGCTCGGTTCTTTTTTTGAATCAGGTTTAATGTGGCTTAAAAGCCTTGATCTTGGCAATAACCTGATCACTCAACTACAAGGAAATTGTTTCAGCGGACTACTCATGGTCAACAATTTGAATCTCGCACAAAACATGTTATTAAGTAATGGACTATCCTTAGAATCGTTTGCCCGTGTTAGCTCTCTATGTCAATTTTTTGATCTCAGAGTTAATTTTGACCATAATTGCCTCTGCGATTTTCCAGATATGACCGCGGTTAAAGACAAGTTGATAGAACTTTCTCTCGACGATAACCCAATAAAGGAGGTACCTCCGCGCTTAAATTTCCCAGTGTTAAGAACGCTTCATCTTATAAATGCAACACGATTAGCTGATTCAACGGAAGAATTAAGAGCCAAACTCGCGCCGTTACTACCAAGTACACGCATAATTACAGAAGCGGTAGCCATTGTAGAAGAGCATGATGCTGAAGGCAATGGAACAGGGGTAATATTAACAACGCCTACCAAGTCTAAACGGGTAAGGGACTAATAAAACTTTTTAGAAACGTACATTTTACATTCTGCTCGTATCCTTCGAGACAGCCTTAGAGGCTTGCTCGGAAGAACGGGTTTTTTTAGTGCCACCAAGGAGAAGTCATTCCGAATCCGCTCGTCCTGAGCAACATCCCTAAAGGGGTGTGTATCCAAGGATAGAAGCAACTAAAGACACACGCCGAAAAGGTCTATTGAAAGGTTGTAGCGTTACCGGTAAACTAGCCGTGATTAAACGCACGCCTTTTTTCTCTTTTTAAAAAAAGTAGCCACGCATGAACCCGATCACGCCAGAAAGTAAATGTACGCCACTCATGGAACAGTACTTCGGCATTAAGGAACAATACCCTGATGCCCTGCTGTTTTTTCAGGTTGGCGATTTTTACGAGCTGTTCTTTGACGACGCTAAGCAGGCATCTTCGTTTCTTGCACTCACCTTAACCAAGCGTGGTAAAAACAAAGGTGAAGATATCCCCCTCTGCGGCGTACCAGTTCATGCTGTCTCGCACTACTTGACTAAGCTTGTACGCGGCGGCTTTAAGGTGGTCTTGTGCGAACAGCTCTCAAAGCCACAGCCTGGTACCGTAGTTAAGCGTGGTGTAGCGCAGGTGTACACACCTGGTACTTTGATTGATGAGCAGCTACTCGATGACAAATCAGCTTCATACCTACTTACCGTAGCACCAACAGATGACACCTGGGGCATTCTATTTAGTGAGCTTTTGACGGCACAGCTATTTGCTACGCATATCCCAATCGGTGCTTTCAAGATGCTAGAAACAGAACTCACACGCTTTTCGCCTGATGAGATCATTCTGCCTAGCTCATTAGCACAAGATCAGCTTTGCTCTACTTTGCGCAGCATGGGATATCCGGTCAGCTTTAGTCAGGCATTTGATCAGGGCGAGGTCGCCACTGCCTGGGTGGAACAACAATTTAATGCAACGGCAAAAACAAAGCTCAATCAAAACACGGCTATCAATAAATCACTGCATTTCCTGTACTGGTATTTACGCAAAAACCAGGCAGCATCACTTCCCCTCTTTAAATCAATCCATCTGTATGAACCTGAAGATTACCTGGTACTTGATGCCGCCACGCAAAAAAACTTAGAACTCCTTACGAGCACCGACGGCTCTCGCAAACATTCTCTATACGCAGTCCTCGATCGTGCGGTAACGAGTATGGGGTCTCGCACCATTAAAAAATGGTTGCAACGCCCGCTCGTACAAGAAGACGCCATCAAGCAACGCCAGGAAGTAATCAAGCAGCTATTGGCCAAGCCGATGGTATTGATGCAGCTTGAAGAAATACTTCATCAAATAGCAGACCTGGAACGCATTATTGGGCGCATTGCTCTTGAAAAAGCAACATTGCGTGATTACCAGGCACTCCAACAATCTCTCATTGTCATACCACCGTTAAAAAAGACTTTGGCGGAACAAATCAAGGCGCCGCTTGCACACGCCCTGCAAGAAAAATTTGCGGATCTTGCCAGCCTGCATCATTTACTTGCCACAAGCATAAATGATGATTCAACTATGCCTGACGCCCTCATTAAAACGGGGTTTAACCTGGAACTTGATTCACTTCGTCACTTAGCCACCAATGCGCAACAAGAAATCTTGAATTTAGAGCAGCAGGAGATCAGTAGTAGTGGCATCGCCAGCCTCAAGATTCGATTTAATAATATCACTGGCTACTATATTGAGATTACCAATACGCATGAAGCGATTATCCCCTCTACGTATCGCCATGTCCAAACCCTGGCTAACCGCAAACGCTTCACCAATGAGGCATTGATTACCCTTGAGCGCAATATCAATCGGGCCCAGCAAGATACTGCCCTACTCGAACAAGAAGTTTTTGTACACGTTAAGCAGGAGGTACGCGGTTACCTAACGCAGCTACGCAATGTCGCTCAGGCTGTGGCGTACAGCGATGCTCTTGTTGGTTTGGCTCGTACCGCCTACGATCAGGGATATGTGCAACCATCCTTTAACACACAACAAATTATCGATATTACCGGCAGCCGCCACCCAGTAGTGGAAAATGAGCTATCCGGCAGCTTTGTAAAAAACAACGTCCGCATCAACGATGAGGCACGGCTCATTATCCTGACAGGTCCCAACATGGGTGGTAAATCTACATACCTACGCCAAGTCGCACTGACCGCCATCATGGCGCAGATGGGCTCGTTTGTACCGGCAACAGCGGCTACGCTGCCACTGTTTGACCGAATTTTTACTCGTATTGGATCAGGGGATAATTTGGCCCAGGGCAAAAGTACCTTCCTCGTAGAGATGGAAGAAACAGCTACAATCTGTACCCAGGCCACCAAAAACAGCTTAGTTATCCTCGATGAGGTAGGCCGCGGAACCAGTACCTACGATGGTATGGCACTCGCACAGGCAATCATTGAGTACCTTGTCACCAAGGTTGGTGCTAGCTGCTTGTTTGCTACTCACTACCACGAGCTCACCGATCTAGAAAGTTCACTGCCTGGTATAAAAAATTATCACGCTGAATGCCTTGAGCAAGGCAACCTGATAACCTTTACTCACCGCATTAAAATAGGTGCTGCTACGCAAAGCTTTGGTATTCATGTGGCACGCCTTGCCAATATCCCATCATCAATTATTACCCGCGCACAAATCATTCTCACAGGGCTTACTAGCCACAAGCCGCCAGTAGCTGCAAAACAGCAGCAATTATTTACGGCAGCAACATGCCCGTCGCAGCATACACAAGCTACAAAGCTTGCACAGATTATTACCAAGCTCGATCTTAATACAAGCTCGCCCAAAGAAGTCTTTGACCTAGTATGGCAACTACAAAAAGATTGCAAACTGTAACAAGCAGGTGCGATTGCGCACTCACTGCAATCAATAAGCCCATTCAGAGGCGCTTTAAATTACACAAAGAAATCAATTGCACGGCCTACTCGACCCCGTTTGCAATTGATTTTTGATTTGTTACGATGTCTTTGCTTACTTGATTTACAACTTAGTCAAAAGCCCTTAAGTCTACGGCACAAAGCTGGCGCGCAGCTTTAAACCGACTGGACTTTTTGGGGGATGTTTAGTGAATTTATTATGTACGAATTTATAAAAGGTATTAATTACTATGATGAACAAAAACTTTGCTCTTATCGCTTTAGTTCTTGGTTTCTCAGTTGTTGCTAACGTGCAAGCAGCTGACAAAAGAGGTACAGCAAAAGAAAGAGTAGCTGCTCTTAAAGAAGCTCATCCAACAGCTCTTGATCAAATTGATGGATTGGGTAAAAATCCAAGGCATGCGGCTATTAATGCGTTAGAAGCTACGCTTCTTGGCGCTCCTGTAGTTGTAGAAGCTCCTGTAGTTGTAGAAGCTCCTGTAGTTGTAGAAGCTCCTGTAGTTGTAGGCAAATCATGGACAGCTTTTGCTAACGAAAAATTCAATGCTACCTATAAACTTGCTAACGACAACAAATTAGCTACCGCTGGTATCACAGCTGGTAGCGTTGCTGCAATTGCTTTGGCTGTTGATGCTATCGTTCGCGGCAAAAATTGTTCAGTTGCTCAAGCGTACAGCTACTTATTTGGCAAAAAAGCTACGCTAGCTGCTGAACTAGTTGCTGCTAAACAAAGCTAATTAGACACTACACACCACATCACGTTAAAACATGAATAATGCTCTTTGGATGTTCCCACGTCCAAAGAGCTCCTAAAAAAATGAATGCTCTCTTACAAAAAAAATTATTTATAAAAGGTATTATTACTATGATGAACAAAAATTTTGCTCTTATCGCTCTAGTTCTTGGTTTCTCAGTTGTTGCTAACGTTTCAGCTGCTGA
>CAMATL010000029.1 GCA_945861145.1 candidate division TM6 bacterium GW2011_GWF2_37_49 | reverse complement strand
AACTACCGGCTTAAGCGTACTAAAACTAGCGCCTTTTTTGAGTTGCTGCGCAAAGGTTTTTGCCGTGTAGTACTGGCTACGCTTTATAAAATCAGATTGAAATCTGATTTGCATTTCGACAATAAATTTTTTCTTGTTTTGATCTTCACAGCGAACATCCACAAAGCTTACTTTTGATCCTATGGTGTCTGGATGATTTGCGGGATCTGTAATGATGACACTGGTGATCACATCACCGTCTCGCAGCTCCAGCACAGTATTCAAAAAGTTTATAATAATTTCTTGATGCTTTTGGTCACCAAATAATTTTTTAAAGGCTATGTCGACAGTCGGATCTAAAAAAACCATGGCCAAGCTCCTCTTGAAATAATGATGATTGAAGCGACCCGAGAAGAGTACCACATTTTATAGCCAGACGCAGCTCCTGGCATTTTATGCCGAAAATGGATGATTTATTTTAGGATGGATCCTCGCCCACGCTCGAAACCCTTCGACAACCGCTCGAAATAACGCTCGAAACCCTTCGACAGGCTCAGGGCGAGCGGTTGCGTTTACTGCTGAGCCTGTCGAAGCATCAGGGCGAGCGAGGTTGAAGATATTTTTAAGTCACAATTAATAAGTACCAATGAGCGCTACGAGCGGTCGCACGGTGCTCCATGATGCGCATCTTAATGTCCCGGTCATGGTGAGTGTTTTGCCCTTCGATACGCAACTTCGTTGCTACTCAGGATAAACTTGGTTCGAAGGGCCCGGTCATGGTGAGTGATTTTCACGTAGTGAAAATTGTATCGAACCAAGCAAAATATATCGAACCATTGTGCGGCATCAATGCAGCAGCAAGGAAGCCGTGGAGATCGCGATTTAGCGCGGTACAAGGGAGATATGAGGCACAGCCTCATAAACGCGGGGGGTCCAGGGGGGCTGCCCCTCGATACGATTGCTTCGCAATCACTCGGGGTGACCGGGGTTGAGGGGACCGATCGTGGTGAGTGATTTTCACGTAGTGAAAATTGTATCGAACCATACACAGCCCCATTGGAACGTATTTAAGAGAAAAATTAATTTATAATTTTAGGATGGATCCCCCATCCAGCCGGCACGTACTTATCATAATTCAATTTTGGTGTCCGGGGCTTGGACCCTCTAGGCCGCGCCCATGATCAGCGTACATAAAAAAGGCCCCCGGAAAGTTAATTTCTCAGGGGCCAAATAAGATTAAGAGGTTTCCTGCAGATAATCAGATACAGTTTATTTTAACCTTTATTAGTCTTTGTTTTTAAGGAAGGCAGCAAGGTTGCCCTTCAAGATAGTTAAAGCATCACTTCTGCTCTTCTCATCCCTTTTCCCCTTGCCTGGGCTAGCTATGATCTTCTGCTGGTTTTCAGCAGCTTTCACAATCTTACTTAATGTATCTTTTTTATCCGTGCTCATGCCTGGACGGTCAGTAATGAATTTATTCATTGCATCAACCAACGATTGTGATCCTTCAGCGGTTGCTAGAGTTGAAACGTCAATTTCAGGGAAAGGGTCAGCTGCAGCAACGCCACCACCAGCTGCAGCACCACCAGGAGGTGCAGTTGGAGCAACTCGCTTCAAGAAATACATGTACCCTTCGCCACCGCCATGCGTGCCTGTCGCAAGCACTTCCCTCATGGCAGCTCCACCCAAAATTACCGGGTTACCATCATTGTACACACCCGCTGGCGTCACGGTCCAGTAGTGAACGCCGTCAGCCGGACCTTCATGGACCACTACAGCAGAAATTTCAAACGTGTGTGTGATTCCGTTTGAATCAGTAATTGTAACAACTCCTGATCTATCAAAAGTTACCGGTGTATGGATTTTATCAAAAACTGGCGTTTCTAGAAAAGCTCCAGGCACTCTGTGCATAACAAGATTCCCTCCAGCATCACGCCTGTGCTCAAACCGCTTAAGAGATAACACCATAAACTGTTGCTGCTCTTCAAATGAATATTCAAACCATGAACTCTGAGTAGTCCTAGCTATATTTCCAGAACCATCTTTGGGACATTTTTCACATTCAACAGCGTTATCCGCACTCATTGCCCCTTTTTCAATGTACTTAGCTAATAGATCTGGCAATGTCAGCGACGCACGGCCATTCCAGATAGGCAACTGTAAGGCAAAATCACGCGCTGGTGTCGCACCTTTTTTCTTGTTACCACATACACTGCATTCAAAACATTCCCTGCTTTGAGTACCATATACCCGAGCAAGTTCATTAGAATCTACACGGCCAGCATCTATATCTGCCTGCATTGGCGTATTTTCTGGCATAACTCTTTGCTTAATAGCTCCATCAGCAGATCTCGTTACATCCTGCTCTCTAAGATTGTCAAACAACCTGACTAAAAATTCATGTGCATCAGCAGTTTGACGGGGTGTAAACCCTAATCCCCAAGCAAAATTAGCAAACACAAGCGGATCATACACAGAAGGCTTATCATCGTCTAAAGCTTGTAGAGTTGGCAATAATGACCCAAAAAGAGTTTCTGAATCTTCCATAATCGCTAATCGCCCGATTAGCATCGTGCGCAAAGGTGTACATTTATGTATCGCTTGCAAGACTGCATTTTGGTAACAAGTGTTACCGTTATTCTTAAGCCCAACATTAAATATAGGGTCTACAGTTGCATCTGCCACAAAGCCCCCAACCCTACCTGCTCCAGCAAGCTTCCTTGCTTTCCAGGCTTTATACATTTTTGCGATTTTGCTAGCAAAAAATGATTTCGCAGCAGCCTGTTTTTCTGCCGAAAGCAAAGCAATCTTTTGTAATAGAGTGAGCGAAACCCCTCCAGCAGTAGCACCTCCGAGAGAAGAACTCGTTGCACCGCCAGTTGCACCAGGTAGGCCCATGCCGCCAGCACCCCCGAGTACAGCAGCACCCGAATGGGCTATGGCGTCAATTGCATCAGATAAAGACTGTTTGTCTGAAGCAGTAAGTTCGTACCCACTCATATTAATTATATGGCTTTTCTTATCAGTAGGATCATTTACAAAACCAAGAGCAATCCATTGCCCCGCAATTTTGACTACAGCGGCACCATGTTTACCTGCAGGCATCGAAGATAATTTTTCTCCAAATTCAGCTATTGATTCAGCAAAAACCAACCGCTTACTTGTTTCATAAAAATCTTCGGCTCGATCAGTTCCATACACCAACACGGGCACCATCTCGTCTAACGTGAGGTCTGAAGTGCCACCAGTACCACCACGAAAAAACCCCATCATTACTTTTGATTGAGCAACAAAATCTTGATAAGCAGGATTTGTTCTTTTCGTACCATCTCCTCCTGTAGCAACAGCTGTCCAGGTATTTTGAAAACTTGTGATATCACTAGTAATACCGAATGCTTTGCCAGTGCCTCCAACTCTAGATTCAAATCGCTTTAAAAAACGCATTGCGTAAAAAAAAGCATGATACCCGCTTTCGTTTGCCCCTGCTTTAATAACACTAACATCATGGAATTGCGTATCTGCCGCAATTCCAAATCGCACCATAAGAAAACAGAGCAGCAGCAATATCTTTTTTTGCATACAAAATCCTAAAGCAACAGCATATTTTTATGTCGTCAGCCCAATACATTTATCAAACAATCAAATAGCTCCACCGCTAGGCATTAGTCCCATGGCTTGCCATATCTGACGTATTAGAGGCAATCCTACTGCAGGATTAGCGTGATCTGCAGGTAAGCCACCACCAGTAGAGCCTGGAAGTATTTTTCCTAATTTTTCTACTACAAAACGGTAAGGAAGGCTATCGTACGGGCGTGTTCCAGTGGGATCAACCGCGGTCCAAGCACTATCCGGTAGAGAATCCAAACAACTAATAGCGTTTATTTTTTGCGCTACACGAACAAGCTCATGAGCTGGCGTAGTTGCGCCATCACCCTGAGCCCAGTCAAAGCCAAAAGCAGTTAAGGCTGTAACCACTGGTGGCAAATGGGTATAGAAGGCCGGATTTGTCTGTATGGCGTTAAGTATATTTGTGTATGGATGTCGTGCCGATTTATAAGCAACGCTAACATCATAAGTCCTCAAATAACTGGTAAACGTTTCCTTACTAAAAGCTTTTAAACACGCTTCAAGCTCAGTAATTGCCTTTTGGTCTATCGCAGCACTAAATAATCCATCCCACCTAGCTTTTGTATCTGACCGACTTTTTGCATACTCGTCACAACAAAAACCTTTCGGTAATGCTTGCGCTAATTTTTCTGTTTTAATCAATGCTGTAATAGTTGGTGTTATAAAATCTATATCAGCCTTGCCTTCTTTTGTTGTAGCAAGGAACAACAAGAACACAAGATAGTCAATAGCACTTACAGCTCCGCTACCAGTAGTCTTTGTGACAAACCTATTCTCATCTATTACAAAAATAGTGCCTTGATCTGAAAGATTTTCCAAAGGAGAAATCTCAACCAGCTTCTCAACTAAGGCAGTAAATTGTTTTGCACTAAATCCACGATCACTTCCTAGGTGACTAGACGCGAAAGTATTACCAAGGCCCTTTGCTGTTGATTCGACGAACAACACAATATTACTTCTCTCTACAGGAACCTCAGTACCACTATTCTTGATTTTGGTACCGACATAATTATGCCAAATCGACTTAAGAAATAATTGCAATGGGTTTTGGTTCAATGTCAGCACTCTTCTTGGTGAAGCACTACTTACTATTGCTCCCGATACTACAAAAGCAAGGACATCCTTTTTCGCTACCGCAAAATCAACAATCCACTCTAACGCTGGCCGCTTAAATTTTTGCAACGCATAATCAAAAGGCGCCTCACCTTCAGCATTAGCAATGAGCAAAAGATCAGGCTGAAGCTCAAGCAATTGCAGACACAATGCTTTATGCGGCTCAGTATCCTCACTCGGAAAACGCTTAAAGATGCGCATAAGAAGTGAATTACCAGCAACGTCTAGAGCCTGTAGCTTAAAATTTAGCTTAGAAATGTTTGCCACCGCAGCATCTGCCACCTGAGCGAAATCTTTTTTACTAAAAGATGCTATCGCAAAATCTAACGGCGTCACGCCTGCTCTATTTGGTATTAATAACAACTCAGGATCAGCTGTTATTAACTTTTCAATAAGCTGCATCAGCAACTTATTGGACCCACTGCTATTATAGCTCTCGAAAATATGCATAAGAATCGTATTGCCAGCAGCATCCTGCTTTTGAATAAATTCTTTATATTTTTCAGCACTGGCACTTTTTACAACCTTATCCAAAATTTCTACAATAGAACCTAAAGAGCTCTTGCTAACGTTATTACCCGCAGTTGTAAAAATATCAAATAAAGCAGATTCGCCACTTGTTGTAGAGCTATAAGTTAATAATGCCCCCGCATCAAGATCTTTTAGGGCTGGTGTAGAGACCGCAGCCGATGAACCCCCACCCCCAAGGCTTGGCGTGCTACCAAGAGCAGCGAAACCAGCTCCCCCTAAAGAAGAAACAGGAGATTTCGCGCCACTGACTACAGAAGGTAAGGGCATGCCAGAAAATCCTAGCGACGATACCGTACCTGGTGTTGAACCACTTTTTAAAGGAGGGGTGGCTGATCCACCACCAGCAGCTCCTACAGCTGAAGCAGCCTTAGGATCGTAAAATTTTTTATTTGCTCGCAATTCTATCTTTACTTCATCTTCTTTTTGTTTACCTAATAACAATGGGGCCTGTTTTCTAATGCCGAAAATTCCACCCTTAAGATTCTTCTTCAATGTAGCTAAATCACCAGCTACACCAGCTCCATCAACGAGCGCATCAATTTGCTCATTGGTTAAAACTTCAGCAGCAAAATTGCCAGCCACAAACCCCTGAGGTTGCCTCTCTACCCAGCCGATAATCGCATCTAACGCTTTGGTTGGCGATACAACTATGGGAGCTGCTATGGGAGCTGCAGAAGGATGCGCATCAAACACCATGTACAAGCCTTGCATTTTATCAATATTATCGATTGCATTGCACAAGTCTTGTATGTGAGCGGCAAGCTCTTTTTCTGAATCAGATGCTGCGCTCTGGCTAGCTGCCCAAGCCTTAAGTGCGCCCAACGCGGCATCATTTTGTAGCTGGCGGAATTGTACCTGCAGCGCTTCAAAAGAAGCTTTCTCTATGGTGGTAATATCAAATCTGCCGGTTGGAAAATCTGACGGGTAATGGACAATGACTGCTTTGTCACCAGAAGCAACACCTTGTGCCAACAGCGCCAATTCTTGAAAAATATTTGCACGAACCATTTGAGTGTGAGCCTTAAATAAAGCGTGTGCCTTCTTGGCAAGAGAGGCAATGTTACCTAAACGGGTTGGTGCTGTGGTAGAATATCTTCTTGTCGCCCAACCAAGCTTTTGTAAAGCAGCAAGTTGACTCTTAATCTGTGGGTTTATAAGAAAATTTATATACTCCTGAGACACCTTAACTTTAGGCCGTTTGCTATACGTAGCTGCTTCGTCATCACCCTTAAGCACTGGCACGCTTTCTTTACCAAGGACAGCCACAAGATTAGTAAGATCACCTCTGTCTTTGGCATCTTCAACAAACGCATTAAAAACGTCGTACTGCACTAGTCTCTTTAGATATTCTTCTGGTATCTCTTTACCAAAATCTACTAAGGCCTTAGTTTGCGGTAGAATAGTGCCATACTTAGTCGACAAAGACGACTTCGCTGTCTCTGATTTATAAAAAGCCACAAGCTCATCCACCAAGTCATTAAATTCACCATCGGTAGGGACATTGGTCAGTGCCTTGCCTTGTAAAAAGGCACCCAGCACAAGATTTTCTGGAGCATCTACCACACCGTCGACTACGACCTTATTTTTACCACGAGCCGTAAGCTCCTCCACTATGGTAGTCGGAGCAGGTGCCGCTACGACTGGTAGTGAAGTATCTGCCGCAACAACCTTTTTTAGCGAAAAACCAGATCCTATAGAAGCAACTGCAACTGCTGGCGCAGCTTCCCCAAGTGCCAAAGTTCCACCAGGGTAAGCAGTCATCAACAAATTCTGCCTTACTGTGCCTTCTGGCATGTTCATCTTAAGCATTTTTGCCGCCTTATTTACTTCCGTTGTAAATTTTTCTACATCAGCAGGAGCATCTATGCCTAATTCCGTGCACTTCGCAGCAATTGCCGAATTCTTTTGTGGCTCATCGAAAAGTTTTATAGTTTCCGCCAACGCTATAATTTCATCTACAACCTTGATTGTTTTACCAGCAATCACTGCAGCTACTGGCGCAGCTCCCCCCGCTTTTGCAGTCGTTGGATCAATAAATATTTGGCGTAGAGTCTCTTTAATACTATCTGCTGCGTTCATCCCCATGAACATGCCTTTTGCTTTACCTCGAATGTTTACTGCACCTGTTTTAAAATTTTCAACACCCCCAGTAACTCCAGCGCCCACGCAAAGCTCTACAATTTTTGCATCTGTCAAAACATCATCCGCAAAGTTACCTTTTACAAAACCACCTTGTTGTGATTCTACCCACTGTATAATTGCATCTATTGCCTTAGTCGTTTTCACCGCTGTAACTACTGGCGCAGCTCCCCCCGCTTTTGCAGCAGTCTTTGCCCCCTTTTTCCCTTCAGGCAGTTTCGCCCAATTAGCCACTTCCCCCCAATTAGCCACTTCCCCAGCTTCATCAAAATCTCTCTGCAAAATTGCTACCAGTTGATCTGGCGACGCGCCGCCCAGAATAAAATCTAAATCCTCTGGTCGCACTGCTAGTAGTGGCGAATTAGTAAAATGAAGAAAAGCGATTTTTTTTATGAAGCTATCAAAATCTTTTATTGCAAGAGCGGCATTAAGGTCAGCGTATAAAGGGTCAAATCTAACTGAGCTGCTAACATTGACCCTGCGCTCATTACCACGGCCGCCATTAAAGATAAGCGGTTCTTTTGCACTATCAAGAAATTCTGCCAACTCTATAGGTTGCGTCACAGCCTTTTTACAATCAACTTGGAAAGAATCAGCACCTTTTTTAGTTTTTGGACTGCGAAGCAATGTTACTAAATCTTTGGCACTAGCTGGCACCTCTGGCAAACTAATTTTTTGCAAAAAGCTGTCGGAATATTGCCCCACCACCCAAGCGTTTTCACATCCTGTAAAAACCTCTAGTGCTGTTTTGCCATCATCAGCATTCTTTTTCAAGTAAGCCCAGCTAAACGCTTCTACGTTTTCTTTTAAATCCGTGCTACTTTCTTCTGCCAAGTTTGTAATTTTTGTAGCAAGCAAAGCTTGTGCGACTTTATGATAACCCTTAATTTTAATAGCAGGATTGGCTAAAGCAGCATCAATATCAGATTTTTTTGGGTCTCTTTTAGTTGTGGCAGTTACCTGCGCTAAAACACCATCTATTTGCGCTACTGCAGATTCCGGTATCGCAAATTCTTTCAGCGCCTCTAAGCTTGTCTCAATTGATTTAAGCCCTCTTTCAGACGAAACAGCGGCCAATGTTTCCCTTAAAATATTTGCCATAGCTGGCTCTGATTCAGGGTCAAGATCAATTGTTTTTTCACGCAATTTTACTTGTAAATCCTGGTAAATAGCTTCAATTTTTTTCACAAGATCTTGCGATTCGCTACCACTAGGAATTGTAATCAGCTTTAAAGCCGCGCTAAATTGAGGGTTGGAAAAGTTTTTATGTAAAACTCTTACCAGAGAGAGAATGCCGGGAGTGCTACCCTTTTTAACAAACAAATCAAAGCTTGGCATGACATTAGGGTGTAAAACTACCTCAACCATAATAGAGCGCTCAACGGCATCTAGATAATCTCTCACGGTGCTAAATGATGCTAGAGGAATATCAAAAGCATTATTAAGACCCCGGAGAGCTTGCTCAGTGCTTGTAGTATTTTCACTGCTAGAATCACTTTTTATCACAATGCATGGCTTTTTTGCAGCCATAAGATCCAAAATGAATGCAAAAAGCATATTTAGTTGCGAGCCATCGTGTACATCTTTAAGAGAAGGAAATTGTGCTACAAGGCTATGCAGTATGGCTTGAAACGGACTTATCTCAAAAAGCGTTTTTCCATCTCCAGACAATTCACTTGTTAGAGCTACTTTTTGATCAATAATTCCCTTTTCAGTCACAGTACCTTGAGCAGCCATTTCAGCTGTAAGCCTTTCTAGATCAGTATTATGGGTCGCTGTTTGGGCAGTGCTCTCGTCTCTAATTTTTGTAACGGCAGCCTCATAAGCATCGACTATTGCTTTATTATCAACAGCAAGAGGAAGTGCTCCATCAACAGCCGCAATAGCTGCTGCGAGTTCTTTTTTAGTAAGATCAGCAATATCTTTTTTGAGCTTGGTTTTAGCAGTATCCGTAAGAGCTTTGCTAAGTGTTTCCTTTGTTTCTTTAAATTCATCGATTTTTGACATATCTCCACTAAAATTTTCCGCTACGGGGTTTGTATCCGGCAGGCCAAATTTTAACGGCTGAGCTAAATTTTCTTGGCTCAAAATACGCTCCATAACAGTACGAAATCCATCCGGATTTCGTGTATCAAAAGTAGCTATCAAATATTCATATAAAGATTGATAATTTTTTAATACGGCCGCGAAATAACTTGCTGAATCAGTACCTGGAAAAAGTTTTACAACACTTTCAACTTCTGTACTTCTAAAAAGTGCAAAGTTTAATAACTTGTTGCAAGAGCCAAAAACGGCTTCAGCTCGTTTAAGCTGTGCTTTGTTTGTTTGTAGTTGGGCATCACTTTCTACTGCTTTTTTCCAAAAACCCATCGTTCTTTTTGCAGCATCTTTTTCAAGTAAGCTCACTCTATTAAGATGCGTAAGGACCGAACGAAAGGCTGATGTATTGCCTTCTTTTAGATCTTCATGCGCTAATAATTTATAATCATCCGCACTTTTGATAGAAAGGGCTTGGCGCATGCTAACAAAATCACCTAAACCATCGCCACCCTGTCCGTAAAAACAACGCGAGCGCTCATGTAAATCACCCAAAAAGGTAATAAATTCCCCGCAACGATTGGTCGATTCAGCATCTCTAGCTGGAGCCTTGGCGGGATAAAAAGACTGCGCTGGCCACACGGCGGTCAATTGGGCAATTGCTTCCAACCGTTTGGCAAAAGAAGTCTCTACGTCAACCTTATCAACGTTTGCTTTTACGACATCAATTGTTGCGTTAAGCTCTTTTTCTAAATCGGTAACAGCAGCACGCATGCGATCCTGTTCAGCTGCAATACGGGCTGATTCGCTAGCTGCAGCGCTTGCTGTTGCTCTTATTTCTGCTTTGTGCGTAATTATTGCCTTAGAAATGGCTTCGGGATTATCAAATTTAGGTACCCTAGCTGCAATAAATTCTAACTCAGCAAGCTCAATCTCTTCTTTTGCATCTCTTGGCGCCTTAGCACGAAGCTCTTCCAATAGCACCAGCCCTTTTGCTTTGCCTAACGTTGCGTCTACTGTTGCTAGCTCAAACGCCTTGCCGTCACCACCACCCTTAGCTAGTTCTTCTTCAACAACCGCTACTTGAGCTGTAAGACTGGCGACCTCAGAAGCTTTAGCGGTTAGTTTAGATTGTGCATCGGCAGCTTCTTTTTTCGTTTTCTCAAGCGCGGCGGCTGTGACTTTTTCTTTTAATTCAAGATCTGTTTTTTCTTGAGCAGCTTTTTCCTTAGCCAGGCGTAGTATTTCGGCAGCTGCCAACTTCTCAGTCGCAGCTTTTTCTTCAGTCTCGCGTAGTTTTCTTTCAGATTCGAGCTTCTCAGCCTCAGCTATGACTCTAGCCGTTTCAGCCGCTTGTTGAAGTGCAGAATTGACAGCAGCGGTACTGGCACTGCTGACAACAGCTTCAGCACGTCGCTTAAGTTCTTGTAGAGCTTGATCATATACAATCTTGTCGCCTGGAGGAGCGGATCTTTTAGCATTCCTGATCGCTTGTTCTGTAGTGTTTTTAGCAAGTATATCATCAACTGTTAGCGCTTTTACTAAAGAGCTATGACAACTCACCAATAAAAAAACTAACCAAACTAACTTTATTAACATCATAAAAAATTACTCATTTAAACTTTTAGTCCAACCGACAACCACATAGCCCAACCAGCTAGCGCTGTTTTGTTATGATCAAAGCTGTATGAATAACCAACATTTACCCCTATAGGCAAATCATTAGTCATTTCATCAAAACCAACCGCAAGGCTTAATTGACTAAGCAATTTAGCGGGTTGTTGAGCTGACTGGATGTTAATGTTTGATGCATTAATAGGCCCCGCTGCGATGTAATCTATACGGGCTGGAATAGCTGCTCCATTACGAGCACCCGCAGAATTACCTGCAGGGCTTTGAATCGTTGAATTAGGTAAAAAAGCCTCGGAAATAGTAGTATCGGCTATAAGTACAAGAGCTAGATCGGTAGCAGCATCCGTAAGCTGCTCATCAGCTATATTGAACTGAGTAGCAAAATTATTGCCACTCAAGCTCAAAGCTTCTTGATCTACAAAAGAAAAATTATAACCGGCGTTCAATGATATTTTGTGAACTTTTACCCCAAGCCGTGACTGCCAGTTAAATGTATGCCCTGGCGTTACGTGAGTATTGAGTGTGAGATAATTAACACCGGGGGTTGAATTTTTATGATTAAGCTCACGCATAATCAAGTAGCGACTCCACGGCCCATTATTATTCAAATCAAAAGTGCGAAGCTGCGTGTTTTCAAGCAGGTACACATACTCAGCCATGTTAAAAAATTTAACTGTTGCATGAGACAATTCTTTTTCAAGCTCTAGCAGCCCACCCAAGCCAAGACCAAGGTGACTACCATTACCCGTCAACGGCTCAAACATATACTGAGCAGTTGGTTTTTGGCTTGTTGGTAGAATTATCTTAACAAAGAGACTTCCTAAATCTAAGCGCAAGCCCGCTTTAACGCCAAGGTCGCTAATACCATTTTGCTTAAGCGGATTAACGGCAAGTTTGCCATACTGCCACAAAGGATTTGTAAACGCCTCAGTAGCATTGAGCGAATAGATCCTTGATTCAGGCTCAAATCTGCTTTCACCGCCGGCAGCCTGATAGGCTAAATCTCGCGTCACCGCTCTCGTTGTCTCATTGTGCACATCATACTCAGCAAAGCCATGCGTCACTTTACTTTGCAGTACTGCACATTCAGCTGCAACAAAAAGCCGCGTACCAATATTTTTGTAAAAATTAAGATTAACCCCAAGGTTTTCGTACACCGGGTTAACCGTAATTTTCGACTGAAAATTATTGAATAAAAGCCCAAGCCCCAAAGCAGCAGGAACATCACTACCCATAATTTTAAGCCACGTACCCGAAACATCATAATTCGTACCTGCAGGCACATCAGAGCCTGCAATCACCAGCTCATCTTTACCTTCAGGCAAAAAGTACCTGCGCAAATTTTGTGCTGCCTGTGATTTTGAGTAAAACGGTGTAGCAGAAAAAAAGAACCGCTCATCACCACCATGCTTGCGGGCAAATTCTTCAAGCATGCTCGTCTGTGGCGCTAGCGTGGTTGAAATCGGTTGTGGGGAGAAAAAACTTTTGCCGCTATCGGTTGTAATCGCATGCCCTGCGAGGGGGAGCGCTAGCAGCAACAGTGCTACCTTAAACGCATGCGGCCTCGCTTTGAATATCTTCATCAACTATTCCTTAATTTTTTTTTAAAACGTACTTTTGCAATATAATTATTTGTCAGGCTTGCATGGTAGATGTTAGGGGTGCAAGAGTTTGAGATTTTTTACTTGAAGGCAGCGTGGTACGAAGCATCGGCGCCATCGATGGATCGCGGCTCGCGATCGGGATCCATCCTATTTATAAAACTTATTTTTTTATGTAATTTATTTTAAATACGATTGCAGGGGATTGCGTATCGGCAACCCCCCACACCCCCCACGATTATGGGGAGACCCCATATCCCCCCATGAAACGCGCTAACTCACTTCGCCACAGCTTCCTTGCTGCTGCATTGGTGCAGCACAATGTGCATCATGGAGCGCCGTGCGACCGTTCGATAGCTCTTATTTGGTACTTATTAATAATAATTTTTAACGTGAACACATGTTTTCAAGCTTATTGTTGGTCGCGTTCCGACCAACATAATCGGGGTATGGGGCACATAGCCCCATGTGGTTCGATACAATTTTCACTATGTGAAAATCACTCACCATGATCGGGCCTTTCGGGTGGGGCCGAATAACATCCATATCATCGCGGCCCTTCGATACGCAACTTCGTTGCTACTCAGGATAAACTTGGTTCGAAGGACCCACACACCGCTTTGGGTGCCTGTGCGGCAACCGCACGTAATCATCATAAAAACAAATTTAATTATGGGATGAATCCCGGGGCCCCTTCCCCGGGATGACAAAATTTACTGACTAGCAGGTTACTTAAAAAAAGCTAAAAAAATAAAAAAATATTATTAATAAGTACCGATGAGCGCTACGAGCGGTCTCACGGTGCTCCATGATGCGCATTGTGCTGCACCGTTTGTGCGGCATCAATGTAGCAGCAAGGAAGCCGTGGAGAGCGCGATTTAGCGCGGTACAAGGGAGATATGAGGCGCAGCCTCATAAACGTCGGGGGTCCAGCCGCCGTCGCCAAGGCTATGGCCTGTGCGGCGTAGCTTTATGCGAAGACGTACGCCCTAAAGCAGCCTAATACGGCGTTTGCGCCCGCCGAAGCTTTATGCGTAGGCTGGGGGGGGCTGTCGTTACACAGCCCCATTGGTATGTATTTGAGTTATAAAAAAGAATTAATTTTTAAAAAACAATTAATTAAAAAATATAAAAATTGAGCTATAAAAAACATCTTTAAAAATAATTTGTTCTTTGGGGGATGAAAGGGGGGCTGTTTAATAACAGCCCCCCTTTCGTTAGATTGCTAAGACTTTTTAAGAAGGCTTGCAACTTCTTCAGCCGACAAGCCGGTGATTTGAGCAACTTTTTCTTGAGGCATATTTTCTTCTAGCAACACACGGGCAATTGCTTGTGCAGTTTCCAGCTTGCCTTGCTCCAAGCCTTGCTCCAAGCCTTGCTCCAACCCTTGCTCCAAGCCTCGCTCCAAGCCTCGCAGCTCACCACGCAATTCGCCTTCCAGCTTGCCACGCAGCTCACCTCGCAGCTCACCTCGCAGCTCACCACGCAGCTCACCTCGTTGCTCGCCACGCAGCTCTGCAGAAGCAAAAATACTGTCTTCTGTGCGCCGATCATCAATCATTTTTTCATAAGCAGCAAGCTCTTCAGGCGAAAAAGCTCCTTCTTCTAGGATGCTCATCGCCTCTTCTAAAATTGTAGGATTTTTTAGTTCCTGTGGCACCGTCTTTAAGTCGGAAGCATTTTTTAGCAAATAAATCCACTTGTCTTCCACCGTAACCAATTCATTAAGCCCTTTGATAAATTTTGGCAACTCAATAAAGCAAAATGATAAGTCTGAGAGGTCGTGCTTGAGGGTCTTTACATTCAAAATTTTATGATGGCTGATGTAACTTGGATCTTC
>CAMATL010000028.1 GCA_945861145.1 candidate division TM6 bacterium GW2011_GWF2_37_49 | reverse complement strand
ATCAGTTGATGCTGGCGATGTTGAGCAATCGCAAGAATTGGATTGTTCTGGTGAAAGATACATGGGCCGTCGTTGTTTGCCAAAATCATGCATACCAAATCTTCGTAACCGAAAAGCAAGGCGGACTCTTATTTTTAGCCCAGATGTAGCACCTTGTTTTGCTGAACGGACTGCTGCGGCAAGGATAGCTGAAGCTGAAGAAACAGCTGCGATAAGAATTCAAGAAGCATGGCGTGCGTATAAAGGCTAGGATTTCAAAGAACTCAGGTTAAATAAACAAAAAACGGCATAAAAAGCCATTCCTAGCACTTTTGGTATTGCCAAATTGAAATTATTGTGAAATAATTTTTACCATGTATGTTCTATTTGGGCATGCAGGATTAGTGTAGATGGTTGTTTGGTTTAGTTGAAAAGAGTTTTTTAGAAAACAGTTGTGTTAAAGAAAATATCAAATAAACTAGCAGTCCACTTGATATAGCATATTTTCAAATAGAGAGAATTTTATGAAAAATTTTATACAAAATTTATTCTTAGCGTTGGCTTTAATGGCCACATCAAATTGCATTGGCGCATCTAGACCAGGCGTAGACTTGAGGGCTG
Organism: candidate division TM6 bacterium GW2011_GWF2_37_49; assembly: GCA_945861145.1. Classification (GTDB taxonomy): domain Bacteria; phylum Babelota; class Babeliae; order Babelales; family RVW-14; genus CAMATL01. Next base: position 14,022 of record CAMATL010000028.1, on the reverse strand, counting down.
TTGCAGAAGCAGATTTTGTTAAGAGGCTTAGAAAAGCTGAGGTGTATTTGCCTATGGACCATGTGATTAGGATTGCAAACAAAAAATTGATCAAACGCGCTATTGTTAGCCCTAAGGAATATAAAGATTTAATGGCTCTCTGTTATCCTGGTCAATCAGAGCCGGCAGAAGGACTATTTGACGCTTTAAATAAATTAACGGATTTTTTGCGTAAGCCAGAAAAAACTTTAGCATTTGACGATGGCTATCTATTTATGAATTTCGTAACAAGTATGCTTGTTTTATTTGATGATGAGGTAGTGCAAAAGCTTGAGAAACGATTTAGGGAAGATCGAGAAAATGAGATTTTTTCTAATCAAGACTTAGCAGCAGAATTATTTACCGTGTTCAATGCTTTGGTGCTTAAAATTAGTGCTTATGCTCAAGGGGTTAAACATCTTACAGATGATTATGCAAACAAAAAAGTTGTTTTAGGTGTTGTAGCTGCTATTGATTCTTGCGTGAGAGGCGAGACCGAAAAGCTTTCTAGTAGGCTAGCTTTTGTTTTTAAGCAAGACGTTGCGCTTTGCAACCCACGATTAACCCTTGAAAGAGATAGTTTGTCATCGCCAACGACCACTGAAGAAAGTCTTTCTGATGATTCATCACCTAGTGGATCACCAAAAGATGGTTCAAGAGTACCTAGCCCAGATCTGGTACCTAGTCCGAAATCAATTGTTTCCAGAGCAGGTAGTCCTAGAAAAGGGCCTTGCAGTGTGTCTTTTCATGATCGTTTGGTTGCAGATGCTATGACTGATGAATTACTGAGTACTCTTTTGGCTGAGCTTGATGTGAAAGATATTGCTCAACAAGCTCTTGAAGAGGTTGTTTGGGAGCAAAGTTTAACAGGTAGATTAGTCAGCACTGGTTTTGATTGGGGCCGTTATCTTACAGAAGATATAGGTGATTTTATTCAGCATCTTGCGGAGCATGATGATCTTGGAGTTTGGTTCCTGATTGCACAATTGAGTGCAATGGATATTAATTAATAAATACCACTTTTGTAGTAAATTTTTAGTAAGAATTTTGAGATCCCTGGTTTAGGCCAGGGATCTTTTTTTGTGTATTTTTCCAACCTCGGTGATAGAGGGGTCTCGAGATGACAAAATTTAGAAGATCTTTAATACTTAATCAATCATGCACAGTCGCTGTGCATACGCGCCATCCTTAAAAGGAGTGGCAAGAAATATTTCTACTAATTTAGTAGCAGCTGCTACATCAATCTCGCTTGCCGGGAGCACAAGGACATTGGCATTATCATCTGCTCGTGCGGACATAGTGATTGCCTCATTCCAGCACAGCGCAGCGTAGATTTTTTTGTGGCGGTTGGCGGCAATGCTCATGCCCACGCCGCTACCGCAGATTAAAATCCCACGATTGATTGTTGGATTTTGTAGTACGCCATCACACACCGATGCAGCATAAATTGGATAATCAGTACGCTCGGTGGTAAAGCAGCCACAGTCGACCCAATTAATTTTATCGCTCATGTCCTTCGAGGCAGATCTTTGATCCTCCTCAGAGCCTGTCCTCTGCTCGATCGAGGAATGAGCTGATAAAAAAGAAGTGCCCGCTCTTTTTGAGGAGCAGCTTTTTGCTGCGTCTCGAAGGATGTGGGCGGTTTTGCTGAAATGGCTTAGCAGCGCGTTTTTGAGGGCGAAACCGCGGTGATCAGACCCAATAAAAATCTTCATTATTCACCGCTATGGTTTGTGGTGTTGGGCCGATATTCCATTGCGCTATGCCTTCTTGCGCGGGCCCGCATACATGCAATGAGAGCTCAGGATTTGCTGAATTGATGTATGGTTTGCCATCAAGGCCATAAGCAGGAAATTTGACCAAGTACGTTGTTTTAAAATTATTAAAGCAACGTCCGAAGAGCGCTAGGTATTCTGGCTCGAGTTCTGCTTCTTTCATGCTGATCGGTTCTAACTTAGTTGTTTTATTAACCGTTAGGTAGAAGGTCCATGCTGCATTTTTTTCATTGAGTGATGTGTGGTTGCGTGTGCGGATGTCGGCAAGTACGTAAAAACCTATCCAATGATTTGTCTCTTCGAGTTGTCGGTTTTGTATCGCCTTGTGTGTTTCGCTGTCTTTACCTCGTTTGTCGCAGAAGCGTTTTGCAAAATAAGTGCGTACATCGGGCGAGAGCCAGAGCGAATCAAATAATGCTACGGTAGCAAATTGGTCATACAGTTTGATGCTCCGCAAATACTGTTGGGCAAGGTTTGCTTTTTGCTCTACTAGCGAGCCTTGAGGGAATTCTGTAGTTGAAAGTTCATAGTACTTCATGCAGCCGGGGAGCAGAAGCCCAAGAGCAAAGATCCCTGCGCGTAAGCGTATGTTCATACTGTCTCCATCTTTTGTCATCCCGGACCAAGCGTTCAGGATCCATTCCAAATATAGCCATAAAAAAAGCAAGTGTGCTGAAGATTTTTCCTAATGTACATCAAAACTGTGCAAACGGTAAAGGTTTGATGGGTATACTGGCGCAGTAGTTGCCAAAACAGGATTTTGTTTGGGAGAGTTGATGTGGCTGGGCAAGTAGGTGAACATCATTTCGTGTCGTTTGCTCAGGCGTGCGAAGTGCTCAAATTTCATAATCAAGTGTTACTGCAGAGCGATGATTTTTTGCAGCTTACCGATGTTGAGCGGTGTGCGTTGGTTGAAGCCTTTATGGAAGGCAAGCAATTAGGGTTTTTGGTAGTGCATGGGACACAAGGCCTCGAGGCGCAGATGCGTGCTGCCGAGCAGCGCGTGGCGCTTGTGGGGACTCAGTTGGCTTTATTCACCATCAATCCAAGGCTGCCTGAGGCGGCGCATGGGTTTGTGTTGGTGTTTGCGGTTTCTCTGGTGCGACCGCTCATGTCCTTCGAGACGCAGCAAAAGGCTGCTCCTCAGGATGAGCGGGAAATTGCAAAGTACCGTTTAAGATCTTTGCCCCGCTCGGACGACCCTTCGACAAGCTCAGGGCGAGCGGAGCGAGAACAGGGCTTGCGTTTACTCCAGGGCCTTGGCGAGCTTTTATGGCTGCAGCCAAAGCCTGTGCTTGCCGTGCATGAGCAGGCGCCGGTTGAGCCGGAGATTTTAGTTATTACATCACTCGAGGCGATGCGGACTTTGCTGACTAGCTATGCGCAGGAGCGTGCGGCTTCGCTTGGTAAGCAGGTGCAGCTTGTGATGGTTGGTGTTATCGATGAGATAGAGCCTTGTTTATTGCAGCAGCTCGCTGAAATTTTACAAGCGCTTGTAGGTAATGCGGTGGAGCACGGAATTGAACAACCTGCCACGCGCCGTGAGAGCGGCAAGCCTGAGGCAGGAGTGGTAACGGTTCAGTGGGTATTGCAAGGTGATCTTGTGTGTATCACGGTGCAAGATGATGGTGTAGGTGTTGTGCTTGATTTGCTGCGTGAAGCGCTTGTGCGTGAGTGTGTGTTGACCGTAGAGATGGCACAATTTTTAGCTCCCGATGAATTGAGTGATTATTTTTTTTCACATACATTTAACGACTGGCATTCTAATGAGACGCGGGGGCCAATTGCGCTACCTCAAGTGCGTGAGCGAGTACGAGCCCTCGGTGGTGACGTGCATATGCATGTGGGCGCTGCAGGGAGTATGGTGCGCTTGGTTGTGCCGCTGACAATGCCGGATGATGTGCCACGTGTGCGGCTGCGTGATGTTGTACGTAGTTTTGTGCATCGCGTGCGACGTTGGTTTGGTGGATAAAATTGACTTGTGGATTCGATACATTTTGCTTCACTTTGTTCCCCAAAACACTCACCACGAAAGGGATTGTTGTTGGATTGGTGTGTTAAAATTGAAATTAGTTATAAAAAATAAAAACTTAATTATTTAAAAGTAAGTATGAATGCTATTGTGTCGTCCTCGCGGAGGCGAGGATCCAGCCTATATAATTCATTAATAGTTGTTTAGAGCTAAGGTGTATTGGTAGAAGGTTAACTAGTTGTTTTTAATTTTGATTTACATACAGGGGCTGGATCCTCGCCTCCGCGAGGACGACAGAGTAGAAGGTTCGATTCCTGATCTATGAGAAGCTAGATGCTAATTGATGTATTTAAAATGCCGTTCGTGGTGAGTGTTTTGCGCGTTTTATCCTGCGCAAAATGTATCGAATCCATGAACTCCGTTTAAGCGTAAGGACGTGCATAAAAGTGAGTACAATGGAATCGGGGCAAAAAAAAATTATTATAGCGGAGTCGCTTGCAGCTAGTGGTACGGCCCTGGTTGCGACGCTGCGAGAATTGTACCAAGTTCTTGAGGTCGACAATGGCATTCAAGTGCTTGAGCGTGTACAAAACAATCATATTGATTGTATTGTTATGGCTCTGGCATTGCCACTACTGGATGGGCTTAAAGTAACACATGATATCAAATCAAATTTTACGACGTATCATATCCCTATTATTTTGCTGATGGACGAAGTGGTGCCAGAGCTTTTGGTCCAAGCTGTGCAGATGGGCGCTGATGATTTTATGTGTAGGCCTGTAGAGGCGAGCGACCTTAAGGCGCGGGTTTTTATGAATATTCGACGTGCCGAGCGTGATCAAAACGCAAATCCGCTTACGCGACTTCCAGGTAATGCAATTATCAATCGTACGGTGATGCAGCGCTTGAAGGTGCCACTAGCCGTGCTCTATGTTGATTTGGATAATTTTAAGGCGTACAACGACAAGTATGGATTTAACAAAGGGGATGATGTGATAATGTTTACGGCGGAAGTGCTTTCGTTTGTGACTAAAAATAAAGGCAACCCTGGAGATTTTGTAGGCCATATTGGTGGCGATGATTTTGTAGTTATTACGTCACCCGATCGAGCCGAAGCGCTAGCAAAAGATATTTGTACATCGTTTGATGCGCAGGCTGCTTCATTTTATTCAGATGAAGATCGAGGCAGTGGTAAAATTATCGTGACCGATAGGCAGGGAGCTTTGCGAGAATTTTCGCTTGTGTCACTTTCTATCGGTATAGTTTCTAACGAGAAAAAAGAACTAACATCCATGCTACAAATCGCGGAAATTGCTGCAGAGCTTAAGCATTACGCGAAAACAAAACCCTCTGGTGAGCTTGGTAGTAATTTTGTAAAAGATAGGAGAAATTAAATTATGGCAGCACTGGCACGCATGCTTGCATGGCGGTTTTTGACGTATCGTAGCAAAGACTCAAGTATTTCATTTATGCTCAAAGTTTGTTTTCTTGGTATTTTTATTGGTTCCTTTGCGCTTATGTTAACGCTTATTATTACCAACGGTTTTGAAAAAGCGATACACGAAAAGATGCAAGGGATTAATGCTGAGCTAGTAGTGTATGCTGCGGGGAGCAAAATTGCTTACGAGCCATTGCGTCACCATATACTCACGAAATGTGCTGATGTGGTAGCTGGGGTTTCTGGTTCTGCAGTCAAGCAGGCCATTATTGATGATAATACGCAGACGGTGCTTGTGCTGCGTGGTGTGGATGAACTGCATGAGCATACGGTAAACGTGCTTAACCAGAAAATAATCAACCCAAGACTACGCAATGAAGCGATGCGCCCGCAATTATTAGCTAAGCTCTTGAGGCCTGGTGGTCTGATCATTGGCCATAAATTAGCGAAAGATAAGCATTACAAGATTGGGGATAAGATTACTGTTTTGTTACCTGAGCCTCGGAGTAAAAAAAGTATTACGTTGCGCAAGGGCGAAGCAACGATTGCCGGTATTTTTAATGTGGGGTTGGAAGAATATGATAACAACCTAGCGCTTTGTTCGTTGGCCCAATTTCATGAATGGTTTAATGATGAAGGCGTAGATCATTTGGCCATTACCTTGCGTCATCCTGAGCGCATAGCATTGAGTGTGATGATCAAAGATCATGGGGTATTGCGTGGCCTGTGGCAGTACATGAGGGTGCGTATTGCCGCATGGTTTGTACCGGTTGCTGGCGAAGCGCAGCTGCGTGAAGTTTTAGCTGAAGTGTCGCCTGATTTTATAGTGCGGTCGTGGCAAGATATGTACCCAGCACTTGTGGCGTCTCTTAAACTTGAAAAATATGTCATGTTCATTGTTATTGCGTTGATTACGTTAGTAGCAAGCATGAACATGGTTTCACTCCTTTTTATGCAGATTCAGCACAAGCGGCGAGATATTGCAATTTTTCAAGCTATGGGTATGCAGCATAAATTGATAAGAGAGATTTTTTTATACATAGGACTTTTTATTACGGTTATAGCTTCAGGGTTAGGTTTATTAGCAGCAGGAATTGTAGGCTTTGTGTTAGAGCGGTACCCGTGTATAGAATTGCCTGATGTGTATTATATTTCATATTTGCCTGCGCGATTAGATCTAGAAATATTTTTAGTTGTTTTTGTTGTAACGCTGCTTATCGGCTTTGTGGCAACGTGGTTGCCGGCCTACCGCACACGTAGTATTGAAATTGCCCAAGTTTTGCGTGAAGAATAGGATAGAAATGGAATACTTTCTTTTATTGAATGTGGCATGGTAGGATCGTCGCAATGGCATTGTGCGATGAAGAAGGTGAAAGGGAGAGTCTATGGAAAGTAGAATGAAGTTTTTAAAAATTCTAGTGCCGTGCATGGTCCTAGCAATGAGTAGCGTGTTGCAGGGGGCAGCCCCAGCAGTTAATCCTGCTGCTAAGGCTCAGGCCCAGAAAGCGGCAACGGAGGCTGGAGCAAAAACTGCTGCAATTGCTCGAGCGAGGGGCGGCTTAATGAGTGGTGGCACAGGGGCATTGACTGGCCAGCTAGCAGCAGCAGCAGCATCTAAAGCAGCAGGATCTGCGGGTCTAGGTGCTGGAATGCTTGGCGGCTTAATGAGTGGCGCTGGAGCAACAGCATTGACTGGCCAACTAGCAGGAGAAAAAGGCTCTGCCACGGGTGCAGGTGCTGGTGCAATGGGTATGTTAGCTGGCGCTAAAGAAGCAGCAGCATCTAAAGTAGCAGGATCTGTGCCAGGCGCTGGAAAGCTTGGCGGCTTAATGAGTGGCGCTGGAGCAGCAGGATTGACTGGCCAACTAGCAGGAGAAAAAGGCTCTGCCACGGGTGCAGGTGCTGGTGCAAAAGGCGCTTCAAAAGGCGTTGGAGCTGGAGCAAAAGGCTCTGCCACGGGTGCAGGTGCTGGTGCAAAAGGCGCTTCAAAAGGCGTTGGAGCTGGAGTAGCAGGATCCGTGCCAGGCGTTGCAATGTTTGGCGGCGCTGCATCGGGAGATCTAGGAGCTCATGGTGTGCAAGCTGGTCAAGATGGGCATGAAGGCGATAAAGGCGTTGTAGCTATGCATCATGGCAAAGATGGTAAGCGTGATGATAAAGATGGTAACGGTGGCCGAAGAGGCAGAGAAAAACGTAAGAAACGTGGCGCGCGTCGTAGAAAGCGCGGTAAGGGACGTAAAGATTTACTTTCAAAAGGAGACCGCAAAAAAGTTCGCGATTTGATTGCGCTTATGAAGAGTGGTAAACATAGCGCTGCTGCTGGACGGTCTCGTGGTTTGGCAAGTGACATTGTTCAGAAAGCGAAAATTCATAACCTTCAGATGCGAAATAAAACACTGAAGCAAAAACTAAAAGCTAGCGATAAGCATGGTGCTAATGCTGCTAAGCATGATGCAGCAGTGAAAGGACGGGCAGCAGGTGATGCTAAAAAAGGAGCGTCAGCTCCTGGTGCTAACGATCGTCGCGCAGCGGCGGTAAAGATACGGGCAGCAGGTGATGCTAAAAAAGGAGCGTCAGCTCCTGGTGCTAACGATCGTCGCGCAGCGGCGGTAAAGCAGCGGGCAGCTGGTGGTTAATAAGAATTAAAAAATTTATATGAGAATAAAAAAGGGCCCCCAATTTGGAGGCCCTTTTTCTTGTGTTGCCGCCATGCCGAAAAAACTAGCATAAGGATTGAGTTATTAATTCAATTTCTGCGGTTAAGAAGACGGTGAAAGCTAAGATAATCAGCTCGGCTGTTTTTTTGTCGGCGATGATAGCATCGCCTTGGCGAAGGTAGCCGGCGTAGAGTGGGCGAGCCTCTCTGCATAGAATTTGTGGTGCATGCATAGAGTAATCTGGCCAGTTGATCAAAAATGCTTTAAGCGTGGCGCTAGGTGACATTATTTTTTTATCAAAAAATAATGAAAGTATGAGATAGCTGGCGGCGGTAGTAGCAGCGAAAGTAAAAACTTGTCCCTTTGTGAAGCTCATTGGGGCTTGGGGCAGAGAATTTGGGGCGTCACTAGGTCCTGCGATTGGCGGTGGGTTTGCGCCAAGATTTTTGCGTAAGCGGTAGATGGCTGCTTGAATCTTTAATAATTTATCACGATTTTTGTTTGCCTGTGGGGTTGCTTCTGGTGGCGTATCAAGCTTGGTGGCGGTGTAGACCGTGCCTGCACCGGCAAGGCTGGCGATAATAATTTTACTGGCAGTCCACCAGCGTGCTTGATGGTGACTACTGGAAGGGTTTAGCGCGTCGCGTAATTCACAACAAATTTGCAGCCGCTTTTCTGGGGGGAGGTTGTCGTAGGCGTATATTTGGTTTGGGATGAGTAGGACGAGAAAAAACAGGGTGAGGGTGTAGCGAAATAACATAGCGGCACCTGTGTCTTAGATGTTGAAAAAAGCTCGCATAATCTTGCACGGCTGCGTTTTTCTGTCAATGAGCGGAGGCGCTATCGTGTCGGGAGCGTGATGAGCTAAAGTAAAAGAGTACACAGCTAGAATTACAGGTAAGCGTAATATTTTGCGTACCTGTAATTCTAAATCATCGAACTTGTGTTATTTAGATTCGCTTTTGAGTTCAAATGCTTTTTTTAGCAGATTGATACGACGCTCAGGCGCCGGGTGTAGTCGTGATGCCCATGACCATCTAATTTTTTTATAACAACCATTGTATGCTTTGATCACGAGGTTGTTTTTTGTTTTCGGCAGATGACAAAACAAATCTTGTGCGACTTTGTCGTTCATAAAAGTTAGAGCCATTTGAGCGTCTTCTGGTATGAAATTTTCAAGCAGGCGGACTGATGTTGCGTCTGCAGCATACTCAAATTTGCGATGTAGGATCATCAGTACGCATTGATGGATAAGCATTACGATGCAGCCCGTCGCTATTAAATTTGGCGCTAGCGCAACTAATGTATGTGAAAATACCATAGGTAGGAACATTGCGGCGACGCCTGCTGTCAAAATTAGTTGTGCAGTTAAATTTAGCACAACAAATAATGAAGAAAATTGTGCATATTTTTGAAAAATCGGATCAGCGAAATGACCAATTTCATGAGCAATAACCCATTGAAATTGACGGAACAAATCATCGCTATCTTCTGACGATGCTTGAAAAAGCATCGTGCGCATGAGATCGCTACCAATATTTAATTGTCTTGAACCATTTGTGTAAATTACCGCCATAGCATTATGCCTAGGTGCGCCAGTAAAAAGAACGGCGATCGCAGGGATGCTAGGCAGGCTTGCCTTGACGCAGATTGGTACAACAATTTTATTGAGCATGGTGAAGAGGTGTGGGTAGAGGATATTCCAATTATTAACTACGTTGTTTTCATGAGCATCTAGCTCTTCTTTAGCCTTGCTCACCATCTCTTGACAGGTGTGTTCTATTTCTTGAGAAACCTTTGTGGTTAGCTCTTCATAAGCGGCATCGATATCTTTGGGGACGTCTTCTAGTTGCGTTTCTTCTAAAAGAACATTTCTTAATAATGCAGCGCCAAAATTAATTTGCATAGCTCCGGTGCTTAAGCAATAGCCATTAATTCCATCAGACTCGTTGCCTTTAAATTGAATGGCAACAGCAGGAACTCCCCAACGCGATTGTGCTGACTCGGTAGTGACTATGTCGTGTAGCATGGTGTAGAGATTTGGGTAGAGTTTGTCCCAGCCATTAACTACATTGAGCTCGAGCGCATTGAGTTCGTGTCCTATTTGCGCGATGGTTTCAGGGGTGAGTTTATTCATGATGAGCCTTTTTGGTGATTTGTCTGATAAATTAATTAGGAGTAGAAGAGGAGTATGATAGCAGAATAATGCTGGATTTAATAGGGGAGAGGGTTTTAGGGGAAGTAATGGTGCATTGAGTTTGATTAAAAAAAGAGGGAAGGCCAAAGCCTTCCCCTGCGAGCTTGACACTCCTTGCGGAATGCTGGCCCAAGTTATTCCTGTTCTTAGAACAGGTGATGAGTTTACTTATTTTCTTCGAAATCAGCGTCGATCGGACCAGGACCATTACCGCGCTCTTTTGTTGCTGCTTGGTCATCAGCTGCTGGCTGTTCAGCTGTAGGAGCTGCTTGGCCTTCTGCTGATTTGCTTTGGTAGATGATCTCAGCGATCTTGTATGATGCTTCCATAAGAGTATCTGTAGCTTTTTGCAAAGCGTCAGCATCATTTTCTTGTTCCTTGAGGGTTGCCTTGGCCGCTTCTAGTGCCTGCTCAACCTTGCTGACTTCTGCCAATGGCAGGGTGTCTTTGTTTTCGCTCAAGGTTTTCTCGATCTGTAGCACCAAGTTTTCAAGTTGGTTACGTTTTTCGATGATTTCGCGACGCTTTTTGTCATCAGCTTGATGTTCTTGTGCTTCGCGAACTAGACGCTCTACTTCATCTTGAGCTAGGCCTGAAGAATTAGAGATGGTGATCTTTTGTTCTTTGCCGGTGCCTAGATCTTTAGCTGACACGTGAAGAATACCGTTTGCATCGATGTCGAAAGCAACTTCAATTTGTGGAATCCCACGCTTTGCTGTTGGTAGACCATCGAGACGGAACATGCCCAAGGTTTTGTTGTCGCGAGCAAATTCACGTTCGCCTTGCACTACGTGGATGTCCACTGCGCTTTGGCTGTCTTCAGCGGTTGAAAACACTTGTGCTTTGCGGGTTGGGATTGTGGTATTGCGTTCGATCAGACGTGTTGCAATGCCGCCGAGGGTTTCAAGGCCAAGTGACAATGGTGTTACGTCGAGCAAGAGCATGTCGGTAACGTCACCAGCTAGAACGCCGCCTTGGATAGCTGCGCCGATAGAAACAACTTCGTCAGGATTGACTGAGCGATTTGGTTCTTTGCCGAAAAACTCTTTTACCAATTGTTGTACTTTAGGGATACGGGTTGAACCGCCCACGAGAATAACTTCGTCAATTTTGCTTACATCGATGCCAGCGTCTTGCATTGCCTTTTTGCAAGGTTCAAACAAACGTTTGAAGATGCTTTCGCACAGGTGTTCAAATTTTGCACGAGTCATTTTTTGAACCAAGTGCTTAGGGCCTGATGCATCTGCGGTAATGTATGGCAGATTGATTTCTGTATCTGCTGCGGCTGATAATTCGATCTTAGCTTTTTCTGCAGCTTCTTTGAGGCGTTGTAGCGCCATTTTGTCGTTGCGCAGATCGATGCCGTTTTCTTTTTTAAATTCTTCTACAAGGCTCATGATCAAGCATTCGTCGATGTTGTCACCGCCGAGCATGGTGTCGCCGTTGGTTGATTTAACTTCAACAACGCCATCGCCGACTTCTAGAATTGAAACGTCGAAAGTACCGCCACCAAAGTCGAATACCGCGATTGTTTCGTTGTTTTTCTTGTCCATGCCGTAAGCAAGAGCTGCGGCTGTTGGCTCATTGATGATACGTTTTACTTCGAGGCCAGCAATTTGACCAGCAATTTTAGTTGCTTGGCGTTGCGCATCGTTGAAGTATGCTGGTACGGTGATTACCGCTTCGGTAACTGTTTCGCCCAAGTAATCTTCTGCAGCTTTTTTTAGTTTTTGTAGAACTGCTGCGGCGATTTCTTCTGGTGCCAATGCTTTGCCGTTAACGCTTACTGCTGCGTCGCCATTGGTGTTGGCTAGAACCTTGTAAGGAATCAATGACATTTCGCCTTTTGCGATCTCACTAAACTTTTTTCCGATGAAGCGCTTAGCCGAGAAAATAGTGTTTTCTGGGTTGGTAACTGCTTGGCGCTTAGCTACGGTGCCTACTAGGCGTTCATTATCTTTAGTAAACGCAACGATGGATGGGGTGGTATTTGCGCCTTCTTGGTTCGGGATAACCTTGGCGGTGCCGCCTTCCATGAATGATACTACAGAGTTGGTTGTGCCTAGGTCTATGCCGATAATTTTCTTTGCCATGTTGCAAAACCTTTCAATAATTCAAAATCTTCTTATACTACTTCGCACTGAGACTACAGAGCGACGATGATTAAATCTTAGTCTGTCACTGTAGATCTGTCAACCACATTCTTAAGAAATATGAGTCCTTCCCACTCAACTCTTTTTATTCTAAAGCGCCTTGTTTTTTCAATATGTGTGGCATGTCTGATAAAACAACCCGCATCTTTTCACGCTGAAGATTTTACGACATTTTCGCGCGGCTATTCTCTTGTGTTGATTCTGATAATAATTATTCTTGGCGCGCGGCATTCTGGCTGAGGGCTTTTTTAGGAGATTGATGAGGTGGTAATTGGTATTTTAAGTATTGGCGTGAATTTTTTCCTGCCGTCCCGAGCTTGTCGAGTGGCGGAACGACGTAGGCGGTGCGCAGCGCGCGAAAATTTTTGCGGATTTTTATTGAATAAATTAATGAAGAGGGTAAAAAAGGCTTCGCCCGGCCCGTCGACTCCGCTCACCAGCCCTTCCCCCTTGCTTTGGAGCTTGAGAGCTCGTGGGCTCGTGGGTGTGGAACGTGGGTGAACAGTGTGGGGGTGAACGAAACGGGGGTGTGGAAACGTGGGGCGGGCGTGGAGAGCTTCGTCTGCGCACTTGCGCATCTGTGTATTTATGCGTTTATGGGTTAATCCATTGTGTCCCATTGCAGTAGTTGCATGGATGTTTGAAAATTTCGGATTCATCGGATTCATCTGAAATCGTTTTGATCATAAAGGCTTCAATAGAAGCGCTATTTCCAGCTTTTAGTAATGTTAAAAAATCGGTAAAAATTTGATTAATGAAATCAAAATTTTTAGACAGAGAGAACATTTCTTTTCCTGCTACAAATTCGAGTAACACCCCAAAGGATTGGCTGGTAAAATTTTGTTTGCAGTTTGTACAGGTGATTATTGGGTAACTATCTTGTTTTGCATTATAAAACCATGTTGCTAGATAGGGTGATACTGTTAAAACAGGGTATTGGGCTAAATAAGTTTGGTAGTCTAGTGGTAGAGTTTGGAGCCAAGAATAAAAAATATTAGCTTTTATTTCGCTTGGATATTGAGTGATGGAGGCTTTTTCTTGCAGGGGACTTATTGTTGTGGTTTCAATTGGCTCATTTTGAGCAAATATCATTGCTGAGAATAAGAAAAAAACAAGAACAATAACGCAACTCTTCATTCTACTCTCGCCTCAACTTTTGAATTAAAATTTATGCATCAGGTGAAGTTTGTTTTTCTTGTACAACTTGATTCTTATTTTCTATTTTTATCTCTATTTCTATTAATTCCCAGTGAGGCACTTTTTTACAATTTGGATTTGGACATGCTAGTTGCATTTTATCGGCGCACACTGCCATCCCAGTTTCAATAAAATCAATAGAGCTCTCAATGCTATCGACAATAGGGTCCATAATTTTATCGATAAAGCCTCTTTTTTGGAGGAAATAACTTATAGCTATTTTTTCGATGCTCGGTCTCAGTTCGGCGATCGCTAGGCTAGACAAGTAAAACACTACATGCCAATAAAAATCCCCTGTGCTGACTTGACATCCGCACTCGCTACATTTAATACCCATGACCATGCTAGCCCTTTCGTTAAAGATGGCTCAATAAAATAAGGAACTTGCCGGAATTTAACGCTGATTCAGAGGTCTCGTCAAGTGGCTTTTATTAATAAAAACCACAATTTATTAATAAATTGTGGAGCTTTGGAGCTTCCAGGCTTCCAGGCTTCGTCCTTTGGACTACGACCCGGCACCGCGCCAAGGCTTGGTTCGATACATTTTTCTTACGAAAAACACTCACCATGAGCGGATCCCTTCGAACCAAGTTCATCCTGAGTAGCGATGCAATC
>CAMATL010000027.1 GCA_945861145.1 candidate division TM6 bacterium GW2011_GWF2_37_49 | reverse complement strand
AGTCCGGGGCCAAGACGACGTAGGCAGGTATATACTTTTCATAAAACACACTACAAATCAAGTTACTGCAACAGCCTTGGTAGGAGCCTTGCTAGCAGGTTTTTTACCCTCTGGTGCTGCAGTTTTAACAGGTAACTTTGCAGCGGCGTCTGCTTGCTCAGCAATCTCTTGCTCCATTATATCGGCCATAGTTGTAATCAGTGTGTAATTGTCATCATCTGAAACATCTTCGGTAAAGGTATTAAGAGCTTCGTGAAATGCTGACAGTTGGTCAAAAGTAAAGTTTGATCGGTTATTGAAGCCATTTGTGCATAAGTCAACGCCTTGCGTTTCGAGTATATCAGTAGCGTCAGGGGTTAACTTTTGGGTGCCGTCACCATCAGCTTTATACCTTGTAATTATCGTAGCTAGCTTGGCCATAAGATCATCAAATGAGAGGCCTGATGAGTCTTTAATTGCGGCGACTGCACTTTCCTGAGCAGCTTCAATACTTGGCATATCAGCTGCAACTACAATGTTGCGGTATTCAACGCGTGAATTCCAAGAGCTTAGCCCTACAGCGGCTACTTTTGTATTTGGGTATGGATCTTGCCAGCTCAACACGGTTCCTTGACCAGGCTCGCCGCAACCAACATTGATAAGGCCATTATCGCAGGCAACCCAGTATTTTTTAAACGCCGTAGGATTGGCCATAGCTTTAGGATTATCTTTTTTTGTAACCACAGCCACATACCGGTCTAAGCTCTTAACGCGTATTGCAGTTTTAGTATTATCCCAACCACCAATATTGACCTCATACACGTCAACTTCGCTGTTTCGTACCCGTGCTTTTTCTTCAGTTAAACAGACAAAAATATCTTCGCCGCGAGCTTCAAAACTAACAATGCCGGTACCTGGTGTCGTAAAGCCAAAGCCTGCTTCCTCATCGAGCCAGATGTATTCACCATAAAATTTATCAGTATTGATTGCTCGAGCGTCTGTAGTACCAATGAGCTGGCGTCCAAAGATAGTTACAAGCCAGTACCAGCTGTTTTTTGTTTTAGCTTCATCGGGGACAAAGTCATTAATCAAGTAAGGATTGTTGTATGCGTTGAGTAGTAGTGTGAGCATGTCTTGATGCAATGGTGTGCCAACGGTGGCGTCTTTGCTAACGGTATCAAGGTAGGCGTGAAGTAATTTATCAACGCCATTGAGAAAGCGTGTCTTGAATGATGAGTCACCAGATAGAACGCTGCTTTGATTAGCAAGGAGCACCATATCAAGGTACAGCAATGAAAGCTTAATCATATCGGGGTCAATGGCTGTTGGCCTGATTGCGGCAGCTTCGGCTAATTTTGCTTCAGCGTCAGCTCTATTTTTCTTTGCGGTTTCGCTTGTGTTTTGTGTGCCCATGTCTGGACGAGCACCAGGCTTATCAACAAATACATAGCTATCGTTAGAGCGTAGACCGACGGTTGCCAGACTTGCGGAGGATTCAGCTTGTAGGCTCTTGGCTGAGGCGGCTGCAGTTGCATTGGCCGCTTGACGCTCTTTAATTGCTTTAAGTTCGGCCCCCTCATAATCTTTGTCGGCTGCTTTCATGCTCATATCGGTAGCAACCCCTACCATGGCCCCGCCAGCAGCCAGAGCTACGCCTGTTATTACTGCACCGATGGCCGCTCCTATTGGTCCTGCCATAGCCATTGCGCTACCGGCGCTTGCTCCCATTGATGCAACAGTTTGGCCGCCTTGAGACAGCGCTGAGGCTTTATTTCGGCCCTTGTCGCCTTCGGCGGTTTTGAGTATTTGATCAATAGCCCCTTGTGCTCGTATTTGATCGGCTTCAACTTTGTCTAACTCAGCTTCATTTTTAACTTTCATTACGGCGCGCTGGATATCGAGCTGTTTTTGATTTTCTGGCGCTTTGGTCCAATCAAGTGTCAGCGTGCCATTTGGATTTATGGTTGCTTGAAAGGCATAAATGGCGCCTTGTTGTGGGGTGGCTCCAAGGTAAAAAGATTGCCCGAGTACATAGTCGGTTAGCTTTACCACTTGGTCCTCTTGAGATAACTCATAATCAAAAGGTAAGATGATGGTTAAGCCCCCGCTGAAGAGTTTAGGACCTGAAGATTTATCGTATGATTTAGCTTGCTGTTCAGCGTGGAGTACGAGCGGTGCGCCGATTTGTAGATTGCCAAAACTGATACTACCATCACCAAGATTACTAAAACCAACAGAGTCAATACCATCGATTGGAGCAAGATCTTGAAAAAGGTACATAGGATTGGTGCCAATGTTGCCAGTACCAATAACGATTTGACCAAAATAAAAACTCACCCAAAAAGTTTTACGTCTCTTAGCGTCAAGCTTTAATAATGGTAATGGGTCAAGCTTAATGCGTGCCCGCTCATTGTATTTCTTTTGACCTGTGTGCCATTTTTTTATAGTGATAGCACGATTATTATCATCGCCAAACACGATTGCATAATGTGAGGCAGCGGTGTTTTTTTTGCGTGCAAGGATAACAGCGCCAGACTTGGTACCTTGAATACCACACTGTAAAGAACCGCGGTCATTTGTTCTAAAAGAATCATCAGACCATGTTACTGCGCCGCCGGTGCTTGTTGTGAATGATTTAGAGCTTTTAGAGAAAACACGGGGCAGGCTGGAAAAAATTGCAGGGGGTGTGAGCTTGATGTTGTTGTATTGCACCGGGGTTTTGTGCGATCCAAAGCCAACTCTGGTTATGCCTGTTTTAGGATTTGGGTCGCGCCAAGCCATGAAGACGTTTGCACCAAAATCTCCCATGCCAGCCATAATAAGCCCATCTTGAATCGATACCCAATACGAAGCAAATATACCGCTCGGGATGCGTGCTGTTGGGTATTGAGCTACCGTGAGCTCGTAGACGACGGTATCAACCGGATCGCCTTTGACGTACTCGCGCTTTACAATTGCGGATTTAGTATTGCCCCAACCACCAAAAATAACTTTATAGGTAAAGCTATTGGACATTTCTGGGCCAAAAATTACTTGCGCATCTCCGGCGTCACGTACGCGCATCATGAATGACACGCCGCCCTGATCTGGCTTGGCAAGTGAAGTCTCAAGCCATGCAGCTCCTTGACTGATAAGAGGATTAACACTTAAAATTGCTGTTGGATCAAAATCATCAAGGCGATCTACAGCAAAGCCAGAAACGCGAGGACGCTGTGAGGCAGGGATGCCAGAAAAATCAAAAGATGTTTTTGGTCCAAGTGCTCCACCCATGCCTAATTTTTCGATTCCAATTGATAGTTTGCTGGAATCTTTGCCGGTGTATGGCTTGTTATCGTTATCGCTTGTGCCGATAGAGGTGACGGTAACTTTTTTACGCGGCGCAAGAATTTTATTTATGGTTACGCCGGATGAAACTGCAATATCGGTTGCTTGGATGTTTTTGTCAGCCCAGGTGTTGTTTTCATAGTGATAGAGCTTGCTGTCCGAACCCACCATCCAAACATCAGTTTCGCTGCGGACGGCGATTTTTTTACCACCACCAGGGACATTGAGCCATTTTTTTGACGGTGCATCATAACGCCAGATAGTAGTGTCTGTTGCGACTGCCCACAGGTTGCCAGCTTCAGATACGGAAATGGCTTTTGCTTTTTGATTAGGGATATTGAGTGTTTCTGTTGATGAACCATTGTATTTATTAATGGTGCCATCAGTACCAATAAGCCAAATTTCATTTTTATTTCGCATGGCGGCAACAGTCCAGTTGCCATCTACTGGTGCCCAGGCGCTACCTTGTTTGATCCAAAGTTTTTTATTGATATCTACACAGCAAAGATCGCCTTTGCTGCTTACACTTACATGACGGGGGCGAAAGGAGGTTGCTACTTCAGACCAGTTTGAACCATCGAAATGAAATAATTTTTTTGTATGCGTTACGCCGTAAGCATCATTGGCGTTGGCAAGAGCAATTTGTTCAAAAGCGCCTTTAAAAATGGTGCCGCGGCTACCATTCCACTTAGCGGTTCCTTGATTTGCATTCATGTCTTCATTAAAGTCCGCTGGCATCACATAAAAAAGACTGGCTGGCTTGTCTACTAGAAAACCTTTGTACCCACTCCCCTCTATCGATACTTTTGCGCCATGTAATGACCATATTTCGACTTTATCGCCCCAGTGAATATAAGTATCTTTAGCTCTTTCTTGGACGGAGAGTTTTACGAATTCCCAAAGTCCCCAGTTTGGGCTGCTACATACGCTTTGGTTAGGGTGAACTAAAAATAATTTATTAACCCCACCAACACCACTGCTATTGAAAAGATGTGCCCATACCTCATCTAGAAGGATGCTACGATTGTTGCCATCCCCCGCTTTATAAGCTGCTATTTTCGTTGTTCCTGGGTAGCCATCGATTCGAGTTATAGGTTGCCAATCCCCTGGGGCAAATTGCACACTTTTTCCCTGTTCATCAATGAGAGTAAAAAGATTGCCATAGCTAATTACTGCACCACTGCTTACCGGTAGCGTGTACCAAACGTCTTGGGCTGAAATTATTTCTTCTTTGTCTTCGCCTTGCGCTTGATCTTCATCTTTGGTTTGTTGATGAAGCATGCCTCCGGTCAGCCGGTTTCGTAAGAAAAATGCGTCAATGCTTGAGCCAATCACTTCCCACTGCGCAGCTTTATTTTCTACTCGCAGCTCTTTGCTTGCAAATACTGCGTGGCCTGAAGCTGTGTCCATACTCAGGTAAAAACCATCTGAATTTGAGTGTGATAACCCTATCCAATCGTGAAGCGACTCATCTTTGATCCGATCAATGATCCATAAGGTGGCGGCATCAGCAGCTTCGCATTTTTCAAAGGCAATCGTTGGCTTAGAATCAACCTTGCGGCAGGTGAGGTACATCCCATCAGCGCGCTTAATACGAGCGGTCGTATTTTTAGGTAACTTGTCATGAAGAATCGGCTCAAACTTTATATCTGCGCCGTAATCAGTCATATTGCGGATGCGCGTTAGCAGGCCTTGTCCGCCTACTTTTAGAGCATCCTGAACGAGCTGGTCTAAGCTTATTTTTGCTGCGCTAGGGGCTGGTATCGCGTTGCTGCTTATCAAGCAGAACAAAAGCTGTGGGATGATAATTCTAAAGAATGCGTTAGTGCGTTTTTTAGGGGACATGGTAGACCCTTTGTTCTAACGGGCAGTGCTTGTACTACATGCAGAGGAGTATGGCCAGGTGATTCTTTTTATTACCTCAGTTGGCTTACCTGCGGCAAGTAACTGGTTTTTTAGGATAAATTTTTGAGCCGCGCCGGGGCTTGGGGTGGATAGATCTCGTTCGCACTTCTCGACAAATTTCGCTGCGCGAAACACTCGAAGCGAACAGGGGTCGAGACTTTCTTGTCCGTCCGTCTCGAGTGTTTCGCGCAGCACTTCTGTGCGCAGCGAAAAGTATCGAGAGATACGGGCGGGAATCACACAGGTAATAAATGCCATTGCCTAGCGCTGGTAAGAAATAGGTATTAAAATATTGAGTGGCTTGTTATTCTACGCCACATAAAGCTTTATAAAAAACAGAGGCGGATGCGATTGCGTCTGCCTTTTTTACTGCGAGGGTTATGCTGTGTCTACTGAAGCAATAAAAATAGGTACTGTTGTTAGTGGGTCTCTGAGTGAGGGGCTTACTATGCGACTTGATCCTCGCTGCCCATTGGAATCGATTAAGACTGGCAAGTTTGTTTCGGTGGCTGGGGATCGTTATCGCTATTTTTCGCTGATCACAGATTTGCGGCTTGAAGTTTCGCACCCTGATATTTTATTATTTCCGCCATCTGCCAGTGAGCACCTGCTTTTGAAGCAGCTTGCAATCAAAGATGTGTATGCCCACGTTATGTTGAGGCCTATGCTTATGCTTGACGCTAATCGCCAGCGCTTGCCAGTTAAAACCATTCCTGGTCATTTTTCTTCGGTGTATGAAGCGCAGCCAGATGATGTTGCCGCTATTTTTGGTACTGAAGAGATGGCAAAGCGCTATTTTAGTATTGGTGTGCCGCTTGATATGGATACGCCAGTGTGCCTGGACCTCTCTAAATTTACTGAGCGTAGTAACGGTATTTTTGGTAAAACCGGAACGGGCAAAACCTTTATCACGCGGCTTATTCTTGCTGGCCTTGTGCGTAGCGGTGAGGCGGTCAATCTTATATTTGATATGCATAGCGAATATGGCTACCAAGCGCGCAAAGAAGGTGAAGGTAAGATGTTTGTGCGTGGTCTCAAGAGCCTGTTTCCTAACAAAGTAGTTATTTTTTCACTTGATCCTGAAGCGACGCGTCGGCGTGGTTGTACGCCGGACGTTGAAGTGGTGCTTGGCTATGAAGATATTCATGTGGATGACGTGCTTACCCTGCAAGATGAATTAAGCCTGCACCCAACAGCGCTAGAGGCGGCTTATTTGATTGCTAGTAAATATAAAGATCAGTGGTTAAGCGTTTTGTTGCAACAAGAAAAAAATGTAAAAGAATTTGCTGCTGAAGTGGGTGCTCATCCTGAATCAGTAGGCGCGTTGGTTCGTAAGCTTAAGCGGTTGGAAAAGTTTTCATTTCTGGTTAAGCAAAGAACCGCTGGTAGCGTTATTGATCGCATGATGGAATATCTGAGTAAGGGGATGCATGTGGTGCTTGAGTTTGGTAACCAGTCATCGATGCTTTGTTATCTTCTAGTTGCCAACATTATTACGCGGCGTATTCATGAAGAGTATGTCTCCCGTACTGAGCGCTTTTTGGCATCTCAAAACAAAGCCGATGAACCGAGCAAGCTTATGATTACGATTGAAGAAGCGCATAAATTTTTAAACCCTACGGCAGCCAAGCAGACAATTTTTGGTACCATTGCTCGCGAGATGCGTAAGTACTATGTGGCGCTGCTCGTTGTCGACCAACGGCCGTCGGGCATTGATGAAGAGGTTCTTTCTCAGATTGGGACCAAGATCATTGCATTGCTTAATGATGAAAAAGATATCCAGGCTGTGCTTACTGGCGTGAGCAATGCGAGTGGTCTGCGCTCTATTCTTGCTTCGCTTGATACAAAAAAGCAGGCTTTGGTGATGGGGCATGCTATGGCAATGCCTGTGGTAATCAAGACACGTGAATATGATGAAGTGTTTTACGCTGCTATGGGTGAGGGCTCAGCTTCGAAAGACCCTCAAGCTATTATTGATGAAATTTTTTGATTATGAAGCACTCAGGCAAGTGAGATTGACGCTCCTGGTGAAACGCGATAGTCTACGATTTGTCGATAATCAGTTTAAAATTTTGAAGGAGTTGTATGAAAAAAGTTATGTTGGCCTGTTTGACTTTCGCTTTTGGTGTGAGCTTACAAGCAAAAATGGAGCTGGTTTCTGTTGATGGCGCTTTGATTTTAGAGAAGTCAAAAGCTGGTCAAGAATTTGCGAGCAAAATGCGCAAAGAAAAAGAAGCGCTCGAAAATTATGCTCTATCCGCACAAAAAGAATTGGCGCAACTTCAGGAAGAAATTAACCTGAAGTCTCAAGTCTTAAGTAAATCAGCATTGCAAGAAAAAGCTGAGCTATTTTCCCAAAAGCAACGTGAAGCTCAACGCAAAATTGCTGACAAAGAAGAAACTGCTCGCATGGTAATACAACGTGAGCATGCAAAATTGCGCGAAGAGCAATTGTCAGTAATCAAGACAATGTGTGAACGTGAGCAATGGGGTGCTCTTCTAGAAAAGAGCAGTGCATTATTTGTGTCTACATCGCTTGATAAAACTCCAGAAGTTCTTAAAGAGCTTGATTCAGCTTACGATGCTAAAAGATCAGCAGATACAAAAGGTGCAGCAGCTATTGCAAGAAAACCAGCAGCATCAGTAAAAAGAGAAATTAAGGTTACCTAGAAATGCATCTAAACCTTGATTTCGAAACATTAAAACGAATCATTGGGTCTGCGGGTGAAATTTTACCCGCAGACTTTGTTTTACGGCGTATAGCTTCGCTTGAATATGCCCGTGAGGCTGACGTTGCCGTTGTTATTGAACGCGGCGATGCCGCTATTTTTGATGCGATAGCAAGCAGTAAAATTGCACAAACCAAAGCTGCGTGCGTGCTTGCCTCATACGACGCGCTACCTGGCCGGACCTGTATTGTTTCTGATGCGCTTGAAGCGTATCAGGCGCTTCTAGGGTTTATTGCTACGCGTGATCGTAAGATGTTTTTTCGCGATGAGCGTTACCCGCATGCATTTATAAGTAAAGATGCTCACCTTGAGGATGATGTAGTAGTTGATCCAAGTGTTGTAGTGATGTCTGGTGCTCGCATTGCTGCTGGTAGTGTGCTGCATGCTCAGGCTTATGTCGGGATCGATGTGGTGCTTGGTCAGCATGTGATGCTGTATCCCGGAGCAAAAGTTTTGGATCGCTGTACTGTTGGAGATTATTCCATTGTGCATGCTGGAGCTGTAGTTGGAGCTGATGGCTTTGGCTACCAGATTACTCAGCAAGGGCTGCGCAAAATCCCGCAAATCGGCATTGTACGTATTGGCAAGCATGTTGAGCTTGGAGCAAATGTAGTAATTGACCGGGCAGCGTTTGATGAGACGGTGATTGGTGATGGTGCGAAGATTGATAATCTTGTAAGTATTGCTCATAACGTGAGCGTGGGTAAGAGCTCAGCAATTCTACCCCAAACGTGTGTTGGTGGCAGTGTGCGTATTGGAGATGGTTGCTTGATCGGCGCTCAAGTGGCGATTGTAGACCATATTGTTATTGGTAATCGCGTTAAGATTGTTTCTAAGAGCGGCATTATGGAAAATCTCGAAGATGGTAAAGTTGTAGCCGGTGTACCAGCAACATCGTTTACTGAATGGAAACGAATTCAAGTTATAACAAGGCAGCTGCCTACGCTTGTACGCCAAGTACAGAAGATAACGCAGCGTCGTTCCTGGTGGGAAGTAGTAGTAAAGAAGATGTCCACATTAACGGGACGGTGATTTATGAAGGTGCAGCACGAAAAACTGGTGCTACCAGCGCGAGTTGTAGTTCAATTTAATGCGCCGGAATTAGGCGCTGGGCTAGCGCAGACGCTCGCTGCAAGCTTATTCGCAGCCGATGTAGTAAGATTTGCAGATACAGAATGTGATGTAGTGCTTGAGCAATCATTTCATGCGGTGGCAGGAAAAGCTGTTGTGCTTGTGGCCCAATTTGGGGGCAGGCTTGCCGCGTGGTCGATCAATGATTTTTTGTTATCGCTCTGTTTTTTGGTTAGTCGTATGCGAGCTGCTGGCGTTGCATCATTGGTATGCGTATTGCCTTATTTTCCATACGCGCGGCAAGATCTTGCCCCTGTGCATGGGGGTGTGAGTAGTGCGCGCATGTTAAGTGATTTACTTAAAGCAGCAGGCGTTGATGAGCTTATAGTATTTGATCTGCACAATTCGCGCCTTATGGAGCAAACCCCTCTGACGGTTACAAATATAAGCTGTAAAGATTTTTGGGTGCGCGTTTTGCGTACTTTTATGCAAGAGCTTGGTAGTAACGAATATGTGCTTGTCGCGCCTGATAACGGTGCTGCCATGGGAGTACAGGCTTTGGCCAAGCAATTGGGCATTGAAGCTTGCTTTGTGGCAAAGCGTCGAACAGATATAAATCAAGCGTTGGCAATTTCGCTCAATGGTAGCGTGGCAGGCAAGTATGCGTTAATTCTTGACGACATCATCGATACAGGAAGAACAGCGGTAAGTGCAGCTGAGCTTGTGCTAAACCGCGGTGCCACCGGAGTGAGTGGGTTTTTTACGCATGCTGTGTTGTCTTCCGCGTCATTGGCTGTTATGCAAGTAGCACCTTTTGATCGAGTGGTTGTGGCGGATACGTTGCATAGAACTGCATTGAGCTATGCCGCTATGAGCTATGTTTCGATAGCGCCCTTTATTGTTGAAAGCATTGCAAAAATAATGACAATCAATTCTCATCAAGGAGAGGTGCAACAGGGACTGTATGAACGAAGTGTATGATAAAGACCAGATTCGAGCGATCATCGGCCTTGGTAATCCTGGGGCAAAATATTATAAGACGCGTCACAGTATAGGATTTCGAGTGCTTGACGAGTTAGCTCGTGTTAATGGATCTTCGTGGCAAGAAAATAATAACATGATGTATGCATCTGTTAGTGGGATTGCCCTGCAAACGGTTTATTTAATTAAGCCGCAGACGTTCATGAATACTTCTGGTGAAGTGATGCCTTGGTTGAATAAAAAAGGTATCAAGGGAAATCAGATCATTGTTGTGCATGACGAATTAGAAAAGTCTTTTGGTGTTAATTCTATTAAATTTAGCGGCAGCGCTAAGGGCCATAATGGCTTGCGGTCAATTATTGGAATGATAGGACAAGATTTCTGGCGGTTGCGCTTTGGCATTGGAAGACCACAGGCAGAAACTTCCGTGAGCGATTACGTCCTTAATCCTTTCAGCCAGAAAGAAGAGCAGCAGCTTTTAACCCTACTGCCAGATGCCTGCGGGCTTTTGGTCGGAAAATAATAGAAAATATGCTGGTTTAAGTAGCCGGCATATTATTTTTTTTAGATTTTGTTATAGTAATAAACCTTTTGCCTGAAGAATTGTTTTTTTTAAGGTAAATAGTAGATTGAATCATATTATTCAACATAATTCATTAAGAGGTGCGTCGTGTTGCTACCATCAGAATTTCGCAAAGGGTCAACAAAGATTCTATGGAATAATGAGCCATGGTTGATTATTGATTTCCAGTTGGTTAAGCCAGGAAAAGGCGGCACCTACATGAAAACAAAAATGAAAAATCTTATTACGGGTCGCACTCTTGAAGAAACCTTTCGATCAGCTGAAAAATTTCCTCAAGCAGATCTTGAGCTATTTCAAATGCAATTTTTATATGCAGATGAGCTTTTCCACTTTATGGATCAAGCCTCTTTTGAGCAGGTTGATTTTAATCCTGATCAAGTTGCATCCGTTAAAAATTACCTCAAAGAAGGCGTTGTTTATACCGTCCTTAAATTTGAAGGCAACCCAATCTCCGTTGAAGCACCAGTTTTTATGGAATTGAAAGTTGTAGAAACGGTACCCGGCGTTAAGGGTGATACAGCGCAAGGTGGCAATAAGCCTGCTAAGCTTGAATCAGGTGTTGTTGTAAGCGTGCCTTTGTTTATTTGCGAAGGCGAAGTTCTAAAAATAGACACACGCGAAAATAAATATATTGAACGTGTTGAGAAATAATGACGAATTCTATGGCTATACCTATGACAGACGATAAAGAGCATAAGCTCGAGCTAGAAATTGATACTGCAGTTGAGGCGATTCCAGAAATTAATTCAACACCGATTGATGCTGAATTTAATTTAGCGGCGCAAGAATTGGCTGAAGTATCAGATGGATTTGCGGAAGATTTTTTATATCACATCAAACCAAATTCGCGACGCAATGAGCGTATTATTTCATTCTGCTTGGTTTATGCCGCAGATCGCTTTGAGTATTCAGTTACCCTTGAAGGCCTCATGCAAAATTTGCGTGATGGTTATTCGCTTGAAGTTGCTCACAGCGATTTTATAACTACCCTTGTAGGCGGTGTAATCAACGAGCATGAACAACTAGATGAGCGCATTAAGCCCTACTTGAAAAACTGGAAGCTTGAGCGTCTTGGCTGTTGTACTCGCTTGATCTTGCGTATGGGATTGTGGGAGTTGAGCCAACCGGGTGCAATACCTTCGGTTGTGCTTAACGAGGCAATTGAGCTAGCAAAGCTGTTTGCTGAAAAAGATGCTTACAAGTTTGTTAATGGTATTCTTGATGAAATCGTAAAAAAAACAACGGTAAGTGCGGCGCCTCAGGCTGAAGCGACTCTAGCACAAGCTGTTGTTGAAGAAGAAGAAGAAGAAAACTAGTAGAATACCGAAAAAACGGTTATTGAATATTTCTGCCGTTCATGGTGCTTACCCGCCATAATTCGTTGTGAACTGGTGTCGAAGCGAGCCATGGATACGGCAAATTTGGAAAGTGGTGAGTATGAATGAGCGATTCGATTGGGTGCGCACTGTTGTAGATAACAGTGCGCCTCTTTTTTTCTTACTTGGTCCGTGTGCAATGGAAAACGAACAGCACACGCTAGGGCTGGCTGAGTTTCTTGCAAAATTATCACAAGACCTTAAAGTTAAAATTATTTTTAAAGCATCTTTTGATAAAGCAAATCGTACTGCCGTTGGTAACTACCGCAGCGTAGGCATGGACGCAGGGCTGAAAATTTTGGCCCGTGTGCGTCAAGAATTTGGTTTGCCTGTGGTGACAGACATTCATGAGAGCTGGCAGGCTGAGCCTGTGTCTGCGGTTGTTGATGTTTTGCAGATCCCTGCTTTTTTGTGCCGACAAACGGACTTGTTACTTGCTGCTGGTAAAACAGGTAAAGTTGTCTTTATTAAAAAAGGCCAATTCTGGCGGCCTGAAAAAATGGAAAACGCTGCGGACAAGGTTGCATCAACAGGTAATAACCATATCTGGCTAGGTGAGCGCGGGACATCTTTTGGGTACGTAGACCTTATCGTAGACATGCGTTCATTTATGATTATGAAAGAGACGGCAAATAAGCCTGTACTTTTTGATGCTACGCATGCCGTGCAAAAGCCTGGCGAGCTAGGTTCATCAACGGGAGGTGATCGTCGCTATGTTGCAGCCTTAGCTGCCGCAGCAGTGACGCAGCGGATAGCTGGAGTGTTTATGGAAGTACATGAAGATCCTGACAAGGCACTTTGTGATGGTCCTAATTCGATGCGGCTGAGTCAGTTGTCTGGCTTGGTAAAATCGTTGGTAGAGCTTGATGCTTTTGTTAAGGCGCAACCAGTCATAGAGTTATCTTAGGTTTAAGATTAGTGGCATGCCCTAAAGACTTGAAAATTACACTTTAAAATTTAGAAATATTTATATGAAAAAAGCCGCGCTGGTGTTTAAACCAACGCGGCTTTTTTTGTCTACTTAGATTTAGACGAGCTCAGCAGTTGTAAAGAAGAACGCAATTTCTTGCGCTGCTGTTTCAGGAGCATCTGAGCCATGTGCAGCATTTTCATCAATGCTGGTAGCGTAGAGCTTTCTGATTGTACCTTCAGCTGCTTGAGCTGGATTAGTAGCGCCCATCAAATCGCGCCAGGCTTTGATTGCATTGTCTTTTTCAAGAACCATTGCAACCACAGGACCTGATGCTAAGAATTCGGTAAGGCCATTATAGAACGGGCGAGCTTCGTGAACTACGTAGAAAAGCTGCGATTGAGCTAGGCTCACTCGAATCTGTTTCATGCCGACAATTCTAAAGCCTTCTGCTTCAATCCGAGCGATGATGTTGCCAGCATTGCCGGCTTTCACTGCATCAGGTTTGATCATTGCATAAGTGCGTTCCATGTTGTCCTACCTTATTCTGATTTGTTTTTGCTGCGAGCAGCGTGGTCTTCAAGTGCTTGTTGAAGTGAGCTCTTGAGGGTTCCACTGCTTGAGCCTTGGCTTGAACTAACATCTCTTTGTTGATGTTGTTTCGGCGCTGCTGCTACTACTGGTTTTTCTTCGGTTTGACGTCTAGGCTTGCGAGCTTCGTCGTTGTTGCTGCGTGGCTTTACTTCGCGTGGTTCGCGTTGCTGTTGCTGTTCAGCAGGTTCACGATGAGGTTGCTCGGTTGCTTCGCGTGCAGGCTTTAAGCTGAGACCAAGTTTGCGCTCTTCTGCGCTTACCTTGATTACTCTGAAGGTAGCCGCTTGGCCAACCTTAAGAATATCTTCAACTTTTTCTACTTCTTTGTCAGCTAGTTCTGAGATATGAACCAAGCCTTCGATGCCGTTGTTAAGTTTAACAAACGCACCAAAATTGGTGATCTTGGAAACAGTACCTTCTACCGTGCTGCCAACGGTGTATTCGCTTGCAATGCTCGTCCAAGGATCTTTTTCAAGCTGTTTGATACCAAGTGAAACCTTACGGTTTTCTGCATCGATACCAAGAATGACTGCTTCGACTTCATCGCCTTTCTTGTACTTGTCACCAGGATGTGACACATGGTCTGTCCATGAAAGATCGGAGATGTGTACGAGGCCATCAACGCCATCCATAAGTTGTACGAAGAGACCAAAATCAGTAATGTTGCTGATTTTGCCTTTGATTTTGTCGCCGATCTTGAATGATGCAGCAACTGCTTTCCAAGGGTCTTCGCGTAACTGCTTGATGCTTAACGACATGCGACGGTTGTCTTTATCTAGGCCAACAACCACTGCTTCGATTTCGTTATTTACGCTGAAATATTTACCTAAGTTGTTGATGCGTTCGGTCCATGAGATTTCTGAAATATGAACCAAGCCTTCAATGCCTTTTTCAACTTCGATAAACAAGCCGTAATCGGTAATGCTAGAAACACGACCCTTAAGCTTGGTGTTGACCGCATATTTTTGATCAACATTTTCCCAAGGATTTGGGGTAAGTTGCTTCATGCCAAGAGAGATTTTTTCATGCTTCTTGTCAAATGCAATTACCTTAACGGTGATGGTGTCGCCAATTTTTACCAATTCGCTTGGGTGCGCAATGCGGCCCCATGACATATCAGTAATATGAAGCAAGCCATCGATGCCGCCAACGTCAACGAAGACACCATAGCTGGTGATGTTCTTAACGATACCTTGTAGTACTTGTCCGTCATTGATAAGTTCAAGTGCTTTTTTCTTATCTTCTGAACGTTGCTCTTCAAGATATTTACGGCGTGAGATGATGATATTGCCACGTTTTCTGTTCACTTTAAGAATCTTACACGTTACTTCTTGACCAACGAATTGATCAAAGTCTGTTACGCGTTGTGTATCAATTTGTGAGCCAGGCAAGAACGCTGGAATACCAACGTCAACGTTAAGACCACCCTTAACTTTATGGGTAACCATACCGCGAACAGGTTCATCTTTTTCAGCAAGCTCAGTAATGGTGTCCCAAGCACGTAAAGCTTTTGCTTTTTGGTATGAAAGCACTACTGAACCGTTTTCATCTTCTAAACGATCAAGAAGTACTTCTACTTCTGCGTTTGGTGTGATGCGTTCTAGTTCGAAATCAGTGAATTCATTGGATGGGATAAAGCCATCAGATTTGTAATCAATACTGACTACGATACCACCATTATCTTTGGCAATGATTCTGCCCTTGAGCAAATTGCCGACTTTGAAGCGATTAGAAAGATCTTCGTACAGTGTCGCAAGCTCGAGTTGTTGCGCTTCAGTTACCTGAAACTGCTCTTCGATAAGCTCTGCGCTGTTTACGATTACTGGGCGTTGTTGAGTGCGCGCCATGTAAACATTCCTTATTATAATCACCTTGCATGGATCGAAATATCGACAATAGCAAGATGGTTATGGGTTAAACAAATAGACAACAGTGGGGCAAGAGTAGCAAAAATGGGCCAAATTTCAATATTTGAAAAAAGATTGGAGTTTA
>CAMATL010000026.1 GCA_945861145.1 candidate division TM6 bacterium GW2011_GWF2_37_49 | reverse complement strand
TTCTAGTTCAAGTACAGAGAATTAGATAAGGTCGTCTGAATGACCAGCAGCTGCTGCTACTGTACAAGCTGCAGATTTGTAAAAAACCGAGAGAGCCTCTTTATCAGCTATTGTGCCTAAAAGGGCGTCAATACGGCCTTGTGTTGTAGTAAGACGCTCTTGTGTTGTAGCAAGATACGCTTCTTGTGTTCTAGCAAGAGCCGCTTTCGCGCCAGTAAGGCGATCAACGAATGCGTCTTTCCATGATACAGCTGTTCTAAACAATCCGCTTGCTTGTGCAGCTGCTTGAGGCACTGCGCTTGATTGTGCCAATTGTTGTATCAAAGAAGCTTCTGATTCACGTGCCTCGTTAAGGCTTTCTCTAGCTAAAATAATTGTTGCCTCATTTTTTAGATAAAGAGTATAGGATTCTAGGTCATGTACAACCTCTCCTTCTAGAATGATAGAACCATGAGGATGTTCAGTTAATAGACGACTGCTTTGTTCTAATTTAGCATTAAGGTCAGAGTTGATTGCAGCAATTACCAATAGTTCTTTCTCTAGTCTTGATTTCTCATCAGCAGCATTAGCACTAGTAGCGTCGTCGATTGCTTCTCTGAGAGAAGCAGTAGCGGTAGCAAGTCGTTCGATTTCAAGTACAAGCCTCTGATGTTCAGCTACTTGGCTACGAGTACGTTTTCTGGCTTCAACTACTAAAAGATCTGCTTGAAGTTCGGCTAAACTCTTTTCAGCGGTACGCTTTGAACCAGCCGCAAAAATATCTGCTTGTAAAGCTGAAATAGCTAGGATTGTGATCATTATACGCTTCATCATAGGACCTCCATTGAATTTAGCTCCAACAACTTGGGAGCAACTATAGAACTTATAACCTACATACCAGCCTAAAGCGTTTGAATTAAATTGCAAATAGGCAAAAAGAATGGGGTATTTTCTTTAATTTTCAACTTGGAAATACAAAAAAGCGATAAAAACGATCAAAAGTGCAGTTTTGGGGCCGGCCTCAGGTATGGGCCCCTGAAGCTGCTTGGGTATGTAGAATGAATTGATGTGAGCTCGATAGGTTTAGAATTGATTCAAAAAAAGCGCTTACCTGTAGCTTTTACTAAGAGAATGCACCTGCCAATGTCATCCCCTCGAAGGAGGGGACCCAGGCTCAATATAAAAAATTCAATTCAGGTTGCTTGGTGTAAATGTGCCAGTGCGGCGCATATTTGTAGTGATAATGTTTAGATGCAAGGCTGGATCACCGCCTTCGCGGGGACGACATTGCCGAGTATGTGTTTTTGTAGAAGCTGCTGGCAGATAAGCGTTTTATTGAGTTTTAATCTGTTAATTTTGAGTTAAGTAAATTTTAGCGATTGAAAGAGGAGCCGCTTTTAGTTATTTGTTGGGGGCATGAGTAAGGCTCGCAGTGCTTGAGCCATGGTTGTGTCTTTGGTTACGCCTATTCCTTCTTCAAAGCAGGCGATTAGTGATTCTTTGGCGCTGTTGCTCCCTGCCAGCGCGGCAGACAAATACCAGCTGAAGGCTAATTTGCCGCTTGGCTTGGTTCCCGTGCCTGTGGCGTAGCAGTAGGCCAGTAAATCTTGGGCTGGTACATAGCCGTCTTGCGCAGCTTCTTTAACGGTTTCAAAAGCGAGCTCTTCGCGTGATGGGCCTGGCTTTTGGGTTTTTTTTGGAGATTTTTTTTGTTGAGAGCCCTTTTTGGATGTGGCTGTCGCTAGGCGTTTTACGTGCATGCCAAGCTCAGCTGCGTGCTCTTGTACAAAGTTAAAGAGATGGGTGGAGTGATCTTTCTTGGTCGATTCGGTCTGCGCTCTGGTAGCGGAGGTGTTTGTGGTGGCTGGTTTTGCACATAGAGCGATAGAGGAAAGCAAAGCCATAAGGGTTATAGCTATTTTTTTCATTGTAAGCTCCTTTGTTTACGTTTTTACCCAGAAATAAATTCCAGGCAATAGCGTTTGGGGTATGTTTTTTTTCTCGCATAATGCGCAAACCGTACGTTATCGGTTTGATAGGTTGTATACTATACCTGCGTAACGAATCTATGATTTGCATAAATTGTATGCAATGGGAGCCTCATCTGGGCATTGAAGAAACAAGGGGGATAAGAATTATGAAGCCATTAATTGAGCTTACGAGTGTTCGTAAGGTGTATGATCTTGAAGGGGGCCAAAAGCTTGAAGCGCTCAAAAATGTCTCACTTACTGTTTATGAAGGGGAGACGCTGGGGCTTTTGGGTGTAAATGGTGCTGGTAAAACCACGCTCTCTGCCATCCTTGCCACACTTCATCCTTTAACGTCAGGGCAGATTTTATTTGAGGGTAAATCAATTTACGAAGACCTCATTGGTTACCGTACCGTTGTAGGCTACTGCCCGCAGCGACCAAACGTGAGCCCCTACCTCACGCTGCGCCAAAGCTTAAGCTTCGCTGGGGAATTTTATGGCCTTGATCGCAATGAGACTGCAGCGCGCATGGATAAGCTCATCAAAAATTTTGAATTGTCGCGTTATGCTGACCACACGATAAAATCGCTTTCTGGCGGCTACAGGCAGCGCTTTATGATAGCTCGCACGCTTATGCATAAGCCACGCCTGATTATTCTCGATGAGCCTACGGTAGCGCTAGATGCCCCAGTCCGGCGGTATTTGTGGGAAGTAATTCGCGAGCTTAAGCGTAACGGCGTCACCATTATTTTAACAACTCACTACTTAGAAGAAGCGGAGCAGCTGGCTGACAGGGTTTGTTTGCTCAACAAAGGTGAGATAGTACTGGTAGACTCGCCAGAAAATCTTAAAAAGAAATTTTCAGCCACTGACCTTGAATCGGTATTTTTAACACTGCTGGAGGAGGTAGCTCATGAATAAGCTTTGGGGTTATGATCTTGCCAGCAGCTGGTCGGTGTTTAAAGTCATGCTGAGGGTTGATTTAGAACAAGCGCGCGGGACAGTTGTATCAAAAATTATAGATCGCTTTGTGTGGGTGGCGTCATTTATGTTGATATCGGCGTACCTGCTTCCCTCGTTTGGTATGTCAGCCGATTTTGGCAAATTTATGCTGGTGGGGCTGATTGTAAGTCTTGGTATTATTGAGGCGTATTCAGTCATTGCTCTCATGATTGCGGATCTTGATGGTGATAAAGTAATCACTTATTTTCTTACATTGCCCATTTCGCCAGCCCTCGTTTTTATACGTATGTTGGTGTACTACGGCTTATATTTCACATTTCTGAGCGTTTTGCTGTTTCCGGTTTGTAATCTTTTATTGCCTGAATCGATTGCCTACAGCACCATTCATTGGCCTAAGTGCATCTTGATGTTGTTTTTAAGTAATTTTCTCTATGCCGCTATTATTTTGTGGGCTGCTTCATTTGTGCGTGATATGCGCATGCTTAGTCAGGTATGGTCTCGGCTTTTGCACCCGCTTTGGTTTCTTGGTGGCTTTCAATTCAAATGGGCGGCATTGTACCAAAAATCAGCAGCACTTGGTTATTTGGCGCTGTGTAATCCGATTATTCACATCACAGAAGGTATGCGCGGGGCGGTGTTTGGTCCTGCAGGGTACCTGCCGTATTGGCTTACGGCGATAACCTTGGTGGTATTTATTGTGTGCATGACTACGCATGCCATCATAAGATTTAAAAAGCGACTTGATTTGGTATGAACAATAGACCGCTTTCGAAAGTACTTTTGACTGCTCATGCCCTTCGAGACGCACTCCGTTGGAGGTGCTCCTCAGAGCCTGCCCTCGGCTTGATCGAGGGATGAGCGGGGCAAAGAATGCTCTTCGCCAATGATCGACTTACCAATCCGCTCATCCTGAGGAGCGATGTAATCGCGTCTCGAAGGACATGGGCGGGGGTTAAAATTTGACTTTAGAGCTAAAAGAAGAAGGGCCGGAATTTAAATTCCGGCCCTTCTTTGCTTTTCGTGCTTATTAAGTATGGAGTAATTGATCATAGGTTGGTAACGGCCAACGGTTGTGTGCCACATACTTTTCAAGTGTATCCACTGCTGTACGCAAGCTACTCAATTCTTCACGAATGGCGAGCGGTGCGATAGTACCAGTTTCAGCAGCTGACTGTACGAGCTCTTCTAATCTGCCGGCGTGTCTATGCGCTGCTGCAAGGCTTTGATCTATGTGTTCGATTATTTGGATAAACATCGAGCTGCTGCTCGTGGTGCCAGCGGCTTTAAGGTCTTGTGCCGTTTGGCAGAGGTGATGCAGGTAGGCGGTGCATGCAGGGATGATGAGTTGGTTAAACATGCTTAATGCTGTACGAGCTTCAAGAAGGGCGGTTTGCTCGTAGGATTCCTTGAAAATTGTTTTGCGCGCGTTGAGCTCTTCAGGGGTGAGCACGCCATTCATGAGATCGATTGTTTCTTGTTTGTCGTACTCAACAAAAGCTTCATAGGCTGTTTGGTAGTTGCTTAGTCCGCGCTCTGCAGCCTCTTGATACCATGATGCGCTGTAGTTGTTGCCATTGTAGATAATGTATGAGTAGCGGCGCAAAGTAGCACGTACCAATTCGCTGATCGCTTCATCGCGAGGCTTAACTGCAAGCGCTTCTTGTAGCTGCTCTGTTAGTTTTTCCATCGCTTCAGCTACTGCCGTGTTGAGGACGGTGACAACATGGGCGGTGTGACAACTTGAACCGACAGCACGGAATTCAAATTTGCAGTTGGTGAAGGCAAAAGGGCTTGTGCGGTTGCGATCGGTTAGATCGATAAGCACTTCTTTGAATGGTAATTGATTATTGGTTAGCCCTGTGCGGTGGATAAATCTTTTTGTAGCTGATAGGTCATATTCACTCAGGTATTCACTCAAGCCTTGGCCCAAATGCATAGCCATGATTCCAGGAGGGGCCTCGTGGCCGCCGAGTCTGAAGTCATTGGCATATGAACCGATCACGGCCCGCAGTAAGCCGTTGTGTGTAGCCACTGCCTGGACAACCGCCGCTAAAAATAAAGGGAAGCTGCCTTTGCCGTCGTCGTTGATTGGATCAAGCAAGTTTAACCCCATATCGGTAGCAAGTGACCAGTTGCAGTGCTTGCCTGAGCCGTTGATGCCTTGAAATGGCTTTTCGTGAAGAAGGGCTGTCAATCCATGCTTTTTGGCGATTGTACGTATTTGGTGCATGAGCCAGCTATTTTGGCTGCTTGCTTGGATGCTGCGCGAGAATTGAGTGGTAACTTCAAATTGCTGTGGCGCTACTTCGCGGTGCCGCGTTTTGATAATGATGCCGGCTTGGCGAGTAGCGCGATCGAGATCTTCCATGAAGCTGTGAGTGCGTTCATCCATAGGTGCATAGTAAAAATCATTAAATTGCTGATCTTTAAGTGCTGCTGTACCAAAAATGGTACGTTCGCAGGCTTGTATATCCGGGCGCTTGGCTGCTAGGTGCTGGTCGACCAAGAAAAACTCTTGCTCGGCGCCAAGGGTTGGCACCACGTTGCGTACGCGGGTATCGAGTAGTTGTAGTAATTGTGTTGCAGCATTACCTAAGCGGTCTTCAGAGCGGAGGAGGGGGATTTTGTAATCAAGTGATTTTCCCTCAACGCTGTAAAGAAGTGCTGGTACGTAGAGAGTAGTGCGGTCGGATAATTTTTCTAGAAACGGAGGATTATAAACATCCCATAACACATAACCGCGAGCTTGTGAGGTTTGACGCAGGTTGCCGTTTGGGAAAGATGAACCATCAGTTTCTGACATCAATAAATTGTAAGCAGTAAAGAGGTTGATCAGTGTGTTTGGTGCTAGGCGTTCGGCAAATGACTCTTCTTTTGTACCAATGGTGGCACGTATCGGTAAGAATAGATGACTAAAATGGGTAGCTCCGTATTCAAGCGCCCAAATCTTGAGAGCTTCAGCAATTTTTGATAAAGCGTTTATTGAAAGCCGTTGTTGGCCCTGCTGAGCTGACTCAAATTCTTTGACAATATCGAGTGGTAATAATTGCTGCATTACATCTACAGAGAAGACTGTTTGAATGTTATTTGACTTGACGCGTAGACTAAGGCGAGCACCTTGGAGCTGTTCCATTGCAATCCTTTCTAGCTGGGGTTATTGGATGAGACTACGTCGCTAGCAGATAAATGTCAAAACCCTTTTTTAGTCGGGAGTTTCGTCCCGACGCCCCCCCATAAGAAAACGCAGATGGAATTGTATAAAATTTGGTAACTCCCCAGATTATGCGCTGTCATGGGTCTATAAAATAAATTTGATTGCAATCTAGGCTAACCCCAGAAATAATCTTCGGGCGCAAATAACGCCATTTTTTGCCAAAAAGTGACATTTATCCTTTCTTAGTGATTTCCACTAAGAAAGGATATTGATTTATCTTTTCTTAGTGTGGTATTCTAAGAAAGGATAAATGGTTATCTTTTCTTAGTTGGGAGGGTTGAGAAAACATGAGTAATTCAAATCGGCTGGGTAGATATGTCCTGCAAAAAATGGAAGGCGAGTCATTTAAGGCTTATGTCCCGCCTCATTTGCCGCCAATTCCAGCAATAAATTTAGAAAACTTATATCCTCTTTTAGATAAGGCAAACCATTCATTGGCAGAGTTAAATGGCGTTGCTTACTCTGTGCCTAATGTGGAGCTTTTTGTTTACATGTATGTCAGAAAAGAGGCGTTGCTTTCATCTCAGATAGAAGGAACACAAAGCTCTTTTTCAGACCTGCTTTTATTTGAAAATGAATTAAAACCAAATATTGAAATAGCCGATGTAGAAGAAGTTTCGAATTATGTTGTTGCTGTTAATTATGGTCTAGAGCAGATAAAAAATGGCTTTCCGTTGAGCTTGCGATTGCTACGAGAAATTCATGCGAAATTGCTACAAGGCAGTCGAGGGTCCAATAAAAATCCAGGGGAATTTAGAATAACGCAAAATTGGATCGGAGGCACAAGGCCTGGCAATGCCATGTTCGTTCCTCCATCACCAGCTGATCTAATGGACTGTTTGAGTGATTTAGAAAAATTCATACATGATAAAAAAGTTAAACTACCCTTTCTTGTTAAGGTGGGGTTGTTACATGTTCAATTTGAGACTATTCACCCATTTCTTGATGGTAATGGTAGGCTTGGTCGTTTATTAATTATGCTTTTGTTGTGTGAAAATGGCGTTCTGACTGAGCCAATTTTGTACATGAGTCTTTATTTGAAAAAGCATCGCTCGTTGTACTATGACCTTTTGCAGGAAGTAAGAACGGATGGTTCGTGGGAATCGTGGTTAGAATTTTTCCTAGAAGGTATTTATAAGTCTGCACAACAAGCCCTGCAGATGATTGAGCAGTTGAATAAGCTTTTTGAGGATGATCTGCAAAAGATTAATACGCTTGGGCGGGCTAAAGAATCAGCTTTATTGGCTTTTGAACGATTTAAAAAAATGCCTCAAGCCACAGTTTCAGTATTGGCACGAGAGCTTAATGTGTCTATGCCAACGGCACGAGTAGCGTTGCAAAATCTTGTAAAGCTGGGATTAGTACAAGAAGTCAGCGGCAAGATGCGTGATAAAATCTATATCTATAGAAAGTATCTCGATCTTTTACAAGCGGGTACAGAACCGCTTTAGTGCTGCTTGCGGTAGGGCCACAGTTGAATCGTGACAAAACAATGCACAGTTGTTAACATGACCTCATAAAAATAAAGTTGTCTTTAGAAAGGTAAAAGCAATGGCAGAAACAATTTCCGGAGCAAACTTTGATGCAGTCGTTTTGAAATCATCAATTCCTGTAGTGATTGATTTCTACGCGTCTTGGTGTGGCCCGTGCAAACAGATGGCGCCTATTTTTGACCAGCTCAGTCAAGAGCTTGAAGCTACGCACAAGCTGGTAAAAGTAAATATCGACGACGAGCGTGATTTGGCGATCAAGTATGGCGTCTCCTCTATCCCCACCATCCTTTTCTTTAAAGGTGGCAGCATGATCGGCAGAGAGACAGGCTTTATGAATAAAGATGCGTTGTCTGATAAAATCGCAGAGATTTATAAATAAGGCTGACTTAAAACGTCGACCTGTTTGTTCTTAATCTTAAAGCGAGTTGCATTGAAAGCGAGACTTTCAATGCAACTCGCTTTTTTTTGTAGCAATGGTTTTGTCTTTAGATTGAATGAAGGGCAGCGTGTACCTGCAGTTTCAACTAAGAGGATATTTATGCCTATGTCGTCCTGGCGACGGCTCGCAGTCTGGGGTGAAATAGCTCACGATCCGGGATCCATTTTAATCCATAGGATTGAGATTAACTACGCGCCACGTTCACCCATTAACCGCTCAATCAGTGCCTGCTTATCGCGCACACTCTCTTCAAGCTGCAACTGATACGCAAGCGCTACCAGCCGACCAAGCTCTGGCCCAGGGGGGATTTGATTCAGTAGATCTCGCCCTTGCACCAACGCCTCTTCAGGCCCGTTGAGCACGCCTGCACGGTCAGCTACGCAATAGACTAAAGATTGCTCAACAGCTTGAGCTGTTGATTCAAATAAGCACCAGCTCAATTTTGATACCAAAGCCAACGATGTCTGCACCGCCGCTAGCTGAGCGGCTATTTTTTTGATTGCAATCAATCCCGCAGCGTCATCAGATAAATTTTTAAGTTGAGGAATGATTTGTAAAATAACTTCCACGGCTTTGATCGTTTTGTGTGAATCGGTGCAGTTGATTAAAAGATTTTTGTTGGACATGCGGTTGCCGCTCATCTCCTTCGAGACAGATCTTCGATCTTCCTCAGGATGATCGGGCATTTCTTTATCCAAATTAAAATCAAAAACTCGCTCATCCTGAGGAGCAGCAATTTGCTGCGCCTCTAAGGACATGAGCGGTCGGTAACACAGCGCCGTTAAAAACAACATTACCTGCTCATCAGCACTACAGGCTTGCACGTGTGGAGCAAGCCGATCAATAACCGGTAACGCCTCAGGATTGTCTTTCAAAAAAGGAAACAATTCTTCAGCGCGGCTAATGCGCATCAACCATGCAAAACCAACTGAAGGCTGCGGCGCTAGTAACAAAAGCTTAACCACTTCGGATTGAATCCGTTCCCGAGCGAGCGGTCTATCATCATACGTGTCGTACAGCGGCATACGTGCACACAGCGCATCAAGCTCCGGCGTAGGCGCCATGCCAAACCGCCCAGCAAATTGCATCACTCTGAGCAGCCGCAATGGGTCTTGTACAAAAAACGCATCATCTACCGCGCGCATTTGGTTTGCAGCAATATCACGCAAGCCACCAAATGGATCGATAATGTCGTGCGTGGTAATTTCTTGCAACCCTTCACAAACCACCGTCGTCAAATTAATCGCCATAGCATTCATGGTTAAATCACGCCGCTGTAAAGCTTGCTTGATATCGAGCTGCGGCTGCAAGATTACGTGCGGCTTGCGGCCAGAGCTATCGCTACGCGGCAGCGACCAATCAATCGCCAACCCCAGCAAAAGCAGTACACCAAATTTTTTGCCCACTTCTTCCACGTGCCCAAAGCGGCGCAGCACATCGTGCAGCGCATCTAGCTCCATGTTATGTACTTCAATGTCTAGGTCTTTAAGCGGCAAATTGAGCACCATGTCGCGTACACAACCGCCTACGAGATAAGCGATCCCCCCGCGCTCGGCAAGAGCTCGCACAATGGGAAAGAGTTGATCTTTGTATTTTTGAAGGCTATTGACTATGTCTATGCGCATCACATCCTCGTAAACGTTGCAATATTCTACTTGAGGTTTTTACGAAGTTTGCATAAACTTTGAAGATCTCGCAAATGATCTTTTTAAAGATTTTTCAATTCATGGGGCTATAGCTCAGTTGGTAGAGCGCTTGAATGGCATTCAAGAGGCCACCGGTTCGAATCCGGTTAGCTCCACCAGGCTTCGTCCAAGGACTACGCCCGGCGCAGCCAGGTATGGAATTTTGGATGATTTGATTAGCACAATTGACGAAGCCTGTCCGGCGTAGCCTTTAGGCGTAGACGGACCGGATATAAAAAAATCTCTTTTTCCCTCTTAGAAAGTCATGGAATATGTATTGGGTTTATCTGATATCTTCTATCGCTTTTCCAGAACAAAAATATGTTGGCTTCACAGAAGATGTTAAAAAGCGTCTGTCAACGCATAATGCTAAAGGCTCTACGCATACAGCCCAGCATGCTCCTTGGGAATTGCAAGCATGCTTTGCTTTTCAAGATAAACAACGAGCTTTAGATTTCGAAAAATATTTAAAATCACACTCTGGCCGAGCGTTTTCCTCAAAGCATTTTTGGTAACCATCCATATACCCTTCGCTCTTCGAGCTTCCCGGACTTGATCCGGGATTCATCGTTTTTATAAAAAATCTAGAAATGATAATGATTACGAAGCGTCTTGAACTTTTAAACACAAGCTCTTAATTCACCATACATGCATCACAGCCAGAGCATCTAATCAACGATTTAAAATCATCATCAATACCAACTTCTTGGTGCGACCGCACCGCAAATTTATTTAAAAAATCACTTACCGTATTATTACGGCTAGGTGAAAACGTGTTCCACACGCTCCCGCTGACAAAGTTTTTCAGGGCAGCATCTATGTACTGCTGTATCGGTGCTGGACCGCACCAGATCTTGCCCTCTGTAACATGAGTCGCTTGTGGCACCACATATGCATAGTTGAGCATATTAAAAAGTTCTTTATCCGTTAGTTGATCGACAAGGCTTATACCAAGCGCTTCTCGCACAAGCTTACAATCGTGGGCAGTCACACCATGATGATCACTCAGCCCACCCACACGCAGCACCAAATGGCGGCGACTCATGAGCGGCGTAGTAAACCCGTAAGCATGAATTTGCGCATCGGCCCATGTGGTTGCTAGCGCTATCAACCCAAAGCCTTCGTTGTCACAACAACGAGACGCTGAGGCATTTGTAAACGTAAATACTGGAGCGATTACCCATTGACCATTTTTCTTAGGCAAGTCGCCCAATCTAAATCCTTGTTCATACAATGCTGTTGGCGTTGTAACCAGCGGGTCAATGTACGGTCGTAAAAATTCTACCTTGCCACGCGTGTGCGGATTTTGTGTGAAAAAATATTGCGGATCGGTCAGCCCCTGCATCACCACTTTAAAATAATCATCACCATCTTGATGCCCGCGTAAAAACACTTTGATATTGAGCTTATTCATATAATCATCAGTTGCCTTGATCGAACAAACCACACCGACGCCGCGCGGCGATTTATTTACGGGCGACACATTTAAAGCCCCGGTAAAATCACTCCAGTTCAGCCCCGTGCACCCACCTGAAAAAGCGGCTGCCGGCAGCTTGGTAAAAAAGCATTCTTGCGTTGAGAGCAAAGAAGCTATCGCATCCATCGCATTTGGCTCAATGCCACCATGGCAACACTGGGCATAGCCAGCAGCATCATGCCCTGCCATGCCAACAAAAATAGCATACGGTAGATGCTCATATAAATGATAAACGTGCGATAAAATTTGCTGGTCCGTGGCTGGATAGCGACTCGCTATCTCTTGAGCGAAGCCATAGAATTGATTAAGATTTTGCTCTTCATGATTGCCGCGGCATAAAAATACTTGGCCTGGATTTGCGGTACGCAGCTTGAGCACGGTATATAAAGTATCAGCACCGTTGCGGCCATAATCGGTAAGATCACCAAGAAAAATCATGTACACGTTGCGTTTGATCAAGTGTAAATGCTGGTCTAAATAACCATCGGCCATCAGCTTACAAAGCATGCGCGCAAATGCATGGATACTACCATGCAAGTCGCCAAAAGTAATAAGCTCTGCGCCAGCCGGTAACATAAGTTTTTGTATGTAGGCATTGTCTAATGGATTTTGCGCCAAAGGAGCACCAAAAATACTTTTGTTAAATGCATGTTCAAACCCTGGCTTACCACCATCAGCTTTCAACCAATATTTAGCTTGCGCGGGCGAATAGCTTCCAGCTTTCACATCACTGTACGTGGCAATAGTTTGACCAATAGTTGTCATCAATTCGGTTGCCGAGATTAGTGCTGCCGGGTACGGGGTGGCACACAGTGTTTTATCGTTACCAAAAGAGGCTTGCGCTTGGCGAGGATAGAGCGCTTGTTGAAATAAAAACTCTGGTGTTTGCAACGTACGATCAAAATAATCCAGCATGTCTGGCTGTATTGACTGGTCATGATCCTTTTGGGCTACGATTGCCGCACACCCAAGTACGAGACACAAAACAAGCCAAAGACTTGCTTTAAAACTGTTACTTGCCATTTTTCAGCTCCTGTAATAACCATCATTTAGAGTGACTGTTCAGTATAAAACAGGTAATTGAGTACAGCAAACGAGCGTTTTACTTAAAAAAACAATAGGGTGTTCATGGATTCGATACATTTTGCACAGAAAAAATGTGCAAAATGTATCGAATCCATGAACTCATTATAAAAAGTGAAGAGGCCGGAGCTGCGCAAAGCAGCTCCGGCCTCTTTTTATTGTTCTTAGAGAAGGGTTAGAACTTGTAGTTAAATCCTACGTTTACATGAAACGCTGGATCTGTTCCCATGCGATACTGAGTGATATCAGGAGAACCATCCATACCTTCAACCGCATCCAGGTAGTCATTTTCGCCAACTTTTACGCCAGAGAAATCTTTAAAGAATTGCCCTGGTAAAAATACAGCCAAGTTAACAACCATATTGAAGTCTTTAAGCAATTCAACCTTGGTAAGCAAGTTAAGCTCTGAGCCCAAGAATGAGCTGACCTTAACATTCTGATCAACCTGAGCACTGCCATCAGCATTTAAAATTGCTTTTTGATCTTGAAACGCCGACCAGAAAAGCAATCCGTTAGGATTAAACTGCCATTTTTTACCTAAAGCAACCGGTTTCCAGGTAGCACTCGCGCCACCAAAGCACAGATCGGTAAATGAAAATTCTGGTGTCGTAACAATGGTTGCGGCAGGATTTGCGGAATCGCTTGTAATCACCGGGCGTTGCAATCTGCGCTCATCGAGCATGATACTAACAACTCGCTTGCCGCTGTAGATTTCATTCAAACCAACAAAGCCTTTGTAGGTACCACTCTTTTGGTTTGCATCTAAATCGACATCTCCTGAAGCGTAACCAACACCAAGAGCTGTCTTAAGGTTTTGCTCCTTAAAGTTGTACGCGCCATCAAGCACACCCATCCACCCTGCAAGTGTATTTTTGTACGCAGGACGGAATCGACCAGGAGCATTGGTAATATCAAAACCAGGGGCAACATTAACAAAAACCGCATTGTTATATTGATACGCCTCGTAGTTCAAGCCATTTTTTATAGCAGCTTTTACCGCGTCAGATGCCTGTACTGGTTTTTGGGTAGCAACGTTAAAAATTTTTGTGTATTGCTCAACTAAGCTACCAGAAGCGTCTTTAACAATTTTGTATTTGTTGGTGTCGATAGCAAAAGCTTCGATTGAGCCAAAGTTTGCCGCAACTTCACCGCCCCATTCAAAATTATTGTAGCAATGCTCAACTGCAAGCCCATAAATACCTAATTTGGTATCTGAATCAGCAAGCATATCAATTTTTTGATCAGGTGCAGAGTTGTACATGATGTACGGCTCAAATTCCAGATTGCCTACACGCTCACTTTTAAATGGCTTAACTTTAAGACGAGCCGCCACTACGTCATTATTTTTACCAAGACCACGCCATGGAATTGCTGGTGCTGGTGTATAAAAATCACGCATTTTATTTGTTGTATCACGCAAATTTTTATTGCGCTCTTCTAAACGTGACAAATATAAATCGTATGACAAGCCATCTTTAATTATTTCACCACTCAGGTTGATACCAGCTGGTGATTTATCTTCGCTGTATGAATACAGCCCTAGAAGTGATCTATTCAAGCCAAAAGCATAACCAAGCGAGATGCCACGACCAAGAATAAACGGGAACCAACCTACTTTAAGGTAATGAACCCCTTGTGCATCCGAGTCAGCAATTGCATTTAAGCTGAAGCGTAACCAGCCATCACGAATCCAGATAAATGGACGGCCGTTTGTGTGGGTGTGATTACCAAAAGAAGTATCAGCTAATTGCAATGATGTTGGTGAACTCGGCTCCGAGTCAGCAAATGAACCGTTCTTGCCCCATACACCTTTGTGCATAAGATCAAGATAAGCTTCCACAGCCTTGTGACCAAAACGTTTTTCGCCGTAAGCAAAATCTACGGTGAAATCAAAGGTGTTTTTGAAATATTCTGCTTCATCAGGCAAGTTGCGATTCAACAATTCCATGTTGCGTTGAAAATAGTTTTCAATTTTAGTGGCACCACCAAAAGTCAAAATGCAATCGCCTTTGTTGATACTGATTGGCGCTTTTTCATTAAGATCTGCCGCTGCTGCTACTACATTTTTTTCATCTGCAATAGCTGGCTTGTTACGTTTGCGACGATTTTTTTTGCGATATGATTCTTTGCTAAAAAGTTCTTGCTCTTCATCATGATAACCAAGCTTGATGATCTTGGTTTCTGGCATGCTTGAAGTGGTACTATTTTTATCAAGAAACTCGAGCATGTCTTGGGTGCTACTGTACCCAGCTTCAATTTTTTGATTATCTGCGCGAACAATACTAATTGGCGCCGTGGCAGCCAACATAAGCGCGGCAGCGTATCCTGCGCGCGAAAGAATTTGTTGCAGCTTTTGTGCTT
Organism: candidate division TM6 bacterium GW2011_GWF2_37_49; assembly: GCA_945861145.1. Lineage (GTDB taxonomy): Bacteria > Babelota > Babeliae > Babelales > RVW-14 > CAMATL01. The sequence goes on along the minus strand of CAMATL010000026.1, from coordinate 1,552 downwards.
GCATACTCTTCATCCTTATTCATTACAGTGTGGTAAAACAACGTCGATCATCATCGCGCAAGACATACTCTTTGTCAACGATAAAGGGGCTTGTAAGTCTGAGCTTACAAGCCCCTTTATCACTAAAATATTATCAATTCCAAAACAATCAAAGGTTGAAAAATCATGCCATCTTCGCAAGCGTCTCACCAATTTGGTACGCCTTGCCAGCACCAATGGTTAAAAGTAAATCACCCGGTGCAAGCGACTGCTGCAGCCGCTCTTCGATCGCCGTATGTGAAGCTAGATAATACACGCGCAAGCTTGGATTTTTAAGCTTGATTGCCTGCACCAGTAATTCACTGGTAACGTGGGCAATTGGCGCTTCGCTTGCCGGATAAATATCGGTGATAAGGAGCTCTTCGATATCAAACAAGCTGTCACCCGTTGCAAACAACTCTACAAAATCATCCCACAATTTTTCTGTGCGCGAAAAGCGATGCGGCTGAAAAACTACATGTAGTTTTTTGCTTTTGTGACGCTTAGCTACAGCCAATGTTTTGCGGATTTCGGTTGGATGATGACCGTAGTCATCAATAATATCCGCGCCGTTAAAGCTACCTTTAAATTCAAAACGGCGCTCAATGCCTTTGATCGTGCTCAACGCTTGAGCAATTTGAGCAAACGGCACTTCAAGCTCAAGACACACCGCAATAGCGGCCAACGCGTTTTGGACATTGTGATCGCCCGGGATATTGAGCGTCACTTGACCTAGAAGATTTTTTTGCTTGGTTAGCGGATCGGTATTGTACACATCAAAAATGCCTTGGCTCTTGGTCAGCTCAACGATATTGCCCATCACGTCAGCCTTGGTGCTAAAACCATACTTGACGGTGTTGATGTGTGGCAATGGCAAGATCGCCTGTACATGAGGATCATCGATACACACAAACGCTTTGCCGTAAAAAGGCAGGCGGGATAGGAAGTTTTTAAACGTTGCTTTGATGTCTTCGATATCCACGTAGGTGTCTAGATGCTCAGCATCGATATTGGTTACCACGGCGATGGTCGGGTTGAGGTACAGGAGGGAACGATCGCTCTCGTCAGCTTCAGCGATCAGTAAATTACTGTCACCGAGCATGGCATTGTTGGCAATATTTTTTAGCACGCCGCCAATGATCACGGTCGGGTGACGATTGCTCTCGATCAAAATATGCGAGATAAGCGAAGTGGTAGTTGTTTTACCATGAGCACCAGAAACCGCGATGCTAAATTTGGTTCGCATCAGCTCAGCGAGCATGATGGCGCGGGTGATGACCGGGATCCCCTTGGCCAAGGCAGCTTGCACTTCTGAATTATCTTTACTGATGGCAGATGAGTACACAAGCACATCGGCAGCAGCTATGTGATCTGCATGATGCCCTTCGTAGGCGATGCAACCAATGCTTTGCAGGTGCATAACGGTTTTGGTCTTGATGGATGAGTCGCAGCCAGATACGGTGTATCCCTGTAATTGCAAAATCTCGGCAATACCACTCATACCAATACCACCAATACCCATGAAATGAATGTG
>CAMATL010000025.1 GCA_945861145.1 candidate division TM6 bacterium GW2011_GWF2_37_49 | reverse complement strand
GTTCGCGTTCGACTTGCATGTGTTAGGCACGCCGCCAGCGTTTATTCTGAGCCAGAATCAAACTCTCCGTATCAAAATTTAAAGAGTCTTCACACTCACGTAATTTTTTAATTACGTATCAACGTATATTTCAAAGACTTAATTTTTTTCTTCGTTCCTTGTCGCGTTTCGCAACGCTCAACTCGAGGCAAAATTCTACAGGTTTTTTTCACTTACCGCAAGACTTATTTTTATTTTTTTCAATCTTTTCTTCTTGCTTCATTTTCTCTTGTCAACCTTGCTCACTTACAAGACTGAGTCGTCTTATTTGCTTACTTGGCTACCTGCGTTTCACATCGTGTTTTTTAAGGATCAACTTGACGCAAATTCTACAGGTTTTATTTACTTACCGCAAGTCTTATTTTTGATTTTTTAAATCTTTTTTTCTTGCTTCATTCTCACTTGTACACCTCACCCATTTGCAAGACTGAATCGTCTTACTTGCTGGCTTGGCTACCTGCGTTTTGCATCGCGTTCTCTCAAAGAAGTGAAGGTATTATAGGTGTTCTAATTTCATATTTCAACCATTATTTTGAAAAAGATTTAAAAAAATTATCACCCGTAGTAGAAAGTAGTTCTAGATGGGCCAAATAGAAAATTTATTTCCAAAAAATTCATTGAATACATCCAAACGGAAACGCACAAAGAGTCGCTCTTCCAAAAAAATTAGGCTGCATTCTCATCTGTCTTTCGGCAAAACCAAGGATAATCAGCTGGGTTATACTCCTTAGCTAACCATTCTCGCCCTCGCCATATTTGAATAAGAAAATCCTTTGCAGAATTAATCAGCTTACGATGCCCATACGTAATAGCTAACTGCTTAAGCGCTTCTTCTTTTGATTTTTTCTGCACTTCTAAAACCCAAAGAGCACTAGCCTCCCCCGTACGATCAGCTCCGCCCAAACAATGTACAAGTATCGGGCGCGCTGCCGTGTCGTATATAGAAAGCAATTCAATTAAGTGCTTTTTTTCGGAAAGAACTGTAGCGCTCATAGAAATAGAATGAAAAACCACACCCCATTCCTTGGTCATTGCTGCTTCTTTTTCATACCACGTAGTTTCCTCACGACCAAAACCGCGCAGATTAATCAGCGTCTTAATACCAAAGCGTTTTATATAGCTCTTTAATACTTCAGGTAACAGCTGCTGTGATCGGTACAAACTTCCTTGATCAACCTCATGAAAATTCTGCATCTGGTCACGCAGCTCTCGCCGATTAGCTTTGTTGAAAGCAGATAGATCATCAAAAATGCTAGCGCTACAGATAGAAACCCCAAAAATACCAATAAGCACCACGCCACAAACAACTCTCTTAATCACACCTTTATCCTCATAATATTTTTACATTTCTCGCCATCACTAAGTGTGGTAGGTACTTAAGCTACACTTTTGATGAAAATGTAGCTTAAGTACCTACCAACGAATTATATATAGCTTTCGGCATTAACTAAATTATATGGATTTATCGTATGAAGAAGCAGCTAATATTTATCACTTTATTAATCCCTCTCTTGGGTGGCTGCTCACGCTTCAAACCGGCACAACTCCACAAACAAACGGAAATTCATACTGCCGGCATATTCCATTCACCAACTATTGAGGCAAAAGCTAACCGCATACATGACATCGATCTCAGCCCAACCGCACGCACCATCACACAACAGCTTGAATTACTCACGCTAACGATTAAAAACAAAACAGGTACTTCTTATTATATAGAACCATCCTCTTGCAGCCCTCTCCCTCTATCTCGGGCTGAACTAGATGCATTGATCCCAAAAAATTATGGGTGCTATTTCATTCCAGCCGCAGTACTTGGATTTGGTGGCTTGTTGTTCTTATGGCAGATTGGGCTTCCCCTCGCCGGTCTATTCACCTTATTTGGCGTTGATCAATCCCGCCGCGCAGCAGACCGCACGCTGAAAAGCCTAACCACACACTTATTTGATAGTACTCGCAGTGTCGTGCTTCAGCCCTACACCACCACCACGGTCTTGTTAGCTATTCGCAAAAAAGACTACACGCCGCAGTTTAGTTTTGCCCTGCGAACAGCAAACAGCAAAGAGGCGGGTGAAATCTATTCGGTATCGCTCATCAAAAATATTGATACCTCATACACGCTTATCTAATAAGGAACATGTATATGAAATGCATTATTTTTTATGGGGTTATGGTTTTTTTGATGCTACCAATCATAGCTCTTGGTAGCCCTAACAGCAAAGCAGATCAATCTCAGCTCGAAAGATTAAACAACAAACACCCCCTCATCAGCTGTACCCCCCTAACCACAAAAGAAGCTAACGCTCATCTTGGCAGCAATAATCCAATCAAAAAGCTTTTATTTAAATCCTTCTATCAGGCTTATTCGCTTACAATTATTAATCCAGCAGCCACACCTCTAATCCTACAAAGCGCTCAATGCGCACCAAAGCCGCTCTCGCCAGCACAAGCAGAACAAAAGCTTTCTCAATCTATGACGCTCGCTCCCTGGCTGATTGGGATTGGTTGGACAACCACACTCACTGCTGTCATTGGGTTTGCTACTATTCCAAGCATCCTTTTTGGCGCCACGCTTATTATTGCTGGCGTTATCGGCATGAATAACAATCATTTACCAGCCCTCACAGCACATACCATCAAACACCTTCTTATGGATGGCACGCATGATTACCTTATTCAACCCTTTGATAAAGCAAATCTTATTATTATTTTGCCCGCTGCAGCGACTACTCTAACAGTGGCTACTCGGCAGCAAGATACCCCTCAAACTCATCTCTTTTTCATTATTCTAAATAACTACTCTAAAATACTCAAAAATAGCACTTACCCTAGCTAGGTACAAAACCCTGATTTTTGGTATATACTTGGGCCTTGTCGTTATACCTTAATTAAGGACTACCACTATGCTTATTGATGATTTAAAAGAAAAATTAGCTTCCGCTGAACCAGACATTAAAACAATCCTCAGTTACTGGACCAACGCACAATTTGAAGTGCGCTTTAATGAACTTGCCGCCATCACAAACCAAGAAAATTTTTGGCAGCACGAGCAGCGTGACACCTTGCTCAAAGAGTTTCATAACATAAAAGACCTCTTTGAGCGTTACAACACAATCATAAGCTCTTACAAAGAAAGCCTGGAGCTTATCGAGCTCTTTCAACAAGATGAAGTACAGCTCGCCGGTGTGCGTGATGACATCCATCGCATTTGCCGCGATATTGCAAAATTCAAGCTTGAGCTGCTCCTTAATAAGAAAGAAGACTCAAGCAACTGCTACCTCAGTATTAATGCAGGCGCTGGTGGGACAGAATCGCAAGATTGGGCAAACATGCTTTTACGCATGTACATCCGCTTTTGCGAACGTGAAAACTTTCATGTGGATGTCTTGGATTTTCAATCCGGTGAAGAAGCTGGCATCAAATCTGCCACTCTCTATATAAAGAAGCGCAACGCTACCGGGCTTTTAAAAGCCGAATGTGGCGTGCATCGCCTGGTACGCATCTCGCCCTTCGATGCCAATAAGCGCCGCCATACATCTTTTGCCGCCATCACCATCTTGCCAGAAGTTGAAGATACCGCCGTCGAAGTACTAGAAAAAGATTTGCGCATCGATACCTTCCGTGCCGGAGGCGCTGGTGGTCAACACGTAAACAAAACTGAATCTGCTATTCGCATTACTCATATCCCAAGTGGGATTGTAGTGCAGTGCCAAAACGAACGCTCACAAGGCCAAAATAAACAGATTGCTTTAAAGATGCTCAAAGCAAAACTCTTCGATCGACAAGAAGAGGAGCGCCGCCTGCATACAGAAAACGCTGTTGATCGTAAAAAAATTGAATGGGGTTCTCAGATTCGTTCGTATGTCCTCCATCCTTATAAGATGGTCAAAGATCACCGTACCGATTTTGAATCATCACAACCAGATTTGGTATTAGATGGCGAGCTTATGGATTTTATCGAAACATATCTTGTAGCACAGGCCGCACAGCCAGCAACGGCGTAACTAGCAAAAAGATGATTGATTTTATTGCTCTGCAGGCACACACCAAACAACTCATTACCAAATTATTAGAATCACAAGGCGGGGAATCGCTTAAAACACCCCGCCTTATTGTGGCCCTATCCGGCGGCGCCGACTCAGTATTCTTACTGCACCTGCTGGTCCAGACAGCAACCACCATGCCGCTCACACTCATCGTTGCACATCTCAATCATGGGTGGCGCGGGGCAGCAGACAATGCCGACCAGCAATATTGCCATAACCTTGCGCAGCAATTTAATTACACCTTCATTACTGCACACGCTGATGAGATTGTCACAACCAAAGGCTGGAACGGATCGCAAGAAGAGCTTGGCCGCCATCAACGCCATACATTTTTGCAAAACACGGCCAAACAATTTGATGCACTCGGCATTGCGTTTGGCCATCATGCGCAGGATCAGGAAGAAACTTTTTTCATTCGCTTAATGCGCGGGGCATCACTTGAAGGGCTTTGCGGGATGTATGAAAATAGTCACTCTGAATCGCGCTCGAAACCCTTCGAGACAGCCCTTCCGGGCTTCCTCAGGGCGAGCGGAATCGAAGAACAGAACAACATGACAAAAATTAAAGACCCCGCTCATCCTGAGGAGCTGCGTAGCAGCGTCTCGAAGGACATGAGCGGCTGCAAAATCCCCATCATCCGCCCCCTCCTACACACCAACCGCACCGACATCGAGCAATGGCTCACTACTAACAATCAGCCATGGTGTCATGATAGCGACAATACAAACCCCCGCTTCTTGCGCAATCGCATCAGGCATGAGCTGCTACCTGTACTGCACGCCATCGATAGGCGCTTCGAGCATAATTTTGCGCGCACGGTGCATCAGCTACAACAAGAACAAGAGCTGATCGATCAGCTTGTTAACAACACCTTTGCCATCATTTTTGATAACAACGGTCAAGGCAATTTAGACCAGTTCAAAAAGTTACACCCTATGCTGCAAGGGCATGTACTAAAAAAATTGTTAATCTCAAATAAGATGCCTTTTAACCTATCACAAGGTTTTATTGATGAGGCTCTACGCTTTCTCAATTCCCCTCGCGGGGGAACTCATACGCTCGGCACCACCTGGGCACTGCATAAAAAAACAATTTCTTTTCTGTTGGTTAAAATAAACTAAAGTTTAAGTATCTGTGATAAGGAGTAAGTTTAGATAGCACCTGGCAATGTTTTACTAAGACGTTCAACAAGCCCCGCTGCCTCTTTCCACCCAATTATATTCCCAATACTTCTTGCATGCGCAAGCTCGCCCCCATAGACAACGTAGCCTTGTGGTTCTTTAATCACATTAAGTTCATTCCAAAAAGCGAGTCCTTTAAAAAATTCTGGCTTAACCGTTTGCCCTGATTTAATTTCGACGGGGATAAGATAAATTCCCTGATCAATAATACAATCAACTTCATAACTTCCATTTTTATCACGCCAAAAATACAGCGGCGGCCTTTGCCCAATGTTACAGTATTGCTTGTACAAATCAGCAATGATCAAATTTTCGAACAGCGCCCCACGTAGAGGATAAAATGCCAGCGTTTCTTGAGTTGGTATACGCAACAAGGAACAAGCAAGACCCGTATCGTAGAAATACAGCTTAGGTGTTTTAATAACACGCATATTAACTTTTACGTAATGCGGCTGCAGCAAAAAAATGATATAACTCGCCTCAAGTATTGAGAGCCAGCTTTTGACTGTTTTATTGGAAATGCCACACTCGTCACCCAATGCTTCAAAGTTCACCAACTGACCAGCTCGTCCAGCACACAACGCCGTAAATTTTTGAAAATTATGGAAGTCACCAATATTAACTAATTGACGGACGTCCTTTTCAACGTAGGTATTGATATATGAAGAATAAAAATTTGTGGCGTTGATGCTTTCTTGATAAATACGTGGATAGAAACCTCTGAAAATCATCTCATCAATAGTTGTTTGCTCACCTATAATTTTATTATCAATACACTCCTGCAAAGACAGAGGAAATAAGTTGACGATACCAACGCGACCAGCAAGTGATTGGGTTATTGCTTGATTTACAAGAAAATTTTGCGACCCAGAAAGTATAAAGTATCCAGGCCTTTTTTTTTCATCGGCAATAAGTTGTATGTAGGAAAGTATGTTAGGTACGTACTGAAACTCATCTAAAATAACCCCATACTTGTTTTCATGATGATTGAAAAAGAACCAAGGATCACTTTGTGCCATATCCCTAATTGCCTCATCTTCAAAAGAAAGGTAGGTGTGATTAGGAAACATTTGTTGCGCCAAAGTTGTCTTTCCTGACTGCCGGGGACCCAGGATGGCTACTGCGGGAAACTTGGCAAATTCGTGTAAAATTTCACTTATTTTTCGTTTAAACACAGCTTTATCCTTTTTAAAACAACGAACCAGAAGTGCTTCACCTAGATATCCTGCTAATCAGGAAGTCAACTATCAGATTAGCACGATCCCGACTAAAAGCCCTAGTATTTTAAATTTTCCTGAATTTCAAGAGTCCAGCAAACCCACTTCTCTTTAGCCAAAAATTTGGCATTTTTGAGCGCCTCTCAAACATTATCAAATAACATTAACTACCCAGGTACCGCTTAATTAAGTGGTACCTGGGTAGTTACAATTTAAGTTTTTTGCCACCACAATTAGGGTACCTGGGGAGTTACAAAATTCTTAAAGTTAAGAGCGGCGAGAGAATTTTTATATTCTCTCGCCTCTCTTAACTTTTGATGATAACCGCTCGAAACCAGTAATTCCTAGCGAGAACTATGATACCCCGTTTCACATTTCTCAAATTGCGCAGTTCGCAGCATTTCACGAATTCTTATTGCAGCCATCATGCCTATACCATCATTTTTTTTAGTAGCAAAGAAACGAGAAGCAAAAGCTTCTGCAAGAGCAACATCATCACTACAAACAAAAACGCCTTTTTCTAAAAGCATACTAATAATTAGTTCATTCTGGTTGATAACCGCATGATGCAAAAGCTTTTCGCGCCCCTCTAAAGAACCGTTTGGATTAGCCGCGTTACTAAGAGCTATCCATGTATCGTTATTGCTATTGCTCTCAACGGCGCAATAAAGACTCTCACTTACTAAAACACTCTCACTAACGCTGAATTTCGTTAGCAGCGTAGGCTCGCAACGACTTTTTTTATTTTTCAATGTAAGAAAAGTCCCTACACATACAGCGGTAGATCCTACCTTTCTTAAATTATTCATAGCGTCAACCGAAGCACTACCAAATATCACTAAAAAACCTGCCAATGCTATTTTTCTCAAAGCAATCACGACAATAACCCCATGCTCTACAACACAACTAAAACAACTACCACAAACGTCCAATTCAAGGACCGCTGAGAATAATAGGTTTCTAGGTTTTTTCAAATGAATTTTCGCCAGCATCATCAAACCATCAGCTTCTTAGGGCTGTTTTAGAATTTATTTACTTATAGAGCCCCTTTATGGCTACAATGATTCCTTGGGGTACGTGAGGGGGGATAACATGAAATATATGGTAGCATTCCTGCTTTTTTTCGTTGGCATAATAAACTATGTCAATGCAATCACATCATCTCAAAATCTATTATTCAGCCTTACTACCACAAGCACATGGCGAGAATTCAAGCCAACTCTTGCGCAACAAAAATCGCCAAACGAGAATGATTCTAAAATAGAGCTAGGCAGGCTTAACAAATCTCATGCACCTATAACCAGCCCCAAGCTTAAGTCCGCGATAGCAGGAAAAAAGAAGGACAAGTGGGTACTCGTTGGCGAGATCAAACTCAAAACAAAAAATACCTTATTCATCAAAGATCTTAAAGCTCGCTGGCGCGGCGGCAATCTTGGCAACACCTTTGCTTCGCTTTATTCAAAAAAATTAACCGATCGCCGGCTCCCCGTACCAATCGAAGAAAATCTTATTTGTGATGGTACATGGAACCCTACGGCTAAAGAATTTTTTTTCCCTGTTAACAAAAAATTGGTAGCAAGCGATACCTACTACCTCATGCTCAACGTACCTGCGCAATATGAAACACGGCTACGCACCGGTTCATTCGAAATTATTCAACATAAAAAACGAGCGCTGCTCCACCTAAAAAAATAGTATCCGCATTTGCCACACCTTCCCTCTTTATAAACGCCACCCCTTTGTCTATAATAAATTACTGGAGAGCATAAGCAACACTCGAAAAAAGGAGAATGTGTGGCAAATGTAGTAATTCTAGGCGCAGGGCTTACCGGGCTTTCTGCGGCCTATCATTTTGAACAAGCAGGGTTTACTGATTTTGAAATTTTTGAAATGAACGAAGAGGCCGGCGGGCTGCTTCGTTCATTTATGATTGATGGCTTTACCTTCGATTACACGGGGCATCTGCTCCATATCAACGATGAATATTTTGCTTCATTTATTAATACCATCACCAGCCTTGATGCGTTTATCAAAGTAACGCGCAACACCGCTATTTACTCACACGATCGCTTTACCGACTACCCCTTTCAAATGAATTTATTTGGGCTCCCCTATGACGTCATCTACGAGTGCATAGAAGGATATGTCAATCGCCGCGCTGGATTACGCACACCAAAAAATTTCTACGAATGGGTGCTTAAATATTTTGGTGCCGGCATGGGCAAACACTTTTTCTTTCCATACAACAGCAAAATTTTAGCTTATGATATGCGCAAAGTGCTTCCTTCATGGACCGGCCGCTTTGTCCCTAAAACAAATCTTGAAGCGGTACTCAAAGGCGCCTTCGAACAAAAAGACACGTCTAATATTGGCTACAACAGCCAATTTTTTTATCCTAAAACAGGCGGCATCCAGCATCTTATCAAAAGCCTAGAGCGAGCAACTAAAGCCAAACCCCGCCTCCACCACAAAGTTGTAGAAATCGATGTCAAAAGCAAAACCATAACATTTGCAAATGGTGCCACCACGCGCTATGAATCAATCATAAGCACACTACCGCTCAATGAGCTTTTGACCATGGTCAAGGGCAGCTCCCATCGCAGCTACGGTGCAGCGGCCGAAAAACTTTTGTGTAACAGCGTGGTGAATTTTAATCTCGGCTTTAACCGCCCCAAGCTCACCGACCGGCACTGGACCTACTACCCAGAGAAGCAATACCCGTTTTATCGCATGGGATTTTGGCACAACATTAATCCCACCTCAGTTAAGCCTGGCCACACCGCAATTTATGGTGAACTTTCTTATTTAGGCAAAAACACCTCCAAAGCAGCTCGCACCACACTCGTCGAATCCGCCGTCGCCAAAGCACTTACCGTGTTGGGTATCAGCGAACAAGAGGTGGTAGTGCGTAAAGATTTGCATCTTACCTACGCTTACGTCATCTACGACGCATGGCGAGAAAAACATCTTGAAAACCTTTTAAAAAACCTTGCCCATGATGGTATCTTATCGACTGGTCGTTACGGTGGTTGGAAATATTCAAGCATGCAGGAAGCGGTAATCGATGGCAAAATAGCCAGCGAGAATTTGCTCCCAAAATTTTTTGGAGCACAAACAATAAAGCAACAAACACCCCCTACAACAGCCAAGCAAATCAATGCATTATAAAATCAAAAGATTGAATTAAGGAGAGTCATGAACGGGCAGCTAAAAGAATTTTACGCAGGCAAAAAAGTGTTAGTCACGGGTGGTGCTGGTTTTATTGGATCACATCTAGTCGAAAAACTCGTTGCACTAGAGGCCAAAGTCACCGTGCTCGATAATTTCACTACAGGATTCATGAATAACCTGCGCAATGTTCTGCCCTACATAAGCCTGCAATACGCAGACATTACATCACCCTACAGCACGCTACAAGGCTCCGTTGGCAAAGAGATAGTTTTCCATCTCGCCGCTTTCATCTCCGTCCCAAATTCAATTAAATATCCCGATCACTGCAAACTTATTAATGAAATCGGCCTAGCAAACACGCTCAACGCTAGCATAAAAAACGGTGTCAAAAGCTTTGTTTTTTCCTCTTCTGCCGCCGTTTATGGTAACAAAGAGACAACCTGCCACGAGGATGATACCCCAAATCCGCAAAGCCCTTATGCCACCAGCAAACTAAATGGTGAAGCCTTATGCCGCGAAACATCTTTACAAACGGGCATGGCCACTACCGCGCTACGCTATTTTAATGTCTACGGCGAACGCCAAAACCCAAATGGTGATTACGCTGCCGTGGTAGCAAAATTCACCGACTGCCTTAAAACATCTACCCCTATCACCGTTTATGGAGACGGACTACAAACGCGTGATTTCATACCTGTTTCTAAAGTTGTGGATGCTAATCTTATGGCAGGCACGCAGCTCCATCATGCTGGTGAAATCATCAATGTGGCATCAGGCACAAGTATTACCCTTCTCGATCTCATTACCCAGCTTGAAAATGAGCTCGATATCAAACGAGCTGCTCTTTTGTACAGACAAACACGTGATGGTGATATCAAAAACTCTGCGGCTAGCAACCAAAAGCTACAGCAGCTTCTTTCTCGCAACCTTATTCATCTAGCACAAATGTCACAACAACTCTTTGGCGAAAGATTATCATAAGAACATTTTTTACTGTTCTTGTGGCGTAGGAGTTCAAATCCCATCTTCGACACTCAGCACAATTAATAAAGCCTGCACAGCGACCTGTCCGCCAAAGCCTGTAGCCGTAGGCCGGAAGCTCGCAGAGCAAAGCCTTGGCTATCCTTGTTTTTTGCCTTCCTTTCGCTATACTTAGCCGACAAATTTGAGTCCTGTCCGCTAATATTTTTTACGATTCACTGCGAAAGTCGAAGCGCCCATGAACAAAAAAAAGCGTGATTATTATGAAATTCTAGGGGTAGCAAAAACTGCCTCTGCCGACGAAATTAAAAAAGCATATCGCAAACTCGCGATGCAATTTCACCCAGACCGCAATCCAGACAACAAAGAAGCTGAAGATAAGTTTAAAGAAGCTGCAGAAGCATACGAAGTATTGTCTGATGTAGAAAAGCGTAAACGTTACGATCAGTACGGCCACGCGGGCATGCATGGCGGCTCCGATTTTCATCAAAATCAAGACGTTAACGATATTTTTGAAAATTTCGGTGATGTTTTTGAAAACCTCTTTGGTGGCGGCGGCGCAGGCTTTAACAAGCGACGTAGCACACGAGGCGAGCCAGCGCCACAACGCGGGCACGATCTTTCACAAAAAATTAATATCACGCTCAAAGAAGCACTTTTGGGCTGCAAAAAAGAACTCAAAATCTACCACTTCACCCCTTGCGAAGAGTGTAAAGGCTTAGGCTGCCAGGCCGGGACCAAAGCAAAATCTTGTAACGAGTGTCATGGCGCAGGGCAAGTACACTACCGCCAAGGCTTTTTTGCGTACAGCCAAGCCTGCACCGGCTGTCACGGTCAAGGTTTTTCAATCCCAAATCCATGCAAGGAATGCCGCGGCCAAAGCCGCATACAAAAACATGACAAGCTCAATATCAACATCCCTGCTGGCATCTATGATGCAGCAGAGCTGCGGCTCTCGGCCAAAGGCGACTCTGGTATTTTTGGTGGTCCTGCAGGTGATTTATACATCGTTGTAAGCATACAAGCAGACACGTCTTATACCCGCCGCGAGCTCGACCTAGTTACCAGCATCCATTTAACCTACCCTCAGTTGGTGCTTGGCTGCCAGCTTGAAGTCAAAACATTGGATGATACGGTTGAGATTTTAAAGATTCCTAAAGGCTGCCCAGTCGGTAAAGAAATAAAAATTCCTGGCAAAGGCTTTGCCAATCTGCATGGAAAAGGTCGCGGTAATTTGATTTTTATTACCCAATGCGATATTCCAACCAGTCTTGCTGAAGACGTCAAACAGGCATTGCTCACCTATGCAGAGAAATTAGGTAACGCTAGCTCAGGCAGCGCAGGTGGCATCACAGGATTTTTCAAGAAATTTTTAGGCTAAGCCTATTTTTTGATACTTTTCTATGATGAAACATCAAAACAAAAGTGGCGGCAGAGTTAACTCTGCCGCCACTTTTGCTACTTTAGCCCTGTTGCCGTTTTTGATACATGAACTACACTACAAGGCCCGCCAGAGACCTAAAAGCACCCATTCAAGGAGCCTGTATGCTGTATAACTGCACACAAATTAGCAAAAGTTTTTATAAAAAAATTACATTCTGTATTGTGTTGCTTGCCAATATTTTTACCCCATTATCCCCTACCACTAGCGCTAACAAGGCTGAAATTGGAGCAGCTCTTGCAACTATGCTCGTAGACATGGCAGCCAATCACTATGCCTTTAAAGGCAACACTAAAAAAGCCAATTTTTTCAAATGCGCAACCGATATCTTCAGCCTTTCGACTAGAAGCCTGTTTTTTTACAACAACAAACATGCAACGGATGATACTGGCGGGTGGAATCCATACGAAAGAGATTGCCTGGTTAACGGTGCATTCATGGTACGCGATGTGACAAAATTAGCTAAGCATCTGCATGCATCAATCACAATGGGAAAAATGACCGCGCAAGAAGAAATAGACGCTGAAATTTTAACCGCGGCGTTGGCGAAAGAAACGCTTAACCCCGAAGTAGATATTGAAGCGTTGAAGGGTTGCTTAGCTCAAAAGCAGCTTGATCACCCTAACAATAAAAATTACTACTTATTCACCCCAGAGCAAAAATTTGAATACAATAAAAAAGTTTTTTTTAACCCTTTTTTTAAAGGGTTAACAGCTCTCACAATGGCCTTTTCGCAGAGATACGCAACCACCCTCTCAGGGGATCAAACTCGCTTTACAGCAACATCCATGCACAGCTTTGCGCAGCTACTAGAAGAATATAGCAGCCTGCGCACAGACTCATCCCTCCAAAAGCCACTCTTATTTGCCCTGTGCCTTAACGTTGCATGGGCAATTTTTGAAGGAAATAAGAGCTTCAAAGAAGGCGCTGCTTTGGCAGAACAAAAAGGCGAATCGCGCACTACGCGTGGCAATACCACTACTGAGACATTCCTTACGGTAAACTGCCCTGCGTGTGGGGCCGGATCGCAAGCAATACAATTAGATTGTGATCATGGCCATTGCATACGATGCCGAAACAACGAGCTTCAAAGGAAATTGCAAGCCAATGAGACTGATCAATTTCATCATCTTTTTTGCTCAGACGACTGCAAGATACATCCTCTTTCTCGCACGGCAATAGAAGGCATTACGAACAATAATCCAGACATCATGCATGCCTATGATGTAGCCAAATTTCGCAACGCTCCTCCCGCAGATTTAGTCCCTCACTATGCCATGCTCGAAATAGATCAAACAGCCACAGTTCAAGGCGTTAATGCGGCATTTCGACGTATTTCTTTACGTCTTCACCCTGATAAAAGACCTGCCGATCCAGAAGCTGCAGCCATACTTTTCCTACAAGCTACAGATGCTAGGGATGCCCTGCTGAAGCACCTTGCATAAGTTCTTTTACACCGCTCATGTACTTCGAGACGCACCCTTACGGGATGCTCCTCTGTATGAGCGGTGGCAAAATTTGTGTCATAAGGGAAGAAGAGATCGCTCAACAGAAAAAAATTGGTATTTCAAAGAAAATCTCTTTCCCGCTCATACTGAGGAGCTGCGTAGCAGCGTCTCGAAGTACATGAGCGGTTTTCAAAACACCACAATTGTTTCTAATTGCACCCAGCACCACCAAATAAGAACACCATCTCTGCCTTGATTGAGCCCATTTGCCTTTTTTAATAACTAAACTACACTACCAAGCTCTAAAGAAGTCTAAAAATAACCGCTTTGAAGGAACAATGTATGTTTTGCGCTATTAAATTCTCTTATAGAAATGCGTGCAAAAAAGTTGCCCTCGGCATTTTCTTGCTCATCAATGCCATCGCTCCAGCATTTGCTACGACTAGCGCAAACTATACTGAAATGGGGGCAGCACTTGCTACCATGGCCGTAGACATAGCTGCCAATCACTATGCTTTTAACGGCAATACCAAAAAGGCAAATTTATTCAAATGCTCAACCGATGTCCTCAGCCTGACCACTAAGGGTTTGTTTTTCTATAACAATGTACAAGCAAAAACCCTTTCAGATATTGATTGGAGCATTTATACACGCGACTGCCAGGCACACAGTATCCTCATGGCACGTGACGTAACAAAATTAGCTGAGCATCTTTACACCTCAGTCATAACTGAAAAAAATGGCAGGCAAGAACCGGTCGATTTTGAAACTTTGGCTGCGGCACTGGCGCTCGAAAACCTCAACGAGACTACTGGTTGTGCCGTAGATGGTGCTCAAGAGATCGTTGATCCAGCAAATGCTCCAGAACAAGACTCAAGAACCCTTGAGTATGCACGTAAAGTTATTTTACTCCCGGCGCTTAAAGGTTTAACAGCGTTAGCTGTGGCCTGCACGCAGGGCTATGCAACATCATATGCAAGTGATCATGCCCGCTTTACCGCCACGGCAGCTCACTGCTTTGCACAATTATTAGAAGAGCACAGCAATCTAGATCAAGATTCTGCCATGAATAACCCACTCCTATTTGCATTATGCCTTAATGCTGCATGGATTATCTTTGAAGGCAATCAGTACAAAATAGAACAGAATAATATTCAAGGACAAACAAGACAAGGCCATTGTCCACAGTGCGGTCAAGCTGGTTCACTCAAAGTATTGGGTTGTGCTCACGCTTATTGCACCAACTGCTTAAATCGCCATGTACAAGCAGGGATAGATAACAATCCAACACAGCTCCATCAGCTTAAATGCCCACACGTTAGATGCAATCATGATGGCGCTATGACTCGCAATGAAGTAATAGATGTTATGCAGAATGCACCACAAGCCGTACAAGCATTTGACCTAGCCGCCTTTAATGATGCACCACAGCCTTTCCGCCCTCGCCCTTTTGTACCACTCAGTGCTGAAGCAAAAAATAATTTCCGTGCTCCTGCCGGCCGTCATGGCGAACCAGCTCGAGCTTGTGAGCTCTGTGGCGCTGACGATGACGTACGCATGCTTGGATGCAATCATATGTATTGCGTAGACTGCATGCAAGGAACAATGAGAGCTCAATTTAATGATAATGGACCAGATTTTTGTGCAACAAGATGTCCTCATGTAGAAGGCTGCAGAAATGCTCGCTGTGAACACTGCTTTACTCGCGATGAAGTAGCATGCTTTTCTGCGCCACTAAGTACCCCGGACGCACCAAACGTGTCGGCTATGCCTGGTGAACAAGCCATGCTTGAGCGGTATGATCAAGCGGTCCACGACAAAGCTATGAATGCAGCACGAGCTGCACGAACCGCAACCAAACAACGAGCTAAAATACTTGCAATGATGCGATTAACAGATCCAACTCTAAAGCCTTGTCCTGCATGCGGCGCCGCAGTTAGTAAAACAATGGCCTGCGATCATATGACTTGTAGATGCGGTGCAAATTTTTGTTACCAATGCGGAGCAAATTATCGTAATGTTGGCAGAAGCTGTAACTACCCTAATTGTGTAGAACCTGTTGGCGGCCAGCCTATTGCTCCAGTAGTAGCGCCAGCTCCTGCAGGAGATCCTCGCACGGTTCGTCGCGCAGCTCCATTCCTTTCCCCGCCTGTAGCAATTGAATATTTACTGAATGCAAATATTAATGGCACAACGGCTCGTGGCTTTCATGGTGGTTTAGCAGCACCTGTAGAAGCACCCGTACATTTCATTCCAGATGGTATGGGAGGATTTGTTATCAATCCTGCCTTGGATCTCGGGGCAATGGATGTTAATGCTGTAATGCAACTTTTTTTGGAACTTGCCAATCTTGTACAATAAAATATTGCAATTAAAAAAAGCTCAAAACGCTACCACATGCTGGATCCTCGCCTCCGGGAGGACGAGGGAATTAGACGCTTTGACATGCACTATTTTTGAATAGTAATTAACTTATTGACCTTCATTTTTTCATAAAAAGGATTTTAATGAAAATCTTCATCAAACAGGTTGCTCTGATACTAATGACGCTTTCAAGCTCATTACCGATTGCAACAGCAAAAGAAGCTCAATTCGACGAATTTGAGATTCCAAAGACCTTGATTGAAAAAATCAGCATTGCTCATCTCTCATCACTCACAGCTCAGGATATTGAAGAACAAACAGCAAATGCTAAAACTCAATCAGAGAACGCTAAAAAAATTGCTGAACTAAAAGTTGCAGGAATTACAGAAGTTTTTGGTCCTATAGAACAGCTTAAAACTGCTTACAATTTGCACAACACTGCCGCTTACGGCCTTGAGGCTGCACATGCATGCACCATCACGGACAATACGCTGTCAGACCTATCGTTGTTCTGTGGTGACAAGGAATCACCTGATTACCACGTCTCAGGGTGCATCGATAAAACACAGACCATTTCAGGCAAAATTGCATTACAAGCACTGCTTGCACAGCCAACATACAACACGACTAAGCTTAAAAAGCGTCAGGCGTTTATTAAGCTGTTGATGAAAGACGAAAAGCTTTATCAA
>CAMATL010000024.1 GCA_945861145.1 candidate division TM6 bacterium GW2011_GWF2_37_49 | reverse complement strand
AGCATTATCGCCAATGGCGGTTTATCACATCTTACCTACGGCTTTCAATCAGGATTAAATTCAGCTGTATCGGGTACAGATTTATCTAAAACCTGTTCAGGCACTATCTTCAAATCCTGCAGAGTAAACAGTAACATTGCCACAGCGGGTAACACTTTTGGGTTTTCTCTTTCAGCTGATTCTGGCGCGACCATTCAAGATTGCGAAATCAAAGCAAATGCTTCTAGCGGCACTTGCTACGGTATTGCGCTTCATCACACCGGCGTAAAAAACATCGTTGAATACAACAAAATTTACTCAAATACCGGCACAATCGGCAGATATGGGTTCAAAGATTTTGCTTACGACAGCACCACATTCCTACGAGGCAACGTTGCTTTTGGTCATGGCGCAACATTCGTAGGTGGTAGCTCCTTAATAACCGATTCAACTGTTGGTATGAACTATTTCTTGCAATACATAGAAGCTGCCGGCCAAATGAACATTCAGTTCTTGATCAAAGAAGGCGATATCGCCAATATGAATGCATTTGAAGCTGGTACCCCAACCTGGTTTAACTTCTCAGTTCTTCATAACTCAATTGCTGGTTAATTAAGATTCTTTTTGGATGGCGAGATTTTTTCTCGTCATCCAAAACTAGCAATCGTAGGATTAAAGAAGGCGAGCACTAAAAGTGCTCGCCTTCTTTGTTTGGTAGAACTGACTTTTTTCTGTACTTCTTTCAGCCACCCTTTTTTTGATGTAAAAACAGAACCGTAGTGTTGGGCTTTCGTTAATTAAAATCTAAACTATTTTGAGTTTCTCAAGAATCCTGAAAAGAGCGCGGCTAAATTTTAAAATTTAGCCGCGCTCTTTTCAGGATTCAATTAATCTGAGTAGTCTTCTCTGCCGCAGCCCCTGAAATTATAATTCCGCTTGATCCAGAAACGAGCCTCTAGCTCGTCGCTGTTCAGCATCCCAGGTGAAGAGAGGTGTAATCAAATCATCAAGGTCACCTGAGTTGACGATGATGTCTAATTTTTTCAAGGTTAATTCAACACGATGATCGGTCACACGGTTTTGCGGGTAGTTGTAGGTTCTAATCTTTTCCGCACGATCACCCGTACCGATTTGCAGCTTACGAGTCGCGCTTTGCTCTGCATCTTGCTTATCTCGCTCAGCCTGCAACAAGCGCGTTTGAAGCTCTTTCATCGCCTTGGCTTTGTTTTTGATTTGTGAGCGCTCATCTTGGCACGTCACTACAAGCCCTGTTGGGATGTGTGTGATACGTACGGCAGAGTCAGTCGTATTTACGTGCTGACCACCAGCGCCACTAGAACGGTACACGTCAACGCGCAAATCGCTTGCGTTAACCGTTATATCCACGTCATCAGCTTCAGGCATCACCGCTACGGTAATCGTAGAAGTATGAATCCGCCCCGCCCCCTCAGTTTTAGGGACACGCTGAACGCGATGTACGCCAGATTCAAACTTAAGGTACTTGTAAACATTTTTGCCCGTTATGTGCGCAACAACCTTACTGTAACCACCAAGGTCTGTTGATGCTTCTTCAACCAATGCTACGTGCCAACCCTTTGACAATGCATAGAGGGAATACATACGTAAAAGATCCGCTGCAAATAATGCGGCTTCTTGTCCGCCAGCACCAGAACGAACTTCAAGAAATACGTCACGCTCATCACGATCATCTCGCGGGTAGAGCATGTCTTCAATCTCTTTATCAAGACGTTCTACTTCTGCCCGAGCAGACACCATTTCTTCATTGTACAGATCACGCATTTCGCCCTGAGGCTCAAGCTCAATGCTACGCTTGCAATCTTCAGCGGCTGTTTCATGCATTTTGAGTTTATCATAAAAAGCCAATAACTCAGTGAAACGCGCTGCACGCTTTTGAAGCTTTATTCGCTCTCTAGGGCCAAGATTAGGGTTGATAAGTTTTTGCGTTAGA
The DNA here is from genome assembly GCA_945861145.1 of candidate division TM6 bacterium GW2011_GWF2_37_49. Lineage (GTDB taxonomy): Bacteria > Babelota > Babeliae > Babelales > RVW-14 > CAMATL01. Next base: position 15,951 of record CAMATL010000024.1, on the reverse strand, counting down.
GCGTCAAATTCGCTACGAACGGCAACCCAGTCTAGCATCGCATGTTCCTTGTTTTTCTTTGCCTACAAATAAAAAGAAGCGAGCTTGAGAAATCCCAAGCTCGCCTTGACGGTCAATTTTAAGTACGTTACTTTTTTGCTGCGTAACGCTTAGAGAACTTTTCGATACGACCAGCGGTATCAATGAATTTTTGTTGCCCGGTAAAGAACGGATGGCACTTCGAACAAATATCTATCGAGATATCTTCTGATGTCGAAATGGATCTGAAGTTGCTACCGCAAGCACAACGTACGTTAACTTCGTTAATAACTGGATGAAGTTCTTTTTTCATCGAAAATGCCCTTATCTAATACCTTTTTGCTTATGTGTCTGCTTGAGCTGTTCGATAATCTTTACTGAAACGACGTCCACGCCCTTTGTAAGCCCAAGGTAGTAGGAGGCAAAATCAGCCCATAAAATTATATCGAACAATTGATCCTCGAAAGTATCTCCTAAAACCGGTACTTTGTAAAGATGCACCCCTTTTTCAGTCAAAGTTTCACCAATTGCTTCTAAGGTAAGCTCCAAATGAAGAGGTAAGAAGGCTGTTGACGCCATAACAACCAAAGGTTTTTTGCTACAATTTGAAAACCCAACCATCAAGTTGTGGCATAATTCAGGAATAGCTGAAAATACCGCGAGCACTTTGGCGTTTTCATTAAACTGAGTTTGAGCCCGATAAGCACAAGCTGCGCTATCTCCAGTAACACCCCAAAGATGAAACATTTCTTCATTGGCTGCTAAGTTTAAAAATGCTTGAAAATGCTGCTGCTGCGAATATTTTGGCAAATACATATGTGCATGATTAATCCAGCGCTCAACAAGCTTAGCACTCTGCAAAAAACCAAGGCTATCAAAAAGACCCAACATGATACCAAGTGTGTACCCAAGAGAAGATCGTGGCGATAATGCCGATGGAATAATAACAAATGGTAGATTTTTGAGCTCAGCTGATTCTAGCGCTGCTCCGCCGTGGGCTAAAACAATTGTTGGTACAAAGCGCTTTGTTAGAGCATCAAGCGCATCAAGCGTTTCCCATGTATTTCCAGAGTACGAAACAACAATCGCAAGTGTTTCGGCATCAAGACACATAGGTAATTCAGGCCCATCAATCACCAACGTGGTAACTGATGATTTCTTATCAAGCAATGTTTTGATGATACGCCCAGCGATGCCAGACCCGCCCATCCCAACAAACGCTATTTTTTTTATTGGCTTAGAAAAACGAGGTCCAAACTGCTTCCAAAAATCTTGGGCTAGTTCTAATCCAGTACTCAATTTTTCTGGCCACTGTAACAAATCTTTTTGCATCATAATTTCTATACCTTCCCTGTTAAATCGTTTTTAAAAACGCTAGAGCATTGCTGCGCACCACAGGATGCTTTGTAGTTTGAACAATATTTTCAAGCAACTCCTTTGTTTCAACTTTACGCCCAAGGCCCTGCAAGCAGCGAGCTTTAAAGTACGGGACAAAAGGCATCTGATCAACCACGTTATTGCAGCGACCCAGCATGTCAAGCGCTCGATCATATTGTGCTGTCTGCATAAGTGCTTGGCCAAAATTGTAAGCAACGCTAACGTTATGTCTATTGTTAGTATGGGCAATTTCAAGATATTTTATTGAATCAGCGGTCTGCCCATCATCAAGCAAGCAGCACCCAAGCATAAATGCAATTTTTGGATCACGAGCATCAAGTCGCATGAGCGCTTTTTTTGCCCGCTTTGTATCATTTATCTCAAAAAGCGCTGTAGCATACAGCTCCATAAATGGATACGTACTTTCTGCTTGAAGCTGAAAAGTCTCTTCACAAAGCGGAATAACTTCAGCATAGCGTTGGCTATTTTGCAATAGTTGAGCAAGTTCAAACCGAGCTTGAGGATAAAAGTTTTTTATTTCAATGGCTTGGCGAAACGCTTTTTCTGCTAAGGCCAAATCTCCGCCATTTTTATTAAATAACCCGAGATTATAAAAAAGTTGCGGATGCATTTCACCACTCATTAAAGCCAATTCATGATGTTGCGCAGCTTTTTGTCTATCGCCTAGCCGTTCATAAATTAATGCAAGATTGACATGAGGTTCACCATAATTTTTATCAATTCGTACAGCTTCCTCAAATAAAAAAATCGCCTGCTTATAATCATCTTTTACTAGATACGCAATAGCCAAATTATTGTATGCACGTGAGCGCCCGGGTACTTTAGTAACAACATCGGTCCAAAATGTTTGCTCATCAGACCATACACGATTGCGCACATGAGCACTTATTGTCATCACACAAACAAAAGCCGCCAGTGATCCTGCAAACACCTGCTGCCGTACCGCACCCTTAATAAATTCAGCCCCACGCTCAAGCGCATAAATCACGATAAAAGCCAAAATAAACATAATGCCGACTGATGCGATGTACGTTTTATAGTCACAGATAAGCTCCTGGGTTGGCGCAATAGCTCGTGGCAACATAACAGCCAAAAACCAACTAACACCAAAAACAAGCGGCAGCATTGCTCGCCGAACAAAAAACCACGCAAGCGTTGCGACAAGAACAAGCCACATTAGCAATGGAACCAAAACATCGTGTGCTGTCGGACTTTTTACAATTTTAGTACCATATTCAAAACACAAACCAACCGGCCAAAAAAAGATACCTAAATAATGAAAGAGTATTTTAGGTTGTGACCAGCGATATAAATTTGGCTTGATCGTTTCATGAAAAGTTTGAGTAACAATGTTGCCGCGATTATTAGGTAATTCAACTTTTGGCGCCTCATGCACAACGCCCTTCACATCCATGCCTACACGCCCAAGCCCATAAAACATCACGCAGCCTAAAGCTAAATGCAATGGCACGCGGCGAAAAAAAGTCATTACATCGCCTTGCGCAATAAGCAGTGCATCAACGAGAACTAAAAGCCCTGGCAGCACCACAATAATTTCTTTAGTCCCACAGCCTATGTAGGCTATGGCTAGCGTTACTGTAAGCAAAGCCGCCTTGCGCATCAAATTTCCACTCAACACAGTGGCTACAAAAAGGACCACAACAAGAACGGCAAAAAAACCAGCTACACCTTCAGTTCCCATTTGGGTAATGTACGTTGCTGTCTGTGTTTGTACCGGGTGAACAAGAAAAAGTGCTCCCGTTACCAAAGCTATAAGGCTAGCACGCTCTTTAAACCATGACTGCTTAAGCTGAGAGCACAACCTATTAATCAAGACGTATACCAAAATACCAGTTGCTAAATGGACTACCAAATTGATAAGACGAAATCCAACTGGTTGCATACCGCCGATTGCAAATCCAAGCCGTTGCAACATGCGTGCAACCCACCGAGATGAAGAAAAAAAGATTGATGACCAACCAGTGTTATGCATGTGTGGGTATTCGAGAATGGTTGGGTAATCATCAAAAACAAAGCCGTAGTGCAATGTTGGTAAATACAAAACAAGCGTCAACACCGACAGCAAGCTCATTGCTATTGCTGGGGTAATTGCATAGGGCCAATTACCTATTTTTTTTATCAGTCCATTCATATAAACCCTCTCAGGCTGTTTTTTTGGAATCTTTTACTTCCTGCTTTGCAGCACCATCCGAGTTTAGATCTGCATAATTTTGAATATCACGCAATGAAACGCCACGTTTTTTTAACAATTTTGACTGGAGGTCAAATCGAGCAATTTCCCGCTTAACATGAACTCGAAAGTCTTCAGGCGTTCCTTCTAGAGGCACCTGTGCCAAAAGCTCTTTTGCTTTATCATGATTTTTCATTTTTTCATGACACTCAACAATTCTGAATAAAACATCTCCTGAGAATTTTTCAAACTTTGTAAGCTTTTCAAAAAGAGGCAATGCTTTTTCGTATTCTTTAAGCGCTACGTAACTTTCAGCCAAATTATTGGAGTAACGATAATCTTTAGGATCTTGCTGTACTAATCGCTCATAAATTTTTGACGACTCAGCATGATTACCACAAAGATGATGCGCATTGGCGTAGTTAAACCAACCTAATGTTGATTGAGGCTCAAGCCTAATCACCTGAGCAAAGGCTTTGACAGCTTCTTCAAATTTTTGCAATTTAAAAGCAGCCTGGCCCAATTTAAAATGTGCATCTGAAACTGTATCTAGATCGCCTTCTGTTGCTTTTTTAAGATTAGCATAAACACCTTCATAATCACCTTGCACCTCACTGATACGCGCCCTATTAAAATACGCCTTACCGTAGTAAGGCCGCAGATCTATCGCCTTTGTTAAATTTTTAGCAGCCTCATCATAATTTTTATTATCAATATAGACGGAAGCAAGGTTGTTATACGCCTCAGGGTATGTCGGGCACAGGCGAATAGCTTCTTTAAGAGCCTTTATAGCAGGTTCGTATCGACCAAGCATGGTATAAGCAACGGCAACATTACTCAATGGATCTTGGTAGAAATGATCAAGAGCAATCGCTTTTTCATAATGAACAACAGCTTGTTCAAATTTATTAGATTCGCATAAAGCTACACCAAAATTATTATGCACACGTGCTTTATTGGGTGCTTTTTTTGCACAATCTTCCCAAAACAATACATTTGACGACCATACCTTATTGCGAAAATAGGTGGCTGTTCCAACCGGCAAAAACAAAAATACCATAACAGCTGTATAAACCTGCCATGAGTTACTGTATTTTTCTACGGTACCATAGAGACCTTTAAGAAATTCAATACCTGCAGCCATCAGTGCAGCCAGTGCCATAAAAATACCAACCACAGCCAAATATGATTTATAATCACAAACTAGCTCAGCTGATGGAATAAAGCTTGATCGTGGCGCAAGGACTATAAAAAACCAGACTAAACCAAATCCAGCCAAGACAAGCTGTCTACGCATAATGGAATAAAGAGCAAGTCCTGCAATAGCCAACAACTGCGTAAGTGATAACAAAACTTCAGACGTCATTAAGCCACGAGCCAATATCCAATCGTACTCAACACTCATCGCAAAGGGCCAAAAAACTAGATTAAAATAATGAGCAACTGTTTTAAATTGCGAAATGAAAAACGCAAATGGCGTTATCCGCCCATTAGGATCGTCGGTAAGCACGTTACCCAGATTGTTTTCATTGCTTAGCAAATCGCCTAGATTGGATTGAAATCCAGCTGCTTTTCCAGCCCCAGGAAAAATTCTAAAATCAAAAATATACCATGCAACGAGCGCCCCAAAGAAAATCCCGTACACGAGGTAGAACATCCCGCGCTCTTTAATCATAGTACTGATCGACCCACGGCTCAAAAAAGCAAAATCAACCAATACCATAAGAACTGGGGCTAGAACAAAAATTTCTTTGGTTCCACATGAAAGTAGCGAAGTAATTGCCAGCACGCCAAAAATAGCGATGCGCATTGTTTGCGTTTTTGCTTGCGCATAACGCACGAATAATAAAATGTTAAGTAGGATAAAAAAACTTGCCACACCTTCAATGCGCGCCTGAATAACATATGACACCGCCTGAGTTTGTAACGGGTGCATCAAAAAAAGCCCCGTCGTACAAAAAGCTATAAAGTGGCCGTATCGCTTAACCAGTGAGCGTTCAAGATTTTTACACATCATCAGCACAAGATAATAAACAAGTGCCCCAGTTGCCATGTGAATGAGAACGTTAGTGATTCGATACGTAAGAGGATCAAATTCCCCCATTCTAAAGTTTACTGAATTAATCCAATCACCGAGCCAACGGCGATTGCACCACCAGCGAGCCAATGGATTATCATGACGGATAGCAAAGCGCTTTGTAACGTGTGCAACGTCATCGAATTGAAACGGATACCACAGAGATGGCAAATAAAATAATGCCGTAATAGTTTCGATAATAAGCAACGGCAACCATGTAAATTTTTCAATTTGAAAGCCCGATGCCAAAGCTTTATCAGCTTGGCGATTATGTACAGCTGGCTTCATACTTCTCTCTCCTCACATTTTTTATACTATCTACAGTAGACAAGCGGCACCCAACGAATTTGACCACCCTTAGAATCTCTCCTATGCTTAGCGGCATGCTCAAATTGTAATCTTGCATTGATGGTAAGGACACCGCATGAACTCCTCCCAAAATATACTAGCGCTCATTCACGAAGTTGCAATTCTCTTTCCTGTTTTTTTACTTCTTTTTTCTTTCCGCGGCTTTTTCATGGCAGCAACCGCGACTCTCCTTGGAGATAAAACTTCACAGGAAGATGGCTTTCTTACGCTTAATCCTTTTGCGCATTTAGATATTTTAAGTCTCGCCATGTTTGTCGGGATTGTTTATTTCGTAGGCGGCATGCTTGGTGATTTTATTCCACGATCATTTCTTTTTTTAATTCTTGTTGGTCTTGGACAACGATGGCTCATCCCGGCAACTGTAACAACCGGTTCATTCAAGCATCCTCGCTTGTATGAAGTTTTTTATGGCTTTTCGGGGGCGGTTAGCTTTCTAATCTTGGGATTTATTGGTCTAGTCATGGTCAAAATTTTAAACTTAGATTTTTTACCTGGCTACGCATTCACCACCCTAGCAGAGTTTTTACGCAGCCTTGTTGACGCAGCACTTTTTTTTGGTGTTGTTAATGCAATCCCTTTGCCGCCACTTGGTGCTGCACGAATTCTTTATCCACTAACATCACCAAAATATCATCACATCATCGACACGCTGCACGAGTATGATTTTATTATCATACTTTCTATCTATCTACTGCCCGGTGTAAGCCATGTCTTTTGGTACTTAGTTACCTCTATGCAAGTCATCATAAAAACAACATTCATTTCCATTTTATTTTAAAGGAACCCTGAATGACAGCTGATATGTCAAGTTGGATTGCTCGTATTGCAATCATGATCCCAGTCTTTTTAGTCTCGCTTTCTATGCATGAATTTTCACATGCTATTGCGGCAACGCTCTTGGGAGACAGCACGCCACGCAAACAAGGACGTCTCACTCTAAACCCCCTCGCACACGTTGATCTATGGGGGCTATTGTTTCTTGTTATCGTACACATTGGGTGGGCAAAACCGGTCGTATTCGATCCACGCAATTTCAAACACCCTAAGTTTTTTTCACTCATTACAGCTTTTGTAGGACCATTGTCAAATTTTGTCATGGCGCTTGCAAGCATGTATTTACTACAGCTTTTACCAGCAGCTTTTATACCGATGGCCATCAATAAAACATTCATTCAAATTTTACAAGCAATGGTCGGCGTAAACATCATGCTTGGCGTGTTTAACCTCTTGCCAATTCCACCACTTGATGGCGGGCACTTGTTAATGGTCTTTCTTAATGAAAAAGCACCAGAGCTAGCTTTGTTGGTTTATAAATACTCGTTTTTCATTTTACTCGCCTTTCTGCTTTTACCATTTGCAGGAAGTGCAATTCTGGGTAAATTATTCATCATAACCCACACATGGTTAACAAGCCTTGTCGTTATTTAACTGGAATATCAATCATGAAAGCGATTCAAGAACAACTAGAAATAATCAAAAGCGGCACTGTTCAAGCCCTTCCAGAGCAAGATTTAATCAAAAAGCTTTCCTCTGGGAAAAAACTAAAAATTAAATTGGGCATGGATCCTACGGCACCAGATTTACATCTTGGTCACGCAGTCGTACTTGGCAAAATGCGTCAATTTCAAGATCTCGGCCATGAAGTCATTTTTTTAATCGGTGACTTCACAGCACTTATTGGCGATCCAACGGGCAAATCAAAAACGCGCCCACCGTTGACCGAAGAAGAAATCAGCAGCAACGCTCAAACCTATTACGAACAAGTCTGCAAAATCCTTGACCCCAGCAAAACGACCGTGCGCCGCAACTCTGAATGGCTGAGCCCTTTGACGTTTAGCGACATTGTTAAACTTGCCGCAAAAACAACACTCGCCCGCCTCATTGAACGAGAAGATTTTCAAAAGCGGTTAGCTGAAAGCACAGCCATTGGATTTCATGAATTATTCTATCCAATCATACAAGGGTACGACTCGGTTGTTCTTCAAGCAGACGTAGAGCTTGGTGGTACTGATCAAACATTCAATCTTTTAATGGGGCGCTTCCTGCAAGAACAGTATGGCCAAGAACCGCAAATTATTATCACTATGCCAATTCTTGAAGGCCTTGATGGTGTACAAAAAATGTCTAAGAGTCTTGGTAACTACGTCGGCCTCTGGGAAGAAGCAAGCAATGCATTTGGCAAGCTCATGTCTGTCTCTGATGAATTAATGTGGAAATATTACCTTCTTCTTGGCGGAAAAACTGATCGTGAAATTGAAGATATGCGTCATCAAGTTTCCATCGAAACTCTGCACCCAATGATTGCAAAAAAAGATTTAGCGCAGCTAATTGTTAGCCGTTTCTGGAGCCCAGCTGAAGGGCAAGCAGCTCGCCAACAATTTGAAAGCCTTTTCCAAAAAGGTGACTACACGCAAGCAACGCCGGCAGATGTACTGAGTTCATTGGCACAACCGTGCTGGATTGTTGATCTACTCAAAGCAGTTAAGGCTGTAGAGAGCTCATCTGATGCAAAAAGACTCATTGAATCTGGTGCTGTTTCAATTGATGGAGTAGTAGTTGCTGAATTCAAGGCAACAATCACCAGTACCTCAGGCATGATCCTTAAAGCAGGAAAGCATAAAATTTATAAATTAAGCTAAGACTGCTAATAATTTAAAAAAGATTAGAGAGAGTAGAGTAGTGAATTTTGTCTTATCTGTGCTCATACTGGTTGTAAGTATGAGCGCAACGATCGTGTGCATGCACCAAAATTCTGTGTTATCACAGATGCGCACGTATCCAAAAAATGAACAATGTTCTGGCGGCACCGTCCTTACATGCGCACAAAACCTTCATACTCAAATGGGGGCATCAGCAGCAACTGCTGGATTTACTGATTATCAAAAAACCTTACTTCGCTCATTGCATGGCGATGGCGTTAAAGACCCTATTCAGGTCGCACAAATAGCGGCGCCACTTTTCCATGAAATACTAACCAATGGCTTTCCATGGTGCCTAAACGCCCATGTTGACCGACGCGAATATGCCTCGCTTAAAGGCGTTTATACAACAATCTGGACAGGACTTGGAGAGTCGGGATGGTTTTTATGGAGTGAAGAATGCCTTGCTGTATTGCAAAATATCAGCAAAACTAAACGACTTCTTTACCCTGCAGGCGGCACCGATATCACCGCACTACTCAGCCGCGGAATCTACAACATAGACATCATCGATCCTCTACCAGCAACACAAGCCCGTTATTATGCTGACAAATATCAATGGCTCACCGGCATCGATTCAACCGCTGTCGTTGGCGACACATTCACTGAACAATTCGCAACCCAAAAACTTACGTTTACGCGCATACAAAATTCAACTACGCCACCATGCTGCGTTTGGCAAATTTGTGATCCCGCACAAAACAAACTCGGCACGCTGTCATTTTCACGCCGCGGCTTAGAGCAGCACGATTTTTTTACTTCAGCCCAAATTGTTATATCGTACAATGAGCTTATTTTTCTTTGCCTTCCTGAGGCACTTGGTGGTTGGGATATTGATATCAAAAATTTTCCTGCAGCGCGCGCCATCTACGTCAAGCAACTAGGCTGGCCGTTGACTATGGATATGCTCCTCAATCTGCGCATATTGCTCAGCATGTCTTTATTAGATTTTAGATTTATATCGTTAGGAAACGACATTACATAAAGAAACTTACTCGTAACAAGAAGGACAGAGTTTTTATGAAGTTTATCAAGGTTCTTGCTTTAGCTACTATTGGCTGTTCTACTCCATTCGCACACAGCGTCACGTTATCGCCAGTTGAAATATTCGAAAAATGGATAAAAATTCAACATGTCGTCTACGACTGTGACTTAACAAATCTTAGTGGTACGCTCAATGATGAGTATCTAGCACGGTTTAAAAAAAACTATGAAGAAGCCCTCCCTTTGCTACGCACACTACAGCCACTTCTTAGTGAAATCACAAACGATGCTATTAATAAAGAAGGATACATGTTCCAACCCCCAATACATTCAGACATGATCCACAAGGTCGCTGAATTATTTTCTGCGCTAGAAAGCAATCCAGCTGCATTTGTTGCCTTCTTACAAAGTATTAACTTTCAAGACGCTTCAGAAACCACCGATAAAAGTGGTAATTTTAATTTTACCGTAGACAAATATAAAGCCCTTACAAAGCTTTTAATTTCAGCAAAGACGCCTCGCCAAGACGAAGATTACTCAATTGCTTTAGCTAATCGCTTGGTTGAATTTTGTTACCAAAATCAGACCTTTCCACAATACCAAGCAACTATTCAGCAGGCTGAATATCACTCCATCGCACGCATGCTACACACCATTATCTGGTACAACATTATTGGTAATGGCTGGAAGCTGTGGCACGAAGATTGCTTAAAAGCACTTAAGGCTGCTACAGACGCCGGCAAGCGCATTAAATACATTGCAGGCGGCAATGATATTTACACGTTACTGTGCCGCGGTATTTACAATGTCACCATCATTGATCCATTTTTACCATCACAAGCACGCTACTATGCAAACGGATGGGAATGGCTACTATCAGGCAATGTTGATGATGAAATCATAGGACTCTTTGGCGATCAAGAATTAAAACTTGTACGCACCGCTCAAATCGAAGGTGAAACATTTCTAGCTAAAGCAGCAAAGCAATATGTGCCATTAAAAAAATTCAATACCACCTGGACCGTGTACGCAGCTGAAACTGATAAAGAACTTGGCACCATCGAATTTGATCGCCGCTTTGTCCAAAAAAGCGATTTAGATATCGATCCTAAGTATGAATTTTTAATGTCTTACGACGAATTTATTTATCTTGGCTTGCCAAGTCTACTTGATGGCTGGGGCATTGCGCCAAGCGCCATTGACGCTGCATTTACCTGCCAGATCAAACAGTTGCGCAAACCATTAGATCGCGATTCACTCAATAATTTGCGTATTGCTTCAATCGCCAATTACGCTGATCTCAAATTTATTAATCTTGCATCAGATCCAAACTAAGACAAAAGGAAAAAGCATGAAAAAAATCTTAGCCGCAACGCTTTTTGCGCTTACCACAAGCATGACCAGTAACGCAGTTGTTAAAGACGCCGCAGAGGTATTTAAGCGCTGGATCCAAATCCAGCAAATAATTCCTGACTGTTCATTTCAACCTCTTACAGAAACGATTAATGAGCAATTTGTAGAAGACTTTAAAGCATCCTACGAAATGCAATTGCGCGTATTTAACAGACAACTTCCCTTCTTGAAAACATTTACCAATGGGTGCATGACTGACTACGGTTATCAAATAGCCATGCCACTCAATGATGTTTTTTTGCAAAACCTACAAACATTTTATCTACTTGCTGATACAGATATTGGCAGCCTAGTAGATCTTCTCAGTAATTTTGGTCTTTTTGATAATGGTGATAAAAACAACACATCTAATAATCTAGTTGAACAATTTACTGGCATCACGCAACTTTTATTTTCAGGACAAACTGAAAGTCGCAAGATTGAGCTCATGTTTAATCTTGCTAATCGTTATGCTGAATGGGTTTTTGGCGACAAATTTCCCACAACAACGCAGCGCATGCTTGTAGATGCTGACAAGCACCAAGCACTCCGCTATCTCTACAGCGTAATTTGGCAAAAACTAGCTGGGCATGGTTGGAAAAATTGGCATCAAAGCGCTCTTACCAATCTTGCGCAAGAAGCCGCAAACGGTAAAACTGTGGTTTATATTGCCGGTGGAAGCGATCTTTTCCAGCTCATCAGAAGCGGTGTTTACAATATTGTAAACATTGATCCACAGCTGCCATCACAACCAACTTACTACACCAATGACTGGGAATTTTTGTTGCTTGGCAATGTTAATGATCAAATCGTCTTCAACGATAATGATAAAAAAATTATCATGGTTCGCTCATCATTCAAGCGCACAGGCAAACAATTTCAAGCAACGCTTGCTAATCAACAAACTATTGTTCTGGATGAAAGCGAAACAGTCTGGGATCTCTACGGGGCTGATTTAAAAAAGGTTGGCAGCTACACACTCAAGCGCCGCTACTGCAACCAAGGCGATTTTGCCCTCAAACCAAATGAAGTAATGCTTATGTCATTCAATGAGTTGCATTATATTTGCCAGCCGCAAACACTGGGCGGTAATACAGGCAATCAGGGATGGGGAATTGACATCGCTCAACTGACACCATCATTCAAAATTTATGTTAAACAATTGCGTCAGCCACTATCACGCACCATGTTAACAAATATGCACATGTCCACATTGCTCAATGCAACGGACCTTGGCTACATTTCATTAGGCAGCTGCATAAACTAATCATTGCTATACAAAGCAAAAAAGGGCTCAAAGCATTTTACTGCCTTGAGCCCTTTTTTGCGTACTCTCCACGTTCTATTTTCTGTTACCTAAATTGATCCGCCCCATCTATATAGATTAGCTTAATATTTTTCACATCGTCAACATTTAAAAAGGTTTCGTTCACGAAATACCAAATATAAAACTCCTGTGATCTTTATAAGCGCAACAGAAACAATAAAATAATCACTCGCGTTTTTTACATCGCGCCGACTGCTAACATTCGTTTAAATTCGTTTACTGAACGGTAGACTTTGAATCAACCATCTTTTGATTCTTCTTACCCACACAAAGAGCAATTGGAATCCACACAGCAATAATACCAAATGAAATGATCGAACTAGCCATAAGCAACGTTGAGAGGCTTGTAGGTATGGTAAAAATCGCCGCTCCTGTTGCTTTTGTCGAACGAGCGCCTTGCACATCTATCGAGTTCTTTGCCTTGAATTTTATATCTTTGCTTGTTGGAATACACATGATTTCTTTGTACGGATTATTAAGTGCATAGCTCAATGCTTTCACACCAACACCAACACCAACACCAACAATCATTAAAGTCCAATTATTATGAAATTACTATGGTTTTTGCGTTATGGTATGCGATACAAAAGGTGCTTGTGCGATTGTTTATATTTTATAATATAAACAATTATTGCTCTGTAAGAATATAGCAAAAACATATTATATCTCTGGGGGGATTTGTGAGGTCACGATTCATATTACGTTTATTAGAACGATTTTTTATCGCAAGTATAGCTCTTATAGCATCTTGTACATTATTGGCGCCAACCTATTTGATCGGTGAAGGTTTTGTTGAAGGAACCCTTGTAGTAACGCCGCAAGGATATACAGCTATTGATCACGTGTCGGTTGGAGATAGAGTTGTCAGCTACAATATTGAAACCGGTGTGCTTGAGCATGATGTTGTTTCTCGCGTACAACAAACAACGATTGATTCTTTTGTATTGATCACTTTGGGTGAAACGCTCTTAGCCGTTGCACCTGATCATCGCCTGTATTGTCCCTTTGAGGATGATAGATGGGTTATGGCTCGCGATATAACCAGTAAACATTGTATAGCAATGGTGCCACCAGAAGCCGTTACTGTTGATGATGTAGTTATCATGCAATATGCTGTTTCAGCGTATTCGTTATCAGTACAGAAGAATCATAATTTCTTTGTATCTGAGCAAGGAATACTTGTGCATAACATGAATCCTGCTTTGCCGGCAGCAGTAGTGAGAGGCATTGATTTTTTAAAAATTTTTGTTGGTCTCGGGGCTGTAGTGGGAGCAAGTAGGGCTCATGAAGCAGGAAATAAGGGTGATCAAGAAGAAAAAAATATTCCACCGCTTCCATTGCAAATTCCCCCCCCAGCTGTTGAGGCCCCTGCGAAAACAAGTAATGAATACATTGCAGAATCCATGAAAGAAGATCTTAAAGCACTCGATTATTATTCTAAAAAATATGACGCAAAAGCGGTATCGATTACAGAAATTCCTGGTCAGTTGTCACAAATTATAATAGTTAGAAACGACTCTGATTCTGTTAATGAAGTGGTAGGCGGAGAATGGAAAGCCGTTGTACTTGGGCCGGATAACTCCCTCTATACGGCAACGGAAAAAGCTAGCGAAGCTGAAAGCATTTCTGAAATTAAAAATGAAATAGAAATTCCTTTTGAACAAGCACCACCTCCGGTTCAATTTTCGAGGAGATCTTTTTATAATGAAGCTCCACAAACTTATCAACCGCCATCCTTTTTAAAAAGCGTAAGCCCCAATATAACGGTTGGTCTCAATGGACAACAGCAACAAGTTGTTCATAATAATTCATCTTTTACGGTAAGTTTAGATATGAGGACAGATGGCCAATCTGATAAGGCTCGCCACGCTGCCATTCTACAACAAGCAGATCATAATCGCCGAAAAGCTGTAGCGATTATGTCTAATCCTGAAACTCAAAATCCCGAGTGGTGGGGAAAGTTTCTTGATGCAGAGGCTGAAGGGAAAGCCGATGCTGATTTTTGTTTCAGTAGGATTGAGTATTATCAATTTCCGCCGTTCATAGAGTATTTAAAAACCTTTCCAGGGTATGACGAGTGGATGTCTGCTATGCCAGAATTGCTGGAACAAGACACAGGCAATTCGTGGGTTAAGAAAATTACGTGGGGAATGTTTTTTGATGCTCGTTATTCTCGCTACCGCGGGTATGATGGTTATTATTCCGAGGGCAAGAGAGTATTGCCCTCAGAATTTTTTCGTAAATTGGGTAAAGACGCACTACGAAGAAGAACCCCTTCTATGTAAGCTGCTGCAAATCTGCAAGTTACCAGGCATGGCAATGAACTAATTAAGGTAGGGTCGATTAAGACTCAAAAGCAGCATGAAGCAGTGCCTATGATTGCTCAGCGAATTGCTGCAATGCCGCACATTGATGGTCTTGATAATAAGATTAACTCCTGTAGCACTAAAGAAGAAGTGCATGCTACGCTTCTCAAGACATTTCTTGATTCTGGCCAAACGGATCCTGAAAAATTTAAGCAATTTGTCTTTCTACAATTCCCTCTATATCAAAGCGATGTTGCTTTAGATTATCTACGTTCCATGGATGGTTGGGACAATTTTGTGGAAGACCTTGCCGTTATACTGGGACCAGACGGCGATGCTGTGTCGCACAAAATTCTACATAAAATCTGTAAAAAATTACCAAAGATTACAGGCTTTGAAAACAAACGTTATCACGCATTGGCTTTTGGTGTAATAGGTAGTGGCAAGGATCAATGGGCTCTTGTTAATTTTATTAAACGAGAAAGAGAGATTGTTGAAGCAAAGAAGGCGCAACAAGCGGCTCTTGAAAAACAACGTGCTGATGCAGAACAGCTTGCTAGGCAGCGAGAAGTCGAGGCTTGCCGTCAGGCAGAAAATCAACGAAAAGAAGCTGAAGCAAAGCGCATCGCCAATGAAAAACAGATTGCTGAACAACAAACTGCAGCTTCGCGCCTTGCCGAAGAGCAGGAAGTAAAAGAGTCTTACCAAAAGCGATCTCTTGTTCGAAAAAGGAATCAGGAAGTATCTCGTGCTGGAGCTAATGAAACAGTTCTTGGAGATGAGGAAAAAGGTTTAATTGATGCTCCGTGCTTTCCTGGCTATGACAACGATGAGAATAGTAAGAGATCATCTGATCCTTTGCGGGATAATGTAACAGTGCTTCCTGGTAGCAGCTGTGTAGTAGGTGGCGCTGAAAACATTTTTGAAGCAAAGGATCCGTTTCCTTTCAAACCATCAAACACTTCATGTGGTTGGAGTAGGCAACCGCAACTGCGGGATAATGTAACAGTGCTTCCTGGTCGCAGCTGTGTAGTAGATGGGGCTGAAAACATTTTTGAAGCAAAGGATCCGTTTCCTTTCAAACCATCAAACACTTCATGTGGTTGGAGTAGACAACCGCAACTGCCAGGGCTAGGGAAAGATGAAAATGAGAAAGGCCAACCGGCATTACCAACTTCTCCTCAAGGTGC
>CAMATL010000023.1 GCA_945861145.1 candidate division TM6 bacterium GW2011_GWF2_37_49 | reverse complement strand
ATGGCTGCAAAAATTGGGTGCCCAATCATTGGCCTCATTGATTCGGGCGGAGCTCGCATAGATGAAGGAATCCACGCGCTAAGTGGTTATGGCAGCATCTTCATGCGCAATATCCGCTATTCCGGCGTTGTGCCTCAAATTTCTATCATTCTAGGCCCCTGTGCCGGCGGCGCCGCATATTCCCCAGCGCTAACCGATTTTATCATCATGACTAAAGAAATTAGCCAGCTTTTCATTACTGGCCCACAAGTCATTGAGCAGGTAACTAACCAGCAAGCAACCAAAGAGGAACTTGGCGGCTGGGAAGTGCATAGCACAAAATCTGGCCTCGCTCATCTGGTGGCAAGCAGCGAACAGGAAGCCTTTTATACCGTTAAAAAACTTTTAAATTATCTCCCACAAAATTACTTAGAATCCCCTGTAAAGCTTGAACGTGGCCATGTTCACGAAGATTTTGCTATGCTGGCTGCACAGCTACCAGAAAGCGCAAATCAAACATATAACATGCGCCATATTATTTTTGGGATCATAGATCAAAATTCCTACTGCGAGCTGCAATCAGAATTTGCAGCCAATATTATTACCGCATTTGCTCGAATCAGTGGGCACACCGTTGGCATCGTTGCTAACCAACCACTTGTTAAAGCAGGCACTATTGATATCGATGCTTCAACCAAAGCCGCACGCTTTATCCAGTCCTGTAATAATTTTGGTATCCCGATTGTGTCTCTTGTCGATGTGCCTGGTTATTTACCTGGCATCGAGCAAGAGCATCAAGGCATTATCCGCCACGGTGCAAAGCTGCTTTTCGCCTACGCACAAGCCACCGTACCAAAAATTACCGTTATCATTCGCAAAGCATTTGGCGGTGCCTACATTGTTATGGGCAGCAAGGAGCTTGGAGCTGACTTTAATTTCGCCTGGCCAACAGCACAAATTGCTGTACTAGGTGCTCGAGCAGCCATCACCATCATGCACAGCAAACAGCTCGCCTTACTACAAAACCACGACCGATTGGTAAAGCAGCTTGAGCTTGAACAAGCTTACGAAGAAAAATTTTTAAATCCTTACATAGCCGCAGAACACGGCTATATCGATGCAATAATCGATCCAAACAAAACACGCGAGCACATCACGCGCGCGCTTGAAATCACAAGCGAAAAGGTCGAATACCTTCCGCGCAAAAAACAAGGCAACTGCCCGCTGTAAATTAAAGCGCCCTTCTCAATCAATTACATGCGTCATATAATATCAATCTGAAAATTTATTGCCAAATAGACCCTTTAAGTGATACATTTGTGTAAGAAATTATTAATCGGGGGAAAACGAATGGCAAAAATTAACAAAAAATTAGCTCTTTTAGGTGGTGTCGCGATACTCGGCATTGTGGCGACTACATTTTTACTTACTTCAAAACAAGTCCCGTCACTTTCTGAGGCGGTAGCTTACACGCTTTTTGCGCCTGATGTTATTCCCGGTAAAATTGTAACGCTCAAAAAATTACGTGAAGAGCATTTTATTGATTTTCACAATATGTTTTCAATTAAAGTACGCGAGCCATTTGAGTCACCAAAGCATATCACGCTTGACTACACAATTCGTATCCTCCGCTGCATCATGGAGCTTTGCGCCAAAGGCGAAACGCTGTATTACGTAATTTTTGACACTAAAGACGACAAATTAATCGGTGCAATCGAAATTCGGGAGAAAAACAATAGCGATCCAGGGCAGCTTGGCTGCTGGATAAATGAAAATTACTGGGGTGGCGGCCGCATCCAGGAAGCATACCAGCTCATTACCGACGCTTATTTTCAATTGAAACCGCACGAGCAAAAATACGAAGCTCAGGTACGCGTCTGGAACAAGCGAAGCTATAAAGCTCTTAAAAAGTTCGGCTTTGTCGATATCGCTATTCGACCTGATAATGATGAAGGTAAGGCTGACCGACACATACTTGAATATTACCGCAAGGCCAAAAACTAATAGATCTGAAAAGTAGAAGTATACTTTCAAAGCCTCTATCCTCCCCAAAGAGCCATAGGCTTACTAAAGAGTCGGGCAAGGTCGTGTTTGCGCTGGATTAACCCTTTTTTCTAGGCATTTTTTTAAGTTTATGCTAGTCTGACGCCGGATTGAATCACACCGCTGGAAAGACTTATGAAGCATCTACTCCTATCATTGTTTTCACTTTTACTTTTCCTCCCTGGTTGCAGCAAAAAAACAGCGCAACCAATAATTACGCAACCACAAGCCGCAGAGAGCCTTTACGAGGTACCAACGCTGCTAACTACTGGTCTGAGTGTGGCAAAAAAATGCACTCCCCCTAAATCTCGTTCAACTGACCAGCATGCACGAGATTTACTGCAGCTCGCTTTTGGCTTACGTGACGCAGCCCGCGGCAAAATTCACAGAATTCCTGCGCTAGCTGATGGCTCCCTATTCAACATAGGCGGCATTCACACACGCTTAGAACTAACCACCACCACAAGCAAAGATGATGTTTTTTTCACGACAGTACAAAACAGCACCTGCGAAAAAAATAAAGCAGCCTACAACATCGTCAGCCATTCGATTGAATATGATGACAAACAAGTACAAACTACGCTCAAAATTACCCCTTCAGCTCTAGGCGAAATATTTTGCGACCAGCTCTTGGACGAAGCATTTGATACTTTTGAGTCTGGCTATGCAAGCAATGAAATTGGCCTTACACTCATCGGAGTCACTCATACCACCAAGCTATGTCGTCACGGCTGTGATATGGCCATGAGCATAACGCTAGAGCCGACGGCAATAACTTATCAATTCATTGGTTATGGACTTGATCCTCACCAATTTCTGGCTACAATAATCGATATTCCAAGCGCTCCCATCTCTCAACAAAAAAAGGAGACCTCGATGAAAAAAAATGTTTTGTTCGTACTTATGCCTCGCGATTTTCAAGATTTTGAATTTACTCAACCACACAACGCATTAGTCGAAGCTGGTTGCAACGTTGATGTTGCAGGACTTAGCTCTGGCATCTGTGTGGGGAGCGCTGGTACAAAAGTAACGCCAACAAAACTACTCAGCTCAATGATGCTCACTGATTTTGATAAATACGATGCGATAGTCATCCCTGGCGGCTTTGCCTCACCAACATTTCTGTGGAACAATGAAGAAGTACAAGCTGTCGTTCGTTATTTTCACGAACAAAAAAAGCTTGTGGCAACCATTTGTTACGCAAGCATAGTGCCAGCACAAGCCGGCATCTTACAAAATCGCACAGCTACGGTATATCCTACCGACATCGCAAAAGAAATTTTTGCAGACAACCACGTTATTTTTAGTGACGATCTCTGTATTGAACTGGAAAAAGAGCGCATTATCACAGCACAAAGCCCGGAGGCTATTAAGCCATTTGTTGCCGCGCTACTCAAATATCTAGCACCTCCCCTTACCTTAAAAGAGGCATTACATGGCTAAAGGCGAACTTATAATCACGGCGGATCAACGCCCTGCTACTTTACTTGTTGGTGTTTTTGGGCCACACAATCCCATACGTAATGCACAATATTATTACGATGAATTTGTGAGCTTAGTTGATACACTTGGCACCGTTTATGATGACACACTGTTCATCAAGCTTCGCTACGTAGAATCCAACATTTTTCTAACTAAAGGCAAGCTTGAAGAGCTCGTCCAATTTTGCGAGGGTCGTAAATTTGTCCAGATTATTTTTTCTGAAATTTTAAGCCCGCTACAAGAACGCAACTTGGAAGATGTGCTTGGCTGCACCGTCATAGACCGTGAGCAGCTAATCTTGGACATCTTTAGTAAAGCTGCAAAGACTACCGAAGGCAAAATCCAAGTCGAAATGGCTGCCATTGAATTTATGCGCGTACGTATCAATGGTAAGGGCAAAGATTTTGCACAACAATCAGGCTTTATCGGTACTCGCGGTCCTGGTGAATCATATAGAGAAGAAATTAAGCGCCATTTTGCTGACAAATATCGTCAAGCAAAAAAGAAGCTGGACACCTTGCACAATTCCCGCATGGTGCAGCGCAAACAACGGCTAGAAAGCAAAATACCTCTTATCTCAATCATCGGTTACACAAACTCTGGTAAATCCAGCCTACTCAACCGCATGACCAAGAGCGATGTCCTCGCTGAGAACAAATTGTTTGCAACCTTGGACACAACCACACGTGAACTTTATATCGATCAAACCAAGAAATATTTAATCTCAGATACCGTTGGCTTCATCAGTAATTTGCCGCACAACTTAATCGAAGCATTCAAATCAACGCTTGATGAGCTTGATTATGCAAACTTACTGTTACACGTGATCGACCTGAGCAACCCATCATGGGAAGATCAGATCGCTGTAGTAAATGCAACGCTGCTAGAACTTGGCGTAAGCGAAAAGCAAATCATCCACGTATTCAATAAAATTGATAAAATTAGTCCTGAAGAAATGGAAGCATTGCAAGAGCGCCTACAAAGCTTCACACCAGCAATTCTTGTACACACAATGTCCAAAGAAGGTGTTGCACCACTCCTTGAAGTGATTAAGAAATATACTTTTTAATCTGAGAATACAGATTATTTAAGGGCAGGCTTTTTATTAAGTCTGCCCTTTTTTATTGTAGATTTAATCCAAACTATGGTTACCATTGATCTACAGTAGACATTAACGATCCTTTGTAGGGAGTACAAGATAGTGTTTTTATCACATCAATCCATAGAGCGCTACATCGACGAAGGCAAAATTATTATTGGGCCTGATTTTGATAAAAAAAATATTAGACCTGTTGGCATTCGCATTCACCTTGCCAAAGATATTCTTATTCCAATGCCAAACCAAACAGTAGAGCTCAATGTTCCGCAAGACCTTGTGTACCAAGAAATTGATCTTACAAAAGAAGAATTTTATTTAGAGCCGAATCAATTTATTTTGGCAGCCACTTACGAGGCGATTCAAACACCTCTAGATATACTCACCATCTTAGATGGTAGAAGCACCGTTGCCCGGCTAGGCATCACCACTCACATTACCGCCGCCGTGGCAGATGGCACACTGGGAACACCACACGTGGTTGTTCTGGAAATCAAAAATGTGGGTAATTTTCGTGTTAGATTAAAATTTAAAGACCCAATTGCCATGATGGTTTTTGCAAAAATAGATCAACCAGTCACACAAAAAGCACATAGCCAATACGGCGCGAAACAGACAAAAGTAACACCTCCCAACCTAAGATTTCGCACAGGATTTGATACGTAGTTAAAAAATTATAAAAAAGGAGTGGTAATGATACGCATTGCGATTAATGGTTTTGGTCGTATCGGTAAAACATTTTTGCGCACCCTACTGCTCGATAGCCACACCCGCGGCAAGATCGAAGTGGTAGCAATTAATACCGGCAAACCAGCGAGCCCTCATCTCGGCCATCTATTCAAATTCGACACAACCATGCGCACATTGCCACTCACCGTAGAACAAACTAACGATGCACTCATTGTTGATGGAATTCGCATCCCGCTCATTGCAGAGCTTGAAGCGCAAAATCTTCCATGGAAACAACTTAATGTTGACTGGGTAATTGAATGCAGCGGCAAATTCACGACCAAAGAATTAGCCTCCCAGCATCTGCAAGTAGGTGCCAAGCAAGTTTTAATTAGTGCTCCCGCTGATGATGCAGATATCACCGTTATTCCCGGCATCAACCAACATGATTTTGCTCCAGGCAAACACAAAATCGTTTCACTTGGTAGCTGCACAACAAATTGTTTTGCGCCCGTAATTAAAGTACTGCATGACAATTTTGAAATTCTTAACGGTATGATGACTACCATTCATGCTTACACCAATGATCAAGTAATACTCGATCTCGACCACAAAGATCCTCGTCGAGCTCGCGCCGCAGCCCAAAACATTATCCCCTCAAAAACAGGGGCTGAAAAAGCTATTGTCAAAATTTATCCTGACCTAGAAGGCAAGCTTAAAGCCCATGCGATGCGCGTGCCGGTCATGAACACTTCAATGCTCGACTTCACCGTTATAACTAAGCAGCCAACGTCTGCGGCAGCGCTTAATGCTCTTTTTAAACAGGCTGCAGCAACCACCCTGCATGGCACGCTGGAGTACACAGAACTACCACTTGTTTCATCAGACATTATTGGCAACCCCCATGGAGCAATTGTTGATGGATTACTGACCCAATCATTGGGGGCTACAAGCAGAATTTGTGCTTGGTATGACAACGAATTTGGCTATGCTTCTCGCATGAAAGATTTTTTACTTCACTTGTAAAATTTCTTTGAGTAGAATACGTTGTATCTAATTTTTGAAACAAACTATGGTAAGGGCCCATAGCTCAGTTGGTTAGAGCACTCGGCTCATAACCGATAGGTCCCAGGTTCAAGTCCTGGTGGGCCCACCAGGCTTTTTGGTTCGTCTCGTGCTCAAAGAGCACTCACCGCGACCAGAAGGACAGGAAAAAATAGTTAATCAAAGAACATCAACTCCGATCATGGTGAGTAATTTTTGTATAACAAAAATTGTATCGAACCACAACGTCAGGCAAGGTAGCACATGCAAATCACGCCATTATGGCAAAAATTCAAGCAGCTCGGGCTCCTCGACAGACAAGCAATAACTCTAACGGACGCACGAGATAAGCTCATCGCTCAAATCAAAGCGCAGCAAACAGCAATTGCTAATCGCAAAAACTTACTTGAGCATATGGTATCTGAGCATAAAAAAATTAGTCATGAAGTTGGGCTAAAAGAGGCTGACATCAATGCTGTTGTAACCAAGCTAACCGCAAAAGAGCACCGCCTTGAAGAAGCTCAAAGCCCCAAAGAAGAGCTTGCCATCGAACATGAAATCACAGCGCTCAAAAAAATATGCCATGGCTTGGAAGATGTTTGCCTTGAACAAATGGCACAGCTTGAAACCTTAAATCGCTTTATGTCACAAGATGCTCCAGCAGCGCTAGAAGAGTGCAAGCAAGAGCAAGCAGCGCTTGCAGCTATCGAGCTAGAGCTTGAAGCGATCAATGTAACTATTGCAAGTAATCGAGGCGAACAAGAAATTGTAATCAATACAATTACACCAGAATGGTTTAAAAAATACCAAAGTATGAAATCAAATATTCCAGACCCAATTACTCCCGTTGTCCAAAGCAGTTGCGGGTCTTGCTTTTATGAGGTATTGGCTCAAGATCTTGTACGGTTAAAATTAAACGCAATTTTGCCTTGCCGCAGCTGTTTTAGGTTATTGTATTGTGATACGGAGAAACAAGTATAGTCATGGAAAAACAACTAAAATTATTTGGTAGTGTCCCTTCAAAAAAAACCAAAACCATCATCATAAAAAGTTCTAAAAAACCGGCAGCCAAAAAACCAGCTACCAAGAAGCCGGCAGCCAAAAAACCAGCTACTAAAAAACCGGCATTTAAAGGCTCAAAAAAACCTTCTTCTCAGGATAAAAAACCAGCTCGCGATGCTATAAAAACAGCTCCAACAAAACAACCTGCAACACCAGCAATTACTCTCGTGGTTTTTGTTGATGGTGCTGCACGCGGCAATCCTGGTCATGCTGGTGCTGGCGTATACATCACAACACAAGATCGCGTTTCGCTCATTAGAAAAGGGTATTACTTACTACACAAAACCAACAACCAAGCTGAATACATGGCGCTCATCCTTGCATGTCTTCATGTACAAGAGTTAATCAAACACGAACCTTCTACACGCGTTATTTTTAATTCTGACTCACAGCTATTGGTTAGACAAATTCAAGGTTTATACAAAGTAAGAAATGAAGTCTTAATTACGCTACACCGTGTTGCTCTAAAACTTTTGCGTAACATTAACTATTCAATCAGGCATGTAATGCGTGAAGAAAATACTAATGCAGACAAGCTTGCAAATTTTGGAGTTGATAAAAAAATAAAAATTACACAAGCTATGGCGGGCGCATTGAGTGCTCTTGGAGTAACCGTTGATTAGAGGGACTATGACGCCACGCATAATGATGTCACGCATATTTATTACAGCAGCTTTTTTCATGATCCTAGGCATTACAACTGCACGCCCAGAGGTAGATGCTGGCATCACAACGTCAAACCTCAAAACAGAATCGCTTACACAAGAACAACCAACAGGAGAAACAACTGCTGCTGGCAAACCGACGCTTAAAAAAGTATCGGCTCCTGCAAAACATACAACTAAAAAAAAGCCCTCAACTAAAGTCATTGTTAAAAAAAAATCTATCACACCTCCAAGTGTAGATGCCGAAATCACAGCGATAGCCAACCAGATAGAAAAGCTTTCGCTTGATCCGCCGCAGCAGACAAAAACAACTATCGCGGCAACGCCTGTTGTTGAAGAAATAAGTAGTCCTGTAAAAAAGACTGTTAAAAAAACTTCCTCTAAAAAAACAACTTCACCGCCTAAAATAGTTACAAAAAAAGACTCTACAAGAAAAAATCCTGCTGTTACAACCAAGCCGCCAACCAATAAAAAATTACTCTCGAGCAAAAAGCTCTCACCTGGAGATATTCCCGAAGCTAAAAAACGTCAGTCGCTAAGTAAAGCATCTGAAATTGCAGCCGTATCTCGTTTAATTTCTGGCGAACTTAGTACAAAGCTCGCCATGCCCGAACAAAAAAAACCAACGCCTGCAAAAAAGCTTCAAACCCGAGCTCCTGATGATGATCCGGCTGACAATGAAAATGATTCGCTCGATGATGACGACGATGATGATGATGACGACGATGATGATGACGAGGACGATTTAATACCAAGCCCGGCCCCACCAAGTAAAAAAATTATGATTCGGGTCTTACTCAAAGAATTCCCTACTGAACAAAAAGTAACGTTTACTATTCAAAACAATCGCGGCTTTGTGCTCGAAAGCCCGATCGCATCTGGCAAGCGTGCCCGCTGGTCGCACGAAATTCTCAACCTTCTTGCCTTCAAGCACAATCTATTTTTATTGACCGAAAATGGTTCATACAAGCGTATAAAAACTAATGAGCTTGCTATCGCTTCTATCGATGGCGACGTTAAGATTGATAATTTCCGCTACACAGGCACCATGTACCTGCGCATTGATCCCAAGACAAAAATGGTTCAGCTAGTAAACAAAGTAAATCTTGATGACTATATTTATGCGGTACTGCGCTATGAAAGCCTTTCCTACTGGCCGCTTGAAATGCAAAAAGTACAAGCAGTTGCCTCACGCTCTTATGCGGTACGTCAAATCAAAGTTACCCGAAGCAACACTACAACGACGCCTTTTTATGACATAAAAAATACAAACTCTCATCAGGTATACAACGGCAATCACAACTCAATACATCTACGCGAAGCGGTAAACGAAACGCACAACCTTATTTTGACGTACAATGGCGATATCGCGCTTACCATGTTTGATATTTGTTGTGGTGGGATAATCCCTGGCTATATGAAGAAGCGTGATGCCGACAAACCATACCTGTACAGAAAGACTCGCTGCACGTACTGCCATAATAAAGCGAATTTTGAATGGAATTGCGCATTTGATAAAGATACGCTGCTGCAAAACATGCTTGACTCTACAAAGCTAGCGGCTAAAGCAAAAAAAATTGGCAAAATTATCGGGATCAGCCTAAAAGAAAAAGATCGCGCAGGGATTGTCCATCGCGTACTAATTCACGGCAGCAAAAACAATATTTCGTTCACCAACAATGAATTTAAATCTGCACTAGGCTCCAAGGCAAAAAGTAATGCCTATGTGGTTAAAAAGCTACAAGATGACATCACCGTTCACGGCTACGGCTTTGGGCACAATATGGGCCTTTGCCAACTTGGCGCACGAGAGCTTGTCTCGCGTGGACGCAATTACCAAGAAATTCTTGATTTTTACTTTCCTAAGACCCGTCTTATGCGCCTCAAAGTAATTTAGCCTATGCCAAATTATAAGACGCATCTAATCGGTGGCCTGATAAGTTTTGCCCTGGTGATACGGCTTGCAGCCCTCTACATGCCAATTTTTAACATTTCCACGTCCCTTGTGCCAATCGCTTTTGCGTTAAGCATGATTGGCTCAATTTTTCCAGATATCGATGTTCCAAGTAAAATGCAAAAATGGTTCTTTATTGCCAGCTTTGGCGGTGTCTTGATTACACTTTTAACCAAGCATTACCATTTGTTTGCACTGATCGGCATTTGCATCTTATTTGTTGCCTTCCTTACACACCGTACAATCACACATAAACCTGCCTTTTTGGTAATGTTTTCACTCATTCCAGCGCTGTACGCCTGCTACAGCACCCCAGAGTACACGTACACAGCTTTTGCATTGTACCTCTATTTTACCACCGGCTGCCTGAGCCATGTACTTTTTGACCGTATTTTAAGCCGTTTCAAACGACTTGTCGGTAAAAGCCATAGGTTCTAGAAAATCTCACTCCATTCAATCTGAAACCTTTAAATCACTTATTTTTGACAAATCAAAGCCATATCTCTTATTTATTTTTTACTTATTGACTATTATAAATAATAAACAATAGGCTTAGATAATGGACAAAGGAAAATTTGCAAAGATAATCACGGTTAAAAAAAGGAGTTCTTTCATGATGAAATTAGTAAAAAAGATTATGACACTTGCCTTGGCACCATTATTTATGTTGAGCGCTGGCTTACATGGAGCAGCTGCAGTTACAGCTGAAAATCCTGTAGCTGCTGGTGCAGTTGCGGCTGAAAAGGCTCCTGAAGAAAAAACTACCAATGCGCTCGCAGCCCTTTCAACAGAGTTGGATAATGCCGCAGCGCAAGCCCAAACGGCTGTAGTTGTTGAAAAAACAGCTGAAGTTGTAGCCCCAGAACCTGCTGCAGGAACTGTTGCTGAAGTTGTGGTTGAAAAACCAGCTGAAACCGCAGCCCCAGTTACCGCAGCCCCAGTTACGGCTGAAAACACACAAGGCTAAATAACGTAAGAAATTATTCCACCACCAAACAAGAAAGGATTTTTATGTTTAAACGTTTATTACTACTGGCACTCGCCGCAGCCGCTCTTGGTGTAAACCTTTATGGTGAAGACCAAGAAGTAGATGCAGAAGTATCTACTGCAGCTGTAGTAACTGCAGAAGACCCAGTTAAAGATCCAGCTGAAGTTGTAGCGGCAAAAGCCGCCATAGCAGGCGCTGAAGACAAAGAAGAAGCAGAATAAGTAAATATCTCATAATTCATTACAAAAAAATAATTAATACAGGCCGTTAAACTCGAAAGTTTAACGGCCTATTTTCATTACAAAAAGGAGCAATATGTAACATTGACGCTGCTTTATTTTTGTGCCAAAATCCCATCCTAGTCGTTCTTTCAAAAACACTAAATCTATCGCTATTGCGTGAAGGGGTTTTATGGTACAAACATCATATCGTATGCTTTGTAGAGCGTTAGTTATCTTCAGTATCACCGCACTACACATCGCCAACGCCAACATTGACCTGCACC
This sequence comes from candidate division TM6 bacterium GW2011_GWF2_37_49, assembly GCA_945861145.1. GTDB lineage: Bacteria > Babelota > Babeliae > Babelales > RVW-14 > CAMATL01. The sequence continues at coordinate 7,104 of CAMATL010000023.1, read as the reverse complement.
AACAGCTTAGTGATGCACTTCCAATTGATAGCGACCTACGCATCGGCAGGCTAGACAACGGCCTACGTTACTACATTCGTAAAAACAAACGTCCCGAAAAACAAGCTATAATCAATCTCGTTGTAAATGTTGGATCCCTCAACGAACAAGAGCATGAACAAGGCCTTGCGCACTTTCTTGAGCACTTGCAATACAAAGGCTCTGAAAATTTTCGCGATGAAAAAGAATTTGAGAATTACTTCAATAGCCACGGTATTCAATCGAGTGCTGACAAAAACGCTTACACAAGCTTTGATGAAACGAGCTATTTTTTCGTCATCCCAACTGACAACGAAGAGCTTTTTGCCAAGACCTTTTTAACGCTAAGTGATTTTGGCGGCCGCGCCCTTTTGCGCGATGAAGCGATTAACGTCGAACGTACCGTTGTCCTTGATGAATTACAGATGCGCAACAGCGCACAGCTGCGCCAATGGTATGTATTTTTGCCAGTTTTTATGGCCGGCACCGATTACCCAAACCGCTTTCCAATCGGCAAAGCTAACATTATCACCGATGCGACATCGGCAACGATCAGAAATTTTTATGAAACATGGTATGTACCCCGCAATATGACGCTTGTTGCAATTGGGGATTTTGATCCAGAGACTGTACAAAAACTTATCGTATCATCTTTTGGCAGCCTTAAAGATAAACCAGTCGCCACAACAGCTCATCTTAAAACCAAGCCAAGCCCAAAATACGGTAGTTCTGTGTTTTTTGTTGACCCTGAAAACGGCAACTCAAGCCTGCAAATATTTTTCGATCTTGGCACCTTCCGCCCCCGCACCGTTAATAATTTACGCTCAATGACGATAAAATCATTAGCAACAACTATTCTTAACCAGCGCATGACAACATTGACGTATCAGCCTCAAGCCGCATCAAAAGGATTTGGCGCTTATGTTGCTCATGATTTTTTTCCCGATCTTAGTTGCTCCATCGCAGTCAGTTCCTTCAAAGAAGGCAAGGCTCTTGATGCTACAAAAGAGCTCGTTGATCTTGTTAAGCAATTTGCTGACTATGGCATCAGTGAAGATGAGCTTGCTTGGGCAAAAAAATCGATAATCAGCCAAAATGAATTTTTAATAGCCAATGCCAATACATTGCCTCATGGATTCTTTCAATCACGCCTTGGCAAGCACTTTACCAACAACGACCATCTTAATATCGCATCAATACCTGCCACAGCAACGCTTGAAAATGAACTCCTCTCTACCATCGAAATAGATGATGTAACTGCTGCTGCGCAAGCTCTTTTCGATTTCAATAAATCAATCTATCTCTTTGCATTCAGCCCTGAAGCATATACAGCTGCTGGCGGCATTGAAAATGAAGAACTATTTCTCCAAACAATAGCAAACAGCGTTATAAAACCGACGCAACCGTACAAAGCACTCGCAGCAGGTGAATTAACAAAAATAACGGGCACCACAAGCGGCGAATACACCGTCGCTGATATTGCGCCCATCGAAGCAAAAAAGATTGTCTTGGGCAACGGCATCACGATTTACTACAAGCAAACAACTTTAAGCGAAAACGGTATTAATATTGCCGGGTTTGCACCAGGAGGGTTTGACTCTATGCAAGCAAATCCAGTACCTAGCAGACTTGCTTGCTCAGCGATTGCCGCTATGGGTATTGGTGGACTCAAGCCTTATCAATGGGCAACTATCCTGAGCGATAAGCCAAATCTTTCGGTTGGCACATCAATTGATCTGCATGGCCGCATCGTCGCAGCAAGTAGCCGCAAAGAAGATTTATTGTTTTGCTTTAATATCATAATGGCAACAATGCTAGAGCCAAATGCAGACCAAGAACTATTTGGCCTCTTTGCTCAAAATACTAAGGAAGCCATCAAGGAAAAACAAAATATTCCGATGAGACTTTTTCAAGAAAAAAATTCAGAATTAAATTTTGGACACACAACACTATTTCATCCACTGACAGAAGAAATGATTGATCAAACAACGCTTAATGACGTTATCAAAGTGTATCAATCAGCCTTTACCAATGTTGGGGAATTCACCTTCACAATCATTGGCAACGTCAGCCTTGAAGAATTAATGCCTATCGTTGACAACACACTGGGCCTCTTACCAGCATCAAAAGGCAGCATATGGCAAGCAATCCCTGTTGAAGTCAATTTTCCAGCAGGCACTTCACGCATTACTTTTGATCGTAAAAGCCAAAAACAAACCATGGTCTGTGTAAGCTTCCCTTTCATCATGCATGTTTCTCTTGAAACCGAACGCATACTAGAATTATACAAGCATGTTTTGCAAATGCGACTTACCGAGGCTTTACGCTTCGACACTGGCAAGACCTATGCTCAATCAGCATATTCATCAAACCTTAATGAGCTTTTTGTTGATTACGATGATGCTTCAGCTCGCTTACAATTTTACTGCAGCTGCAGCAATGAGAATATTGAAGCTACAACAGACATCATTCTAACGGTATTGCGCACTATTCAGGCTGAAGGCTTTACCGCTGAAGAAATCGCACAAGCAAAGAAAATTTCACAAAACAACGTTACACAGGCATTCAAAAACAACAACACTTGGAATGACTATATCCTTGATCGTCATCTGCGTGCCAATGACCTTTTTGAATCCGTTGATACATTGTCTCAACACATTGAAAATACTACCCCAGAAAAAATTAATGCTTTTGCCAAAGCAATGATCAATCCTGACCATTACTTGGCTCATTCGTTAATTTCTGAAGGTACTGAGAAGTAGAAATTTTTAATTAAAATTTGGCTTGGTTGCATTACGCAGCCAAGCCAAATAATTTTTGAGCATTTTTTGTTGTAACAGCAGCAACCTCTTCAACCGACACCCCTTTAAGATCAGCAATCACGCCAGCAAACATAGCTATGTAAGCGGGATGATTTTTTTTACCACGTAAGGCTTGCGGCGGCAAAAATGGTGCATCGGTTTCCAGCACTAAAGAAGTGAGCGGTGCATTGATTACCACGCTACGCAATAACTCATTTTTTGGGTAGGTAATCGGCGCATCAATGCCCAGGTAAAAACCCCACTTAAGTACTTCATCTGCAAAATCTTGCGGCTGCGAAAAACAATGAATAACAGCTCGTTTAATCTGTTTGTGATATTCATCCAACACACGCAAAAGCTCTTGCCCCGCTTCGCGAACGTGGATACTAAGCGCCAAATTATGCTCAAGCGCTAACTCAATGTGCGCCTTGAAGCAATCACGCTGCCTAGGGGCATCAAATGGTTTGTGATAAAAATCTAAACCAACTTCTCCAATAGCCACGATACGATGCTGTTGCCATTCTTTTGCATGCTGAGCGATGATTTTAAAATCTTTTTGCCAATCTGGTGTTGCATCACAGGGGTGAATACCTACCGTTGCAAAGACCTCTGGATAGCGCTTTGCCAGCGAAAGACAGTTCAAACTTTCTACCAAACTAGTGCCAACATTAATAATCGTCGTTACTCCCGCAGCCTTAGCTTGCTCAATTACTGCTGCTGCATCGTGCAATTCCTGATCTGTAAGCAACCGATCAAAGCTTTCTTTTACCATAATATTAATGTGACAATGTGTATCAATAAACATGAGACCCCTCATTGAAAAAACAGTTAATTTATGACCTTTAATTCTACCATGAGCCGGCAAAAATAAAATTTTTAACCTTCTTTTTTTAGCTTTTCTCTCAGACAAGAAAAACAAGGAATTGCGATTCCTACGCTATTTTTTTTCCACCGTAAAAATATTAATACACAAGTGATTTTTTTTACACCAGCAGAAAGCACATTTTCTTGACAAAGCATACAACACCAACTAGATTTTCACACTGAAATGTATCTAGTAAGTCACACTTCTTTTCTAGGAGAAAAAACATGAACAAGAGTGAACTTATCAACGCACTAAGCGAAGAAACAAACTTTAGCAAAAAAGATGTTTCAAAAGTGCTAGCTTCATTTACTCGCATCATTGAACGCACACTAAAAAAAGGTGGTAAGGTTTCTCTAACCGGCTTTGGAACCTACTGGATCTCCAAGCGCCCGGCTCGCGTTGGTATAAACCCTGCGACAAAAGAAAAAATCAACCTACCACCAATCGCAGTGCCTCGCTTCAAACCTGGCAAACACCTAAAAGAACAAATCCGTTCAGCTGCTTAAGCTTTACGTAGATTTTGTTCCACAACATGGTTTTGCGCAAAATTTTCTTTGTGGTAAGACCGATCGGCTGGTCGGTCTTACTGCTTTTTTTAGCAGCTACGCTCGTACAGATGGGTGTTGGGTTCTTTGTGCCTGGATTTGATATTCTAGCAAGCAAAGACCTCGGTAAAATTATTTTCACGACGCTTGTCTTTGGCGCACTCGGGTTTTTTGTGTATCAACAGCCATCAGAGTTTCGCACTGCATGGGTTGCACGCAATTTCACTTTTCTCAAAGAATGCGCCGCGTTTAAGATTTTTGCACAATGCTTTGTATTCTTTTTCTTCTTACATGCGCTTTTTTTGGGCATCTGCTACGGCACTGGACATGCAGCATTACAATCAGTAACAGCCCCAAATCTACTTAAATTTGCTGGTCAATTACTCTTCGGCTTTGGCGCCACGTTCATGCTGGCACTGACAGAAGAAATTATGTTTCGCGGCACTTTTTTTCCTTATTTTTCACAATGGCTACGCCCTATCACCGCCACACTTGTCACATCACTTTGCTTTATGATCGTTCATTTTTTACCAAACCCTGTCGCGCAGCTGCGCAACGAATGGCCGATCGGCCTCGGGCTCTTTTTACTTGGATTTATGCTCAATCTGATTTTTATCAAAGCTGGCACAATGTACGCAAACATCGGTACCCACGCAGGCCTTGTGTATGTAAAAGTCATCCTACGCAAAATTCGCTTCTTGGCATTTGCCCCCGCAGCAACGCTGCCGTGGCTACTCCACCCCGATCTGCGCCAAGCACCGCTTGTGCACATCCTCTTTGGCTGCATCATCATTGGACTGGTGATTAACATGCGTAATAAACTTTTTATCTACCCAAAAAATTAAAGCCCCGCACCGTTACCGCAAGCAATTATTTTTGGGGGGGGTTACATGAAGCGATTAATTCACTGTCATCCCATGCATTCATTGAACTAAAAGATAATGGCTCAACAATAAAATTTCGATTAATCGACAATCGCACAGGTAATGCCGCCGAATATATAACACATACTAAACATAGTAATGGCAAGCTTGAAGAGCACAGTGAAAGCTATACACTCGGTGATTTATTGGATGAAGCCAGCTTTGATGGTGATGTTATGATCAACAAGCTAGGCAACGGAACTTATTTTTTACAGATTCCATAATTTTTGATTTAAATACACAAGTGGCCGCTGCAACATTTAAATGTCGCAGCGGCCACTTGTGTATTTACTTGTTACTGAATAATGGTACCAGAATCAACCAGCTCCTGATTCTTCTTGCCCATAAAAAAAGAGCTTTTCATCACTATCTCAAAATTACCCCTTGTTCAGATAAATTCACTGCTTTAGGCTAAATTTTACAACTACTTTGATTTTTAACCACGCATGGCTATAATTACAATGCTTTTTGGCCATACGTGGCCAAAAAGCACGGTTAATTAATTTTTGCTCATTGCTAGGGGATTACATGAAACGATTAATTGACTACCATTTGCGTGGATGGAAGGATAGCCCGCTACGCAAACCTCTTTTACTAAGAGGTGCTCGTCAGGTTGGAAAAACATATGCTGTGCAGGCACTTGGCAAAACCTTTTCCTCGTTTGTAGAAATCAACTTTGAATCTAATAAAAAAGCAAAATCCATTTTTGATTACGATCTTGATCCTCAGAGAATTGTGCACGAAATTTTTTTAATTACTGGCCAGCAAATTATTCCTGGACAAACACTACTCTTTTTTGATGAAATTCAGGCCGCGCCAGAGGGCATTATTGCTTTGCGTTATTTTTATGAAAAAATGCCAGAGCTTCACGTTATTGCCGCCGGGTCATTGCTCGACTTTGCCATTGAGCAGGTTGGCGTGCCGGTGGGCCGTGTTCAGTTTTTGTACATGTATCCTCTGTCATTTATTGAATTTTTATGCGCGCTGGGACACAATCAAATTATTAAAGAAATTTTATCTCATTCTGTTGAGCAAGAAATGTCTTCGGGCATTCATGATAAAATATTAGCCCTTCTTGGTAACTACTTGGCCATCGGCGGCATGCCTCATGCAGTAGCCTACTGGCAGAGCAACCAGTTGAATCTACAAGCATGCGCTCAAATCTCACAGACTTTGGTTGCGGCCTATCAATACGATTTTATAAAATATGGAAAAAGCCATCAGGTAAAATATCTCGATTTACTTTTTTCACATATTCCTCAACAGCTTGGTAAAAAATTCAAATACAGCCTTGTTGGCGATTTTAGAAAACGGGAGCTTGAACCATGCTTAGACTTGCTTGTCACTGCAGGAGTCATCAATCGCGTAACGCACTCAGATGCTCAAGGCATTCCCTTAGGAGCTCAAGCTGACCTGAATACCTTTAAGCTCATCTTCATAGATGTTGCATTGAGCCAATTTATGCTTGACCTCAAAGTTGGGGACTGGTTTCTCAATCCTTTAGGCGAGTTTATTAATAAAGGCATACTGGTAGAATCATTTATTGGCCAAGAGCTTCTTGCCTACGAACACCCTACAAAAAAAGCAAAATTATATTACTGGAAGCGCGATGCACGGGGCAGCGAAGCCGAAGTTGATTATGTCATTCAACAAAAAAGACAGATTATTCCCATAGAAGTTAAAAGCGGCAAAGGACGCACGCTCAGAAGCATGCAAACCTTTTTAGAAAGCCATAAAGAAAGCCCTTATGGCATACGATTTTCCAGCAATAATTATTCGCTTCACGAAAAAATTTACTCGTACCCACTCTATGCCATTGCAAAAGTCATTGCCGATGGTGATCAGGAAATTCTGGACGCATTACTCTTTTTAATCTCATAAAATTTTGAAATGACCACAGGCTACACAGCTTAAATACACAAGTGGCCGCTGCGACATTTAAATGTCGCAGC